>DASRNX010000110.1:0-8995 GCA_035647175.1 Clostridia bacterium | reverse complement strand
CACTATAAGTTTATAGTTAACCAATTAAAAATATATTAAACATCCTTATCCTCACCATTTTTTGCAATTGCAATATGCAAATCCTCCAATTGCCTTGAATCTACCGCTGTGGGAGCGTTGGTCATGGGGTCCGACGCATTCTGGACTTTGGGAAACGCAATAACATCTCTGATGGTAGGTCTTCCGGCAAGGAGGGCAGCAATTCTATCCAGTCCATAAGCAATTCCCCCATGGGGCGGTGTTCCGTACTTGAAAGCCTCCATCAAGAACCCAAACTGTTCCCACGCCTCTTCTAGGGTGAACCCCAATGCCTTGAACATCCTTTCCTGAACCTCTATATCATGAATCCTTATACTGCCGCCGCCTATCTCATTGCCGTTTAAAACCATATCATAAGCCTTCGCCCTAGTCTCCCCAGGCCGTGTATCCAGTAGATCTATATCCTCATCCATAGGTGAGGTGAAGGGATGGTGTTTCGCGACAAAGCGGTTTTCCCCCTCGTCATATTCGAATAGTGGAAACTCTGTAATCCACAGGAGGTCGTATCGATCAGTTGGTATCAAATCCAGCTGTCTTCCCAGTTTCTGTCTCAGATTTCCCAAAGCCTGGAAAACAATTTCATCCCTATCTGCAACGAACAATAGAAGATCCCCAACCTCAGCATCCATGTATTTTATAATTGCATCCATTTCTTCCCGGGCTAAAAATTTAGCTATCGGCGACCTTATCCCATCCTCGCTGTAATGTATCCAGGCCAGGCCTTTTGCCCTATAATCCTTTACATATTCGCCCAAAGAATCTATTTCCCTCCGAGAAAATTTGTTTCCGCATCCCTTTACATTGATAGCCCTGACGCTGCCCCCGGACCCAACCGCATTGGAGAATACCTTAAAGTCCGAATCAGCCACCAAAGCACTGACATCCATAAGTTCCAGCCCAAACCTTGTATCGGGCTTATCAAGGCCATACCTTTCCAAGGCCTCCTTATAGGTTATCCGTTTGAGGGGTAGTGAAATCTCGATGCCCAGCACTCGTCTGAATACGTCGGCAATCATTTCCTCATTAATAGCCAATATATCCTCTATCTCTACAAAGGACATTTCAATGTCGATCTGGGTGAATTCCGGTTGCCTATCAGCCCGCAAATCCTCATCCCTGAAGCACCTTGCCAGTTGATAGTATCTGTCATAGCCGGCCAGCATCAAGAGCTGCTTAAAGAGCTGGGGTGACTGGGGTAGGGCATAGAATTTCCCGAGATGAACCCTGCTTGGCACGAGATAATCCCTGGCACCTTCCGGCGTGCTTTTGGTCAGCATGGGGGTTTCAATCTCCATGAACCCCTTCCCGTTGAGAAAATCCCTGACGGAGTTGGCAATCCTGTGTCTTACCAAAAGGTTGTTTTGCATCTCCGGTCTTCTAAGGTCTAAGTATCTATATCTATACCTTAGCGCCTCCCCAACGTTGATGTTGTCTTCAATATAAAAAGGCGGGGTCTCAGCCCCGGATAAAATTCTTAGCTCTTTAACCTTTATTTCAATACTGCCTGTAGGCATATCGGGGTTTATGGCCTCAGGTGCCCTGGCTATAACCTCGCCTGCGGACGCAATAACATATTCGCTGCGTAGCCTGGCCGCCTTATGGAACAGGGCCTTGGATTCGTCCTGGTCAAATACCAGCTGGATTATCCCGGTTTTATCCCTGAGGGTAACAAAAATCAACCCCCCTAAATCCCTTCGTCTTTGTACCCATCCCATCAGAACCACATTTTGGCCCAGATCATTGGATGTAAGTTCCCCACACATGTGAGTCCTCTTTAGCCCACTTATAGATTCACCCATCTCTTTTCACCTTTCCTTTTTGCTCTTAAAATATTCAGCCAGATTGGCTTGGGATACAGTTTCCTCCCTGCCGTCGGCCATGGCCCGTACCTTAACCTCGCCCCTGCTGAGTTCATCGTCCCCTAATATGCATACCCAGGTAACATCTGCCTTGTCTGCATACTTAAACTGGGCCTTCACTCCCCTTCCCACATGATCCATGTCGGCTAATATCCCCTCATTTCTCATGGTATCCAGAAGTTCGAAGGCCTTGTCTCTGGCAGCCTCACCTATGGTCACAAAAAAAACATCCCTTCCCGGAGCCTTAGGTATCTCCAGTCCCTGTCCGTCTAAGGCTAGTAATAATCTCTCCAGCCCCAGACCAAATCCGGCTCCGGGAGTATCCGGACCTCCGCATTCCTTGACCAGGGGATCATACCTGCCCCCGCCGCACACTGTCCCCTGGGCACCTATTTCTGTAGAGATTATCTCAAATACAGTCTTGCTGTAATAATCCAATCCCCTTACTATCATTGGGTTTATATTATATTCCACGGAAGCCGCCTTGAGATAATCCTGTAGCCCGTTAAAGTGGGCGCTGCATTCCTTACATAGGTAATCTAAAATAATCGGAGCATCCTTTACTATGGCACTGCATTTTTCTGTTTTGCAATCCAGTATCCGAAGGGGATTTCTCTCATATCGCGAATTACATGTATGGCATAATTCCCCAAGATGACCCTTCAGGTATTCCCTAAGGGCATCATGGTAGCCAGGGCGACATTGGGGACATCCGATGCTGTTTATATTGAGTTCCAGTCCACTGAGTCCTAACCTTTCAAAGAGCTTAGTAGCCAACATAATTATTTCCGCATCTATAGTCGGTTCCTTGGCCCCAAATACTTCAACTCCAAACTGATGATGCTCCCTGAGTCTCCCCGCCTGGGGATTTTCGTACCTAAAAACCGGGGTTAAATAATACATCTTGACGGGTTGCGCCATTCCATAGAGACTGTTTTCTATATACGCGCGTACGGCCCCCGCTGTACCCTCGGGCTTTAAGGTTATACTCCTGTCGCCCTTATCTAAAAAGGTATACATTTCCTTCTGTACTATATCTGTCGTATCCCCTACACCCCGCACAAACAGCTCGGTATGCTCAAATACCGGGGTTCTTATTTCCTTGTATCCAAACAATTGAGTTATTTCCCGAATAATCCCCTCTAAATAGTGCCATCTATAGGACTCATCCGGCAATACGTCCTTAGTTCCCCTTGGTGCCTTTATATTCATACTTTACCTCCTCTTCAGGAATAAGTGCATATTTTCAGCTTTCTTTGCACCATCTCTTCTGTCCTATCAATATAATCACCGATGTTCTTAACGTTGGCAGCCCGTTCTATGCGTCCCATGGTAGGATAAATCACCTTGGTAATAGCTGCTGCTCCGAATGCCCAGATCGTTTGCCGATCTTCCATAATCTGCATGTTATAGATGGATTCTTTTCCCGGTGTAGCAAACCCTACATTCTCCATATTCCCCAACATATATTTTTGGCGATACAGGTAATAGGGTTTCATCCCCATAGATCCGGCACCCTCATAAAAGATGTCCATCATTCCAGCCGCAAGTCTCTCGTCGGTAAGTGCAAATCGTTCCAAATTGTCCTTAAGCCTTGATGCCCTTTTTACGGCCAGAGTATGGACGGTGAGATTATCGGGGGCGAGCTTTTTTATGCTTCCCATTGTACGGCGCCCTTCCTCTATCCCCTCGCCCGGCAGACCCACTATTACATCCATATTTATGCAATCGAACCCTACATCTCTGGCTCTATAAAAGCATTCGACGATCTCATGGGCCTTATGATTTCTCCCGATTGCTCCCAGAGTTTTATCGTTCATACTCTGGGGGTTTATGCTGATGCGAGTGACACTATGATCCTTTAACACCCTCAGCTTATCCCCAGACATGGTATCGGGCCTTCCGCCTTCTACGGTGTATTCCTTCCATGGACTCCATCCCCAAAATTCCCGAACTGCCCGTAAGACCCTTTCCAACTGAACCGTATTCAAAGAAGTAGGTGTGCCCCCACCTATATATACCGTTTCAACCTCTATCCCCTTTTCCCTAGCCAATATGGACATGGTTTCCATCTCATATTCTAAGGCAGTGATATAATCGTCCACTAAATGCGCACATTGATCCATGGTGGCTGATGGGAATGAACAGTAAAGGCATTTGGTAGGGCATATGGGGATGTTTATATATACGGAAATTCTGTTTGGGTGATTTCCGCAAAAGAAGGGACGTTGGATTTTGGCTATGCCGTGCAATAGTTCCGCCTTCTTTTGACTGACCCTGTAATCATCGTATAGGAGTTTTAAAACCTTATTCCTATCCAGACCCTCGTCTATGAGCCCATGAGCTATTTTTGTGGGTCTAACACCAGTTAGGGCCCCCCAATCTAAGCTACGATCCGTGAGGTCCATTAATATATCATAGAGCATCTGCTTCATACAGTTCTTAATGTCCCTCCTCTTGGTCATAGGAGTAGTATCAGGTCTTAATCTATGGGTTTTAGAAAAAACACTGGAGGTTTCCATACCTTTAAAGAGCTTCACAGCAATTTTGGTGGTATCCCCCACCGTTTGAAATTCGCAGCGGAAGAGCAAATCCCCAGGCAATAAATCCTCCGGGTTGCCAGTATCCGTTTTTACCACCCTACCGGGATAAAAAGCCCTAGCCAATTCCGCCAACTCATTGGAATATTCTTGTATCGAGGTCAAAATATATATGGTCAAATCAAATCAATCCCCTTAAAAACTGATTGGTCAGCTTTTCATCGCCTATTGTGGTCATAGGCCCATGGCCGGGATAAACAATAGTCCCATCATCTAAGGTTAAAAGCCTGTCCTTGATGGAACCAAGAATTTGTCCCAATTCCCCACCCACCAAATCCGTCCTTCCTATGGAACCTTTAAAGAGAGTGTCCCCGGTAAAAACAATATTATCGAACCTTAAGCATATGCTCCCGGGTGAATGGCCCGGGGTATGGATAATCTTGAGAATAATGTCCCCGAACTCAAGCCTTTGCCCATGTTCCAGCATTATGTCGGCTTCAGGCTGCACCGATTCAACCCCCATAAAGGAGGAAAGGTTTTTATGGATATCCCCTAGAGAACCTGCATCCTCCTTGTGAATCGCAACCTTAGCCCCCGTTCTTTCCTTTAACGACCCTACCCCATGGATATGATCAAAATGTCCATGGGTCAGCAATATATACTTAACCTCAAGCTCCCTGGAGCTTATCTCCCCAAGGATTGTTTCGCCGTCACCGCCGGGGTCTATAACAACGGCATCCCCGGTTATCTCGTGATAAATAATATATGAATTAGCACCTAATATACCCACAGGCATAGCTATTATCTTCATAGTTGATTTCCTCCAAAAACTAAAAGGTTCTCCTGCTATCTAGTAAGATAGTGACAGGGCCGTCATTTAGGGATTCTACATGCATATGGGCCTTAAAAATCCCTGTCTCTACACTGATGCCCATCTCCCTTATTCTATGGATAAATTGGTTATAAAAATCTTCGGCTTTATCAGGACCCGCCGCATCGGTGAAGCTGGGTCTCCTACCCCTTCTACAATCCCCATACAGAGTGAATTGGGATATAACCAGTATGGCTCCCCCAACCTCTTCAACTGAAAGGTTCATCTTGCCATCTTGGTCCTCAAAAACTCTGAGTTTGGTAACCTTGTCAAGGATATAGTCTAAATCCCTTGCCTCATCTTGTATCCCCACGCCCAAATAAACCAAAAGGCCTCTGTCTATTTGTCCGGTTATCTCCTGCCCCACTCTAACCCTGGCTGTGCTTACGCGTTGTACAACCGCCCTCATAAAATCACTCCTGTATATTAAAAAAGGCTTTCGCTATAGGATGAGTTACGTCGCCGGATTTCGCATCTAATCGATATATCCTCCCGGCTTATTAATTGTGATGTATCGCATCCCCCGGACTTAAGTGCAGAATGTCTGTTATAAAATATCCTGCTTCCCTAAATCCCCCTATGCTTTTACCCTAAATACATCCATGACCTCATCCACCCGTTTAAACTGCTTAATTATTCTTTTTAATTGTTCCACGTCATTAATTTCCATCATTATATTGATTATAGCCTGTTTGTTTTTTGTGGTACGCGCGCTAATCGCGGTAACGGTTATCTTCATATCCGATATAGCTTTGGTGATATCGGCCAAGAGCATCTGTCTGTCCCTGGCTAGGATTTGTATTTCGGAACTGAAGGATGCGCTGTATTCATCTATCCAACTAGTCTCAATAAGCCTATGGTTTTCTACGGAAGGGTCCTGTAAGTTTATACAATCCCTCCTATGGATTGATACTCCCCTGCCCCTAGTAACATAGCCTATAATATCGTCCCCGGGGACCGGGTTACAACACTTTGAAAAACGGACCATTATATTGTCAATGCCCTTCACCTTAACACCTTTGTCATTACCGGCATGTTCTTTTTGGGGTTTGGTTTTTTCCTTTTCAATTAGATCCTCGACATCTGGTTTGTTGGCCTTCTTGTACTCATCTATCAATCGAAATAAAATTTGATTAGTGGTGATACCCCCATAACCTAGGGCCGAATACATATCCTCGGCAGAATGAAAGCCATATTTTTTCCATACAGATTCCGACCAATCCTTATGCAGTAGCTGAGAGAGCGAGTACCCCTGTCTTCTGGCTTCCCTTTCAAGCATTTCCTTACCCTTGGCAATGTTCTCTTCCCTGCCCTCTCTCTTGAAGAACTGTCTTATCTTGCTCTTCGCCTGGCTGGTCTTGACTATATTGAGCCAGTCCCGACTGGGTCCCCCGCTGGATGATGACGTGAGGATTTCCACGATATCCCCGGTCTGCAAATTATAGTCCAAGGGCACAATTCTACCGTTTACCTTGGCACCGGTGCATTTATTTCCGACAGCACTATGAATAGCATAGGCAAAATCCAATGGAGTGGCACCCTTACGCAGATCAATTACATCACCTTTTGGTGTAAATACAAATACTTCGTCGGTGAATAGGTCGATTTTCAAGGTCTCCATAAATTCCCTAGGATCCTTTAGATCACCTTGCCATTCCAATAGGTGCCTAAGCCATGCCAACTTTTGATCCAATTCCGTGGAGGTTTTTTTGCCCTCTTTGTATTTCCAATGGGCGGCAATTCCGTATTCAGCAGTACGATGCATCTCCCACGTTCTTATCTGTATCTCGAAGAGTTCGCCCCTTGGCCCAATAACCGTAGTATGAAGGGATTGATACATATTGGGTTTAGGGACAGCGATATAGTCCTTGAATCTTCCCGGGATAGGTTTCCATAGGGTATGCGTTACTCCCAGGACACCATAACAATCCTTAACCGTGTCGACAATAATTCTTATAGCTAATAAGTCGTAAATTTGGTCAAAGTCCTTATGCTGCATATACATCTTCTTATATATGCTATAAAAATGCTTGGGCCGCCCCTCTATTTCCGCCTCGATACTAATTTCCCCCAGCTTTACTTCCAAGGTTTCTATAATCTCTTGTATATAATTCTCTCTTTCCTTTCTCTTCACTGCTATTTTCTCAACTAAGTCATAATACCCGTTGGGATCTATATACCTAAGGGAAGTATCTTCGAGTTCCCACTTGATCTTGAAAATACCCAACCTGTGAGCTAGGGGAGCGTAGATCTCCAGGGTCTCATAGGCCTTCTCCCTTTGCTTTTCTTCATCGACGTATTCGAGGGTCCTCAAATTATGGAGACGGTCAGCCAGCTTAATGATAATAACCCTTATGTCTTTAGCCATAGCCAAAAACATCTTTCGAAGATTCTCAGCCTGTTGTTCCACCTTGGTTTTGTAAGCTATCTTACCCAGCTTGGTAACCCCATCCACAAGCCCTGCCACTTCAGCCCCAAACAAGATCGTTAGCTCCTCTACTGAGACCCCGGTATCCTCTACAACATCATGGAGCAGACCCGCCGCAACGGCGTCTATATCCAAACCCATTTCCATAAGTATCTGCGCCACCTCCAAGGGGTGGATTATATAGGGTTCTCCAGAAGATCTCAGTTGGGATTTATGGGCATCAAAAGCAAAGGTATAGGCATCCATAACCTTCCTCATACCCTCATGTCCAAATAGCTGTTCCGCCCTGGCCTCTAATTTATCCAATTTTTCATTAAATTCCACCATCTCCCATACGTCCTTTTAATTATATTAGGGAAGTTTCGAAAACACATTATTCAATGTCTTAGATAGCTATGTGGGGAATTCAAGCCTTCTGAAACTTCAAAAGATTCTTAGGTCTATCGATAATAGCGAAATACCATAGCTTCTCGGCGGGTCAATCCTCCTCATATTGGACCAATGTGTGTATATTATAATCCCCCAGTCTTTCCCTTCCCCCAAGATAGGAAAGCTCAATTACAAAGGTCATCCCTACCACTATGCCACCCAGTCTTTCTACAAGTCTCGCTGTTGCCAAGGACGTACCCCCGGTGGCCAGCAGATCATCGACTATGACTATTCTTTGACCTTTCGTTATCGCGTCACTGTGAATTTCCAGAGCATCCTTCCCGTATTCCAGATCATATTCAAATAATTCCGTTTTCCCCGGCAGCTTTCCGGGCTTTCGGACCGGCACGAATCCAACCCCTAATGCATAGGCCAGAGGAGCACCAATTACAAAGCCCCTGGCCTCAGGGCCAACTACCAGATCCGGATTCCATTCTTTACAAACCCCCACCAGGCTTTCAACGGTGTACTTATAGGCCTCCCTATCATGTAGTAGGGTAGTTATATCCTTAAAACTGATACCCGTTTTAGGAAAATCCGGGATAATCCTGATTTTATCCATGAGATTCATGAAATTTCCTCCTTAAAATTGCGATTCATTTTATGTTATGCTTATCTCCCGTAGGAAATAAGCCCACACCGCTAATCCACCGGTTATAGTAAGCAAATAGATCGCTCTCACATAGCTTCTGATGGCTTGGGTTCTTATGATATAGGATCTTAACATACTTATTATCAGAATCAACCCTTATAAATTGTAGTTCTTCAAAGACCTTCAGCATAAGTCTAATTTTAAAGCCATTTATACAAGGATCCAATTCTCTATAGC
>DASRNX010000109.1:0-4525 GCA_035647175.1 Clostridia bacterium | reverse complement strand
TTTTTTAATTATTCTTAACGGATAAGACAGACCCAGCCCATGGGTATGTCTGACTTATTCAGAACATAATAGTATTTTACATTATTTATTCGGGTCAAATAACAGGCGGTGTATAGTAATCATCATATCTCCTGTAACCCCAGCCTGTACTCTTTGACAACCGTTTTCCTAATTGGCTCCATGGGCGGTCCCAGTTTTAAAAAACCCTCATCAATCCTTAATATGGGAAAGGTTGCTTCTTATGGGTACCCATCAGTTCTTAATATGGGAAAGGCTGCTTCTTATGGGTCTGCCCGCTATTAATTGTGTACCGGCTACATAGCCTTCCTCCCTGTCCCTCAGTTCCATAATAAGGTGCCCCCTTAAAAGTTCTATCCTGTCCTTGTGCTTTACATCATCTATTGCATTATGCAATTCTTGGGGGTCATCGTGAAGATTGAAATACTGTTCCTGCCCTGTCTGGGAATACCATACATACTTATCCCTTTCGGTGACTATATAATGGTTTGAGGCGGACCCGAAGGAATGCTCGCCATGGAGATACTCCCTCCATTCAGATTCACGGCCCCTCGCTAGGGCTAATACACTTTTCCCATCAATGCCATCGGGTATAGTTATGCCGGCGGCATCGAGTAAGGTAGGCATAATATCCCTTAGTTCAACTACGTTATTTACGGATGTGCCGGTCTTTAACCCCGCCAGATTGTTGCCCGGATCATATATGATAAAGGGGATTGAAGTACTCCCCTCGTAGGGCAGGGATTTTCTAAACCAGTCGTGATCCCCCATCATATCCCCATGATCGGAAGTAAACAGGATAATGGTATCGTTTAGGACATTCGCATCGTGCAGGGCTTGCAAGAATCGGCCTATCTGATGATCTATATGGGTGATACTCCCATAATAGCCTGCCCTTGCCCTCTTTAGAGCCTTTTTACTTAACCTGCCGCCAAATCCGTTATAGACCAGCGGGTCCTGCATGTCATTGTCCCGGACTTCCCAATCCCCTGTTGGAGGGTCGGGCATATCTTCGTCTATATACATATCATAGTAGTATTTTGGCGGATCCAAGGGTGAGTGGGGCCTGACAAAGGACATCATGTGGAAAAAGGGTTTACTGGGATCCCGCCTCCTTAAAAAGTCTATGGATTCGCTTACAACCCAATTGGTAGGGTGAAGGTGTTCGGGGTACATCCATGGCCTTGCGACCCATGAGTTACAGTCAAGCCCGGTATCGATGATATCGGCATCATAGCCCAACTTCTCCCTCAACCAGGGCAGATAGTCGTCCGTGTTAAACCAATTTTCCGAAGCCTTAACATCCTTGTTTCTGTAGGCATGAAGATATCCGTCATGAAGCAATACGTTGTGAAATCCACATAGGAATCTTTGGGGATGGACATGCATCTTCCCAACAGCCTGGGTATGATAGCCTGCATCCGCAAATTCTCCGGCCATATAACGGTCATAATTTCACCTGACCTTATCTTCATAACCGACCCTTCCGTGATTTCCTTGTGCGAGCCCTGTCATAATAGCTGCTCTGGAGGCGATACAGCTGGGTGCCGCCGTATAAGCGTTGGTAAACATGACCCCTCTATGGGCCATGGTATCTAAATGGGGTGTTTCCACTAGGGGATGTCCCAATATCCCCAGACAATCACCCCTCATCTGGTCCACGGTAATGAGCAATACGTTTGGTCTGTCCATGATTGTTTCTTCCCCTTTCGTCTTAATATGGGATGCGAGTAGGCTTAGAACCTCAATGTGAGAAACGTAAACTGTTATTCGAAGTCTACATTCTTAGACAATTCTACCACCATTCTGCACTGGTTTGCGCTCCTAATCCTTTCCCCATGTACTGTCATATCCTTAATAGTTATATCCCTAATCATGTGATCTGCATCGTATCCTCGAACAATTGAAACCGGAAAAGGCCCGTCAACGACTTGTATATTGTTAAAAGTAATATTACTGACCTGGCCCCTTTCCTCATCACGACTGTACTGGGAGAAAAGTATTTTGATATCAATGAGTTTTTCCCTGGAATCCTCCACCCTGATATTGTCATACCTGACATTGCTTATATGGGCCCTGTCGCCGTTATGGATGGTAAAGGTCCCGCCGGACTCATAGCCCTCGAATTCACTGCGTATGACATCACAGTTTTCAAAAACTATATTGCTAATCTCGTCGCACCGGGTTTCGTAGCCTATTTCCAGGGCATTCCCAAACTCCGCATTCCAAAATACGCTGTCCGATATCCTCACGTCCTTTACATTTTTGTGTCCGGATTCGTGTTGATAGTCAACCGCCTTTATAGCCACGCAATCATCGTTGGACCTTACAAAGCAATTATTGATGCTGACATTCTCGCTGCCCACCACATCAATGCCGTCGCCGGTCATAACGAAGGTTATTATATTCAAATCCCTAATGGCAACATCCCCACAGGCGATGGGCACGACATGCCAGTTGGGTCCGTCCACTATTGTTATGCCTTCGATGGTTACGTTTTTGCATTCCACCAGCTTTATCATCTGCTGCCGTTGTGCACTGCCCTGCCTATGCCATTTACTGCCGTTTAGTATTCCACGGCCCTTTATGGTCAAGTTGTTGGCCCTATAGGCGCAGAATGAGCCGTATACTACCGCTCCCTCGGCTATGTAAACGGTATCCCCTTCATGCAGTTCCATTTGACCGATATCGTACACCTTTCCGGATTCAAAATAACGGACCTTGTCATCGCCCTTATTGGGTTTTGTCTTTTCCACTGGATTGATTAGTATGAATAGGGGGTTCAATATGTCGCCATCAAATTCTATGCTCAATTTTTGGGGACCCCCTATGGTAAAGGATACCTTATTGCCCTTTACCATAGGCGCTATTTTAGAAATTAATGGCCTTACCTTTACGGTCTTAAAGGGGTTGACGGATGTGATTTCCACTTCCATACTTCCCTGGCCAGAAAGGACAGCATAATTGGCCACATCGCAGGAATAAACAAAGACCTCCTCCCCGTTGACGGTTAAACTATAATCCTTCGCCGGAGCGATTTGTGAATCAGGATTTTTCGTGGATACCCGGGTTTCTGTCATTCTATACACCTTCTCTTCTCTGTATTGGTTAAATGCTACCTTATATCCCTAATTTCTTAAGCGGATAGACCGGCGGTACTATGCGTTTATACTCTAGATCTTCTATTATTTGATTGGTTGCCCCTGGGGTCAAAGCCAAGATAGCCAGTTTTGCCAGTTCCCTTAATTCTTGGAACAAATATCCCTGTTTGACGACAATAACATCATAATCTTCTATATCTAAACCAGATCCCTTAAAATGTCCAATCGTTATAAAGGAGCCAGGCCTATCGATTAAAACAATGTCTAAGTAACCTATAGAGATTGTAACGGCTGCACCTACCGCATCCTTTTCATGACCTATAAATCCATACAGGTGGCCCTTTTTCTTTAATGTCCCGGTCACCGCTACCGCTTTGGTGTTGTCATCATAGTTCCTGCCTATCTTTATCGAAATTACATCGCCTTCGTTATGTTTCATGCACCGGGCGACGGCCTTTTCATCCCAAATGCCTGTAACTGCTATCCTCTTACCCTTATAGTCAGGGGAGTTTAGAAATTCTCGCAGCAAAATGGTATGATCCCCTACTGCCCCGCCGGTAGTGTTATCACCGGAATCTGAAACAAAGACTGGGGAACCCTTATAATCTATGGATTGTTTCACCGCTTCGTAGGGGGATAACGGAAGCTGACTAAATTCAAAGCTATCTCGAAATGAATATACATAGTCTGCTAGTTCCCTAGCTAGCTCAGCCGCTTTTCGTGTATAACGGTCCTCGGATGGGGTCACCGCTACATTGCTTGCCAAGGTCTCGCAATCACACCAGATCATACCGATGCCCAATGTTGCAACGGATACTCCCTCCATCTTCTCCATTTCATCCAGTCGTGCAAATATCTCGGATAAGGGCCACTCCCGACCGAGGGCTTTTTCCGGATGAATTGCATAGGGAAGGCGCACGAATTGGGGGACCGTCTTCTTTTTGTTTTTGATACAATCTATCATATGCCTTGCCACTACTTGCTCTGTAACATCCTGATCCTGGTGAGGGACGGTGCGATAATTTCTCATGACATTAACTAGTTTAGGCAGCCTAGGATCTGTATTGGCATGGGTATCAAGTGCCAAGCCGATGATAGGATCGCTGCCTATGAGTTTTCTTATCCTTTTTATAAGATCATATTCACCGGAACCCAAATCCCCGTCGGGCCCTAAGCCTTGAACCGCCAAACTCCCATGAAGATGCAAAAACACACCATCTACATCCTTGTTCTCACTCAGTATCTTTAAAATACGGTCGGCATAATAATCATAGGTGTCTCTAGAGGCGACTCCATTGGGCAGAGCTGTTGCATATATTAAGGGGATGATTTGGGCCTCTTTGAAAACTTCTGTTACATAAAGGTGTTTTAGAATTTCCCCACCTTCGAAATATACAAAATCCTCC
>DASRNX010000108.1:0-3976 GCA_035647175.1 Clostridia bacterium | reverse complement strand
CTGATCTTATCAATAAAAATTCTACTCAATATCGTTGTCCTCCTTTTAACAATCAAGTAGATATGTGCTTTACGACAAAGGTTTTTCATACGCCTTGGGTGTCGTAAAGCATTTTCCCTGATTTATATATGCTGCGACATGAAAGTGCATAAACCCGTTGTGCTTATCATGTCGATAAATTTAGTTGACCTATTGCTTATCTGTACAGACCATCTCCGGATGAATAAGTGCGTGGTATTCTCCGTCCCTTGACAGCCCCCCAGCATATAGGGCAACAATTATGTCACCGCCCATATGCCAATCCCCGCCAAGGGAAATTAGAACCCTATTGGGCCTTAGACCTATTAAAAATCCGCCCGGTTTGCCCACGGCATAATAGGGGATTAAGCGAAAATCGGGATTAAATTGGGCTCCCGAAATAACTTTCGCTACATAATCCAAATCATGCTCCCTGCTCTGCATAAAGATATCCCTTATCCCCGTCGGCAGAGCCTTTTGTATTTTAGAATATTCTACAATAATCACCGGACTTTGGGTGACAGGGTCATACAGGGAATTCCCGGTATCTAAGAGCCCCTTTATTATGAAATCCGTTTCCCCGCACCTTATGTTGATGCTGTAGATTAGACCCGAGGACAGCCATCTTTTCCGTATTTTAGGCCATAATAAGCGGATTAAAATGGCTACTGCCACAGACGACGTGAGTATAATCTTGGCGGGGAAATTCTTAAGATAAAATACCCCCTTTTTAATGGTGAGTATATCCTTGGTAAAGAAGTATACCCCGAAGGCGGCTCCTCCAAAAGCAAAGGTTATACCGTAGAATAGCCCGATAAGTCTAAAGAGCCTGGGCCAGGACGTATACCTATATCCTATCAATACCATACAGACGGATAGGATCATCTTTGTGATGGGAAAATCCAGTATGTTGTTCGTTGATATAATCAATAATACAACGTATACAGCACCTATAAACGATGCTATACATAATCTCCATTGGGGTGTTTTATCCTTAGATACCTTAGATACAGTCCATAAGAGTATATAGTTCATGATGAAATTATCCAGCCATATTACATCTAAGTACCTATACTCAACGGACACCACGACCACACTTTCTCCACGTTTTGTCCTTATTATATAACACCCTGTATCAAAATATTGTAGAACTGTGTGCTCGTATAAAAAAAACAAGCGACAAAAATCTCTTTTATTGTCACTTGTTTCTACACATGGTTGTTATCCATAAGTTTTGTGCCGGATATTTATTGGTTTTTTATTGGGCCTTGCCTAACTTCTTCCCCGCCTTAAAAAGGTAGGGATTACCAGATCGTCCTCTTGATGCTCCTGTTGCTGAAACTGGGGCTCTACTACCCTGCCCTTACTCCTCTTAAGCTCCCCGGAAGTTTGGGTTTTTTGTTGTTCAAAACCTGTGGCTATAACCGTAATCCTGAGCTCGTCCTCCAATGAATCGTCGATTACAGCGCCGAAGATTATATTGGCATCGGGGTGGGCCGCCTGGGCCACCAGTTCCGCCGCTTCATTGACTTCAAAGAGGCCTAAGTTGTCCCCGCCGGTTATATTGAGAAGAACACCCTTGGCCCCGTCTATGGTAGTTTCAAGTAAGGGGCTCTGGATGGCCTGCTTGGCGGCATCCATGGCTCTGCTGTCACCGCTGCTCTTTCCGATGCCCATATGGGCAAGGCCTTTTTCTCTCATTATGGTACGCACATCGGCAAAGTCTAAGTTCACCAAACCCGGGACGGCTATTAGGTCTGAAATTCCCTGCACGCCCTGCCTTAAAATATCGTCGGCAATCCTAAAGGCCTCAAGCATAGAGGTGCGTTTTTCTATAACCTGTAACAGCCTGTCGTTGGGTATAGTCACAAGGGTATCCACCCTTTCCTTCAGCTCTACTATACCCCTCTCAGCGTTGGTCATCCTCTGTCGTCCCTCGAAGAGGAAGGGCTTGGTGACCACCCCGACGGTGAGAATTCCCATCTCCTTTGCTGTCTCGGCTACTACAGGCGCAGCCCCCGTACCGGTGCCGCCCCCCATACCGGCGGTAATAAACACCATATCCGCGCCTTCCAGCGCCAGTTGGATATCCTCCTTGCTTTCCTCTGCGGCCTTTTGCCCAATTTCCGGGTTGGCTCCGGCGCCCAGCCCCTTGGTCAGCTTCTCCCCTATCTGTATCTTCAGGTTTGATTGGGATATATGTAATGCCTGCTTGTCCGTATTAATGGAAATAAATTCTACACCCTTTAATCCGTACTGAACCATTCTATTTATGGCATTATTTCCGCCACCCCCAACGCCAACCACTTTTATATGAGCAAATTGATCCATATCAATATCGAATTCCAGCATTTCCCTTCCTCCCCTAATTCCTTTTTCATCAAACAATCGGCTATATATCGGCTTGTACAACAGAAAAATGTCCCTTAAAACATCGGAAGCAATTGCCTGCAATTGCAACACACTGGTTTCAACGAGACGGGGGATTTTTACCCGTCGTCTGTTTCGACTAATAGGAATCCGCCACTTATAGAAATGGGGGACATCTTTCCGTCTCGTTATTATTGCCGAAGAATCCTAAAGATCATTCAGTGCAACTGCGTTAAGATCGAAATATTTAATATATTTATTATGTTATCATAAATCCCCATAAAACGGAATAACATTATAAATTATTTTTCCCCGCCCATTCCGGACCTTCTTCGCAGGTATGCTAAAAAATGTCGGCGCAGGGCGGCAAAATTTTGAAAGAGCCTGATGCCAAAGGCAAAGATAGCGGCCAAGTATATGGGTACATCCAACCTGTCCCCTATGTATGCCAGCCCTGCCGCTAAAAAAGCGTTTCCGAAAAATCCCGAGATGAAGATATCGGATTCAAAGCTGTCCTCGAACTTGGCCCGTATTCCGCCGAACACCGAGTCCAGAGCAGCCAGGACAGCAATAGACATGTATGACGCGTAGCTTATTGGGATATGTAACGGCAATAAGAGCCCCAGTACAATTCCAACGATAATCCCCAATATTGGAAGTAACATCCTATTCATCCTCCCTTATAGGTTTCGCATATCTAAAATCTGTATCTCCAATTAAGCGCGGTATCAGAACCGGATCCTTCTGCTTCATTTCAAACCTCAATCCCCAAAACAATAGGGTTTGGCGGATACTGTCTTCCCGCTGAAAATAGGAGGTCAAGGCCTCTGGATCGCCGATGGCATGGATCACAAAAGGCGGGGTAAACCTCTGTTCCTTTCCCACGTTAATGGTAGGCCCGCCGCAGCTGATCCTGGACGATCCGGTAATTCTTACGCCATTTATGGCCACCGCCTCCGCCCCCGCTGCCCTAAGCTCATTTACCACCTCGAGAAGGTCGCTGTCGTGCACTATAAAGTACCCGATCATATCCGAATCGCTGTCTAAAATGGTGTCCCTTTTCCTGTCATCCACGATAATCTCCACACCCGGCCCTTCGATGTCCAACATCCCCGCCACCATCCTGCTATCTTGTAACTCCCGGCGGATCTGTTCCCCCTTGTCCAGCCTTGCGGCGGCTATTTCCTCATGTTCCGATTTGATCTTGTCCAGCTCCCTGATCTCCTCCAACAAGAGGTCCCTACTCTCTTCAAGGGCCTTTGTATGCTTGACATACTGCTCTATCCTGGCTATGGATCTGTCTTGGAAATATCGGTCCAGGGTATGGGGAGAGAGCATATTGCTAAATCCCAGCTGTGGATGCTGGGCATCGAAGGCTCTTATTACAAAGAAGCCTGCCAGTATCCCAACAAAGGTCAGTATCCAAATATCCTTTTTTATTTTCATCTGCATCCCCCACTACTTCTTTTCCTGGAGAGGCTCGGCAAACCTATAGTTTAGGGCCCCCTCATAGCTGGGAACAGCAATCCTCTGTTCTGATTTGACGGAGATGTCCAAAATTTGGCTCAGATTGTCCACTACACCGCCC
>DASRNX010000107.1:0-4311 GCA_035647175.1 Clostridia bacterium | reverse complement strand
ATCTTTGGTCTGCCGGGGCTAGGGCGAAGGGGGATAAAGCTAACCTATATTACCGATACCCGGCCTATTGATACCATACCGTCCTTTGTCAATGAAAGCGATTTGCTCGTATGCGAGGGGACCTACGGAGATGACGGGAATCTTCAAAAGGCTATAGAGAATAAGCATATGACTTTTCGAGAAGCCTCGGAATTGGCCGTTAGGGGTAATGTAAAAGAGATCTGGCTCACCCATTTTAGTCCCGCAATGGATGAGCCGGAGCTTTATTTTAAAAATGCAACAGATGTTTTCCCCAATACCGTCTTAGGGTATGATGGCATTACCATGGACCTAAAATTCCCACTCTGAGGGATCATCTATTGTGCTCGTCACAGATTTGACCGGTAAATTCCAAATTGCCCTTAGAGTATTGTTCAGCGGCTTCTTTTGCGTCCCCCCTGGCCCCTGTTACTACCTCAATGCCGTTTTCACGAAAAATCTCTGCGGCTCCGCCGCCCATCCCGCCTGAGATAATAACATTCACCCCCAGATTATTTAGAAAGTTGGGCAAAAAACCCGGTCTGTGCCCCGGATTGGGAATCGATTCACTTTTAACTATCTTCTTATCCTCTATGTAATAGATATTAAAGTTCTCGCAATGCCCGAAATGCTGGGTAATATTTTTGCCTTCACTGGCTACAGCTATCTTCAATGTAAATCCCTCCTTATATATTACTTTCGAATTTGCTCTTCAAGTACCTTGGCGATATCATCCATCCAATCGCCCTCATACAGTTCGATCATACCCCTATCACAGGCCTTGGCAATCTTTGTGTCCATAGGTAACTTGGCTAAGACCTCTATATTATGTTCATGAGCAATCTCATCTATATGGCTTTCACCGAATATTTCATGTCTTTTATGGCAGTCGGGACACTCAAAATACGACATGTTTTCAACTAAGCCTATTATGGGTATCTTCATCATTTCCGCCATCTTTACGGCTTTGGACACTATCATGGATACTAGTTCTTGGGGTGAGGCTACAACTACAACCCCGTCTATGGCTATGGATTGAAAAACAGTCAGGGGAACATCCCCGGTTCCCGGGGGCATATCTATAAACATATAATCCACATCTCCCCAGATGACATCGGTCCAGAACTGCTTAACGGTGCCGCCTATAATAGGGCCTCTCCATATGACAGGATCGGTTTCGTTTGCCAGGAGCATGTTTATTGACATTATATTTATCCCCGTAGTGCTCCTAATGGGGAACATCCCCATCTCATTCCCCGTAGCCTTCCCCGTTATTCCAAATGTTTTAGCTATGGACGGTCCTGTTACATCAGCGTCCAAAATTGCGGTGCTATGTCCTCTCCTATTCATAGTTACGGCAAGCATGGATGTCACCAATGACTTTCCAACCCCGCCTTTTCCGCTTACAACCCCGATTACCTTCTTTATATTGCTGAGCTCATGGGGTTTTTCCCTAAAGTCAGTCTTGGGGGCAGTCCTCTCGTTGCACTCCTCGCCGCAGCTCTCGCAGTCCTTGTTACAATTTTCGCTCATGAGATTGTCTCCTTTGTCTTTTTAATGTTGTCGGATGACGATTAGTCAAACAATATCCCCATGGTTCTCTCAAAGATATCTTTAGCGGCATGGCCAGCTCTACAGTCTATATCGGTGATGCTCCGGCCGCTATTTGTAGCCCATATAGCCTGTGAATCAAAGGGGATTTTGCCCAATAGGGGGATTCCTTTTTCACTGCAAAAGGTCTCTATCTTTTCTGTATTATTTTGGTTTGTATCGTATTTATTGATACATACCGCCATCTTGACTTGAAAGTTCTCGCCGGTTTTAATGATTCGCTCCATATCGCTGATCCCTGAAATAGAGGGCTCGGCAACTATTAAAACCATATCCACGCCGGTTATAGAGGCTATAACAGGGCATCCGATACCGGGGGAACCGTCGATGATAGCCAGATCCGCGGCTATATCCCCGTCCTTTATTTGTTTTTTTACCTCTGTTACCAAAAGGCCCGAATTACCGCTGCCCATCTTCAGCTGAGCGGTAGAAAAAATTGTATCCTGCCCGGCATACAGCATCAATTCCCCGACAACGGCGGGTTCCATGGAGATAGCCCCCTGGGGACAAACAAATTCGCATACGCTGCAGCCTTCACAGGCGTAATAATCCACCCTATACCCCTCATCCGCCTTTATTGCATTAAATCGGCAGTTCTGCCTGCAAATATCGCATTTTATGCATTGGCTCTGGTCTATAACAGCCTTATCAAGACCAAAAAAGTCCTTTCTAGCAGGCTCTGCATCCTGCTTCATAACCAAATGCAGGTTGGGGGCGTCCACATCGCAGTCTGCATAGGCCCTGAGGCGGCCAAGGCTAATAAAGGCGCTGGCTATGGTAGTCTTGCCCGTACCCCCTTTACCGCTGAGGATTAACAGCTGCTTCATGGTGTACACCCCCAATGACTTTTTGAAGTAAGTCCATAAATATCTGCCTGTACTTTTCGCTTTCCCTGGCGACGATTAATCCCTCAGAATTCATTGCTCCCAATTCCTTATCAAAGGGGATCTTGCCCAAGATATCTATTCCCTTCTCAATACAAAATTTCTCCGCGGGATTCTCACCATCAAAATACTTGTTGATTACTACCCCATGGGGTTTATTAAACAATTTTACCAGCTCATAGACCATATCTAGGTTGTGAACCCCAAACAAGGTAGGCTCTGCTACCAATATACAATAGTCCGCATCTTTAATGCTTTCCATAACGATGCATGCGCTGCCCGGGGGACAATCGATAAAGGTAAACTCTGCGGGATCCCATTTCGTGTCCAGTAGAGCATCGATTATCGGCACTCCCGATGCCTCCCCGGTGTTTAATATACCGGTAGCCACCTGAACCCCCCCAGACACACCACATTCTATTCTACCAATAGCCTTTTCCTTCTCCTTCAATGCCCCTTTAGGACAAACCAAAAGGCATCCCCCGCAGGAATGGCATATCTCTTCGAATACCATCAAGTTATCTCCCACTAAGGCCAAGGCGTTAAATCTGCAAAAATCTACACATCTATGGCATCCATCACACAATTCTTTGTCTACGACGGGTATCTTTACCGCGACCTCCCGGCTGGTGACCTTCTGGGGCTTAAAAAAGAGATGGCCGTTGGGTTCTTCTACATCGCAATCAATATAGCGGGAATTTCCTATTGCTGATGCCATATTAACGGATAGAAGCGTTTTTCCCGTACCGCCCTTACCGCTTAAAACAGCTATCTTCACCCTATCTTCCCCCGTGATTATGAAAACCTGCCTGAATTTCATCTAGAATTGATAATTCATCCTTTTGCAGGGCATCTATATTCTCCTCTATGGAACCGTCTATGCTCCTGTACATCTTAACCTGCCCGGCCTTTATAACAGAAGCTGCATTTTCGCCACACCTTGGGGTAATTAATGCATGGGCTTCGCTGTCTACAATCAGTTGCGCAGCTTTTATCCCTGCACCCCCTTGGCTGGATGCCGCATTATTATCGATAAACTCGCCCTGTTTGGTCTCCGTGTCATATATTAGAAAATAAGGTGCCCTTCCAAAGGATGGGCATACCCCTTTATCCATGGATTTTGCGTTTACCGGTATCGCTATCTTCATTTTTTATCCTCCCCGTTTATTAATAATTTTTATCCTCGGCCTCTCCCTTGCCCATAGCCACGACCCCGTCCCGGTCCCGGCCCCTGTCCATAGCCCGGACCCTGTCCATAGCCCGGACCCTGGCCATAGCCCGGACCCTGGCCATAGCCCATGCCCTGACCTTGGCCTTGCCTGCGTCTGCGGCACCTGCCGCAGCCATATGCCTTTTCTTCATCATCGTAGAGCTTATAATCGCCGCCCTCAATCCTCAATGACTTTCCGTATACCAGCACCTGGGCCAGTTTCTTCCTGGCATCACTGTATATCCTTTGAACTGTGGTCCTAGCCACCTTCATCCTCTCGGAGCATTCCTCCTGGGTCAAATCTTCAAAATCGATGAGGCGAATGGTCTCGTACTCCTCAAGTGCCATAATTATTTCTTCGTTTAAGTCTACGTTCCCTAAGGGTCCAAAAAGTGTACTCTCTGGTATGCAACATACCTTTCTACGTATTCTAGGCCTTGCCATATCTTATTCACCCCATTCTGCCATAAAACAACAGGGGCGTCCCCCTGCTGTCTTACACCCTATCTATGGATTATTCTTCTACATGAAGCTCCCTAATGAAGAAGAACCATGTTCTATACGAAAATGATTTGCCTAGACATCCAT
>DASRNX010000106.1:0-16524 GCA_035647175.1 Clostridia bacterium | reverse complement strand
AAAATATGGAATAATCATTAATATGGAGGTGTAACGATGGCGCGTATTGCCGGAATTGACCTGCCCAGAGGAAAACGTGTGGAAGTCGGGCTGACCTATATCTATGGAATAGGCAGGTCTAAATCTAATGAAATATTGGCCGCAACGGATATAAATCCCGATACAAGGATTAGGGATCTTTCTGAAGTGGAAGTTAATAGACTCAGGGATTATATCGACAGAAATGTCACGGTAGAAGGTGACGCAAGACGTGAGGTTTCCCTTAGCATAAAACGCCTTGGCGAGATCGGATGCTATCGCGGTATTAGGCATCGCAGGGGTCTGCCTGTCCGTGGACAGAGTACTAAACAGAATGCAAGAACCCGCAAGGGCCCCAAGAGAACCATTGGCATTCGCAGAAATAAATAAGGAGGGTCAGAAATGGCTAGAAAGCAAGTGCGTAGAACCAGAAGACGCCGTGAAAGAAAGAATATTGAACGGGGCGCTGCACATATTCGCTCAACTTTCAATAATACTATAGTTACTATTACCGATACGGCCGGCAATGCACTTTCATGGGCTAGCTCAGGCGGGCTGGGCTTTAGGGGATCCAGAAAGAGCACCCCTTTTGCCGCACAGATGGCTGCTGAAACCGCCGCCAAGGCCGCAATGGAGCATGGTCTGAGAACCGTGGAAGTCTTTGTAAAGGGTCCGGGTGCCGGCAGGGAAGCCGCAATCCGATCTTTGCAGGCAACAGGGTTGGAAGTCAGCATGATAAAGGATGTTACGCCTATTCCCCACAACGGGTGTAGGCCGCCGAAGAGACGAAGAGTTTGATGGAGGTGTAGATAGATGGCTAAATATACAGGTTCCGTCTGTCGGCTATGTCGCCGGGAGGGAATCAAACTATATCTAAAAGGGGATCGTTGTTATTCCGATAAATGTGCCATTTCCCGCAGACCCACACCGCCGGGACAGCATGGCCAAAGAAGGAAAAAGGCATCGGAATATGGGATCCAGCTTAGAGAGAAGCAGAAGGCCAGGAGAATATACGGGGTCTTGGAAAAACAATTTAGACGCTATTATGGTCAGGCTGAGCGTATGAGAGGAATCACGGGTGAGAACCTGCTTCAGCTGTTGGAAAAAAGACTGGACAATGTGGTGTATAGGTTAGGATTTGCAGAATCCAGAGCCCAGGCCAGACAGTTCGTACTCCATGGCCATATTTCTGTAAACGGGAAACGAGTAGATATTCCTTCCTACTTAACCGACGTTGGCGAAATAATCGCGGTGAGACAAAAAGCAGCCACAGAAATAGAGCACTTTAAAGCCTTAAGAGAAGGCGCAGGCAAGACGGTAGTGCCCTGGTTACAGGTAGATTATGAAAAGTTAGAAGGAACAGTATCTGCCCTGCCCGCTAGAGAAGACATCGATGTCCCAATTCAGGAGCACTTAATTGTTGAGTTGTATTCCAGATAGGATGAATACTCCTGGATTGTTTGCCCTCGGAATAAGCGGATCAAAAGTTTTTGAGGAGGGTTTGTATTAATGATAGAGATCGAAAAGCCCAAAATTGAATTAATTGAATTAGAAGAGGACGGCACCTATGGTAAGTTTGTGGTGGAGCCCTTAGAGCGAGGATTTGGAACCACCTTGGGTAATTCCCTGAGAAGAGTTCTATTGTCATCGCTGCCGGGTGCCGCTATTACTTCGATAAAGGTTGAAGGCGTGCTCCATGAATTTTCTACCATACCCGGCATTAAAGAGGACTTGGTTGAAATAATACTAAACCTTAAGGAACTTGTCATAAAGATGGAACAGGACGAGGCTAAGGTGGTTACCGTTAACATCCAGGGCCCGGGGGAGCTGACCGGTGCGGATATCTTAACCGATGTAGGCGTGGAGATCCTAAACGGTGACAAGCATATTGCCACCTTAAACGAGGACGCAAGGCTCTATATGGAGATAGCCATCGAAAGAGGCAGGGGATATGTTCCCGCCGAAAGAAATAAAAAGTCGGGCCAACCCATAGGACTTATCCCCATCGATTCCATATTTACCCCCATAAGAAGGGTAAACTTTCATGTGGAGGATACTCGTGTAGGGCAGGTCACGGACTTTGATAAGTTGACTCTGGAGGTTTGGACCAATGGGAGCCTAAAGGCTGATGAGGCAGCAAGCCTAGCGGCTAAGATCATGAACGAACATCTGATGCTCTTTATAGATTTAACGGAGCATGTCAATGAAGTCGAAATTATGGTGGAAAAGGAAGAGGACAAGAAAGAGAAGGTCCTTGAGATGACCATCGAAGAATTGGATCTTTCTGTTCGCTCCTATAACTGCCTGAAGAGGGCGGGTATCAATACGGTAGACGAGCTCATACAGAAAACGGCAGAGGATATGATGAAGGTACGGAATCTGGGGAAAAAATCCCTGGAGGAAGTGGAACAAAAGCTGGCGGTTTTGGATTTGAGCCTTAAAAAAAGTGATGAATAGTACAACAGGCTCCGCTAAAACCCATTTTGCGGGGCGACCTTAGGTGAAGGAGGGGTGTTCATATGCCAGGACATAGAAAGCTGAGCAGGCCCAGCGACCAGCGCAAGGCCCTGCTTAGAAACCAGGTTACTGAGCTTTTGTGGCACGGTAGGATAAAGACCACTGGAGCTCGTGCAAAGGAAGTAAGAAGCATTGCTGAAAAGATGATTACCTTGGCCATAAAGGAATATGATAAGACCATCAAGGTAACTAAAGAGATGAACAACGAAAGAGGGCAGACCGTTACAAAGGAGGTAGTAAATGACCTTCCTTCGAGACTGAACGCCAGAAGAAAGATGATGGCCTATCTTTACGATTACCAGGAAATAAGGGGCAAGGACGAGAACAAAGAGGATTATCGTGAGAGAACAAAGGATGTAAATCATCCCCTCATCGAGAAGATGTTCAGCGAATACGGCCCTAAGTACAGAAAGAGAAACGAGGAACTAAATTCAGGCGGCGGCTACACAAGAATTTTAAAGCTTGGACCTCGCCGGGGGGACGGCGCCGAGGAAGTCATCATCGAGCTTGTTTAACTTAAGATAAATATTTTTGATGGGAGAGGATTAAGTTGGGGAACTTAATCCATCTTTTTACCTATTGGAAGTTGGAAGTTAGAAGTTGGAGGTTGGAAGTTGGAAGTTGGATTGCTGGAGCTTGATGTAGGATTGTGATGTACGATAGCTTCCGAGGCCGCCAAAAAAATCCCCAAGGTTAGCCTTTTTATGCAAAACGTGCATTAAGCCCGTAGAATAGATGGTACGGGGAATCAGTTGTATTCAAGAATCAGAGAGGGGGTGGGTATCATAAAATCAATAATAGAAGCAAGCAATGTGGGCTTTAGCTATATTAACTACGAAGAAGAGGAGATCGCGGCCTTAAAGGATGTCTCCCTGGATGTTAAAAAGGGGGAGTTCATAGCCGTGATCGGACATAATGGATCAGGCAAATCCACCCTGGCAAAGCATATTAACGCGCTGATAAAACCGGATAGAGGAATTATTTTAATCAAGGGCATGGATACCAGCGATGACGAAATGGTCTGGGATATTCGCCAGACGGCGGGTATGGTCTTTCAAAATCCCGACAATCAACTGGTTGCAACCATTGTGGAAGAGGATGTAGCCTTTGGCCCCGAAAACCTGGGATACCCCCCGGAAGAGATAAGGGCGCGGGTAGACGATTCCCTTGAAAAGGTGGGCATGGAAGGCTTTGCAGAATTTGCGCCTCACCTCCTTTCAGGGGGCCAGAAACAGAGGATAGCCATCGCTGGAATTATAGCCATGAGGCCGGAGATAATAATTTTAGACGAACCAACGGCTATGTTGGACCCTTCCGGAAGGCGGGAGGTAATGGAGACCATTCATTATCTCAACCGCGAGGAAGGAATAACCATAATCCATATTACCCACTATATGGAAGAGGCAATAGATGCCCACAGGGTTTTGGTGATGGAAGAGGGCCAGGTAGTGCTGGAGGGAAGCCCCAAGGAGATCTTTATAAAGGTTGAGGAGCTTAAGAGTTTGGGGTTGGATGTCCCCCAGATAACAGAATTGGCCTTCGAGCTTAGAAAGGAAGGAATAGACATACCTCCGGGTCTATTGACGGCGGAAGAGATGGTGAAGGCGCTATGTCAATAATAATAGATAACTTGACCCATGTTTATATGGAAGGCGGTCCATTTGAATCTGCCGCCTTGGATGGGGTAAACTTAAGAATCGAAGACGGTGAATTCATAGGACTTATTGGGCATACGGGCTCGGGAAAATCGACCCTTGTCCAGCACTTAAACGGACTTTTAAAACCCACCAGCGGGATAATAAGGATTGATGATATTACGGTGGAAAATAAATCGAAGCGTCTAAAGGAGCTACGGCAAAAGGTGGGCCTGGTATTTCAATACCCGGAGCATCAGCTTTTTGAAGAGAGGGTCTTTTCAGATATCGCCTTCGGGCCTAAGAACCTGGGCTGCTCGGGGCATGAAATAGAGCAAAGGGTAAAAGAGTCCATGGAACTGGTAGGGCTAGATTATGATTCTATGAAGGACAGATCCCCCTTTGAGCTTAGCGGCGGGCAAAGGAGAAGGGTTGCAATAGCCGGCGTATTGGCTATGAAACCCAAGATACTTATACTGGATGAGCCGACTGCGGGCCTGGACCCCAGAGGCAGGGACGAGATTTTAGGCAGGGTAGCCCAGCTACACAAAAAGTATGATCTAACAATTATACTGGTATCCCATAGCATGGAGGATGTAGCCAAGTTGGTGGACAGGATAATAGTTATGAATAAGGGGAAGATTGCACTGGACGGTAGCCCCGGGGAGATCTTCAAAAACTCCCAAAGGCTTGATGACATGGGACTGGCAGTACCCAACATAACTAGACTCATGAAGATGCTCAGGGCCTCGGGTATGGACGTTCCCGAGGATATATTCACCGTAGCAAAGGCCAAGGAGGCTGTACTTAAGGCCTTAAGGAGGGATTCTGATGCTTAAGGATATAACCATCGGCCAATACTTTCCCGGAAGATCCTTCGTCCATAGGCTGGATCCCAGGATTAAAATAGTCATAAGCTTTTTGTTTATAGTTTTAATATTCTTTGTCAAGACCTTTTTAGGGTATGGCTTTGTACTGTTATTTTTAGCAGCCGTAGTTGCTGTTTCCGGCATACCCGTTAAATATGTGATAAAAGGGTTAAAACCCCTGGCATTTATAATTTTACTTACCTTTTTTCTGAACGTTTTCTTTACCGCAGACGGCACCGAAATATGGAGGTTGGGTTTTTTGGTATTGACCCTGAAAGGACTGAGGCAGGGGGTTTTCATGGCCCTAAGGCTCGTATTTCTGGTCTCGGGAACATCACTTTTGACCCTTACCACCTCGCCGATTTCGCTGACAGATGGGATAGAGAGTCTCCTAAGGCCCCTCAAGGCCATCAGGTTTCCCTCCCACGAATTGGCCATGATGATGACCATTGCCTTAAGGTTTATTCCCACCTTATTGGAAGAGACGGATAAGATAATGAAGGCTCAGATGGCTAGGGGAGCAGACTTTGAAAGCGGCAATATCCTGCAAAGGGCCAAGGCCTTAGTACCCCTGTTGGTCCCCTTGTTTATAGGGGCTTTTCGCAGGGCAGACGAACTGGCTATGGCCATGGAATCCAGGTGCTACAGGGGCGGGGACAACCGCACCCGTATGAAGGTCTTGAAGGTGGACAGGGGGGATTATATTGCCCTTTCCGCTACCCTGGTGTTTGCGCTTCTCATAATATGGGACTTCGCCGGACGTGGGGGATTGTAGAATGAAAAGAAATATAAAACTGACCATTGAATACGACGGGACCAACTACGGAGGTTGGCAACGTCAGGTCAACAGCCCGACTATACAGCAAGAGCTGGAGGAAGGGCTTTTTAAATTGACCGGCGAGGACATTGGGATTCAGGGGGCGGGGAGGACCGATGGCGGCGTACACGCCAGGGGCCAGGTAGCCAACTTTTTCACTAAATCCTCCATTGCGCCCCAAAGGTTCGGCTTTGCATTAAATTCTGTGATCCCACCGGACATTCGGATAGTCCGTTCGGAAGAGGTAGAGTCCGATTTTCATTCAAGGTTTTGTGCCAAGGCCAGGCATTATAGGTATTCCATGGTAACGGGTCCCCAGGGGATAGCCATAGGCAGGGATTATTATTATCATGTGCCGGTACCCTTGGATATGGGGGAAATGGAAAAGGCCATAGTTATGTTCAAGGGTACCCAGGATTTTAAGGCCTTTCAGGCTTCCGGTAGCATTGCAAGAACTACGGTGAGGACCATATACGATGCCCGGCTCACCTTTCAGGACCCCTTCCTCTACTTGGATATTCTAGGCGATGGATTCTTGTACAATATGGTAAGGATTATTGCGGGCACCCTTTTATATGTGGGCAAGGGGAAGATAGATTATAACAATATAGTGGAGATTATAAAGATGGGGGATAGGAGGCTGGCAGGGCCTACCGCCCCGCCCCACGGGCTATGCCTCCAAAAGGTATATTACCCGGGGGATGATATCGTCTTGTCTTAATAGCCTCGCTACAGGGGAACATCGGAATAAAAATCCATAAAAGGTGAAAAATAATTACTATAGACGCACGATACCGTGTTTTAAAGTTGACTTATTTAGTTATATATAGGAAAGCGGTAAAGCTGATGTCTTGTGTCAGTTAAATAAATTGGCAATGGCTATTGGATGCTGTATCGGTGAAGTCATCCGCTTGATAATAATTCATTACCTCTACGATGCAATGGGATAATAAACTATATGTTATGTGACAACCATTTGTAAAATTAATATTTATGAAATTGCATAGAACTATCGCAATTGTCATGCCGATTAATTTAGTTTTCATATTGCTTATCTGTAGATAGTGTAATGGATTAAACTAAATAAGAGTAGCGAGGTATTTATATGAAAATATTTAAGCATAAGGGATTTACAGTTGTATGGACGATTCTGAGGGTATGGTTGGGATATAACTGGCTTATGTCTGGGATTGAAAAGCTGAGAGATCCGGCCTGGGTAGGGAGCGAGGCTGGCACGGCTATTTCCGGTTTCTTTCAGGGTAGCATAGCAAACTCTGCTGGCCAATATGCCACGGTGCCCAGCTGGTATGCAGGGTTTATCGAAAGGTTTGCTATGCCCTTTTCAAAGATATTTACCTATCTTATACCCATTGGGGAAACCCTCGTAGGGATAAGCCTTATTTTAGGCGCATTGACCCTATTAGGATTGCTGGGCAGTGCACTGATGAACTTTAACTATTTGTTAGCCGGAGCGGGGGGAATTAACACCATGATGTACACCGTTGCCATATTGCTTTTAGTGGCTGGGTCAGCCGCTTACTATATTGGCCTGGACAAGGTTTTGGTGTTTCCCATACTGAGGAGATTTTTTAAGTTTATGCCCGAAGAAGGCCAGTGAAATTTAGGCCTTTGCAGATAAATTTTTCCTTGACACTGATAGTGGCATGTATTAAAATAGAGTGTGGTGTAAATTACGATCCACTAGCCCCGGATCCTGAGATACATCTGATTTCAATTAGGAGGGAAAGCAATGAGGACCTTCATGGCAAAGGCGCAAGAAGTGGAGCGTAATTGGTACGTAATTGATGCCGATGGTAAAACCCTCGGAAGATTGGCCTCTGAGGTCGCCAAAATTTTGCGTGGAAAGAATAAACCGATATATACTCCCCATGTAGATACCGGGGATCATGTGATTATAGTAAATGCTGAGAAAATTCATTTAACTGGAAAGAAATTAGACCAGAAATTATATCGCAGGCATAGCCAATATCCTGGAGGACTAAAGGAGATTCCTTATCGTCAGCTGATGCAAACAAGGCCTACCCTGGCAATACATGAAGCAGTAAAGGGAATGCTACCCAAGAACTCTTTAGGTAGGCAGATGATAAAAAAACTTCGTGTCTATGCAGGACCGGAACATGACCATCAAGCACAAATGCCAGTAGAGCTGGACATATAAGGGACGAGAGGAGGAAACGGGATTGGCAAAAGTACAGTATTTTGGTACGGGAAGAAGAAAGAAATCCGTTGCTAGGGTTAGATTGGTTCCCGGGGATGGGAATATCGTTATTAACAGCAGAGAAATCGATAATTATTTTGGACTGGAAACTCTGAAGGCAATCGTACGTCAACCTTTAGAACTGACGGAGACCCTTGGGAGATTTGATATAATAGCCAATGTACACGGCGGCGGGTTTACAGGACAGGCCGGGGCGATTCGCCATGGTATTTCCAGGGCACTGCTCAAGGCTGATGAAGAACTGAAACCTGCTCTCAAAAAGGCCGGCTTCTTGACTCGCGACCCCAGAATGAAAGAAAGAAAGAAATACGGGCTCAAAGGTGCAAGAAGGGCTCCACAGTTCTCCAAGAGATAATTATATTAAAAAATTTATGTATGACGGAGCCGCAGAAATGCGGCTCTTTTATTTTTGTGCGGATCACCTAGGAGCCGAATACTTAAAAGAATGTATTCAATAGCCGGCGGGATGGGAATCTAATAAATTCGTTTTGTTTTCATTATTAAGTGGAAAGACAACTCTATGCAGGATGGGGAATACTCAGCACAGGCGGCACAAAAAGAATTAATTCGAAATAGAATAAAGAGAATCCAAAAGAGCAGTCCATTTAGACTGCTCTTTTGGATCAAGTTTAGCTGTCAATAATCTCCGCATTTGCTAGTGGCTTTTTAGCGGGGCCCTCCAGTACCTGCCCGTCATAGGTGAAGCGGGAACCATGGCAGGGGCAGTCCCAGGATTGTTCTGCAGTGTTCCATTGGGGCTCACAGCCCATATGGGTGCAGACGAGATCTACTAGATGCACGCGTCCATCCTTATCCCTAAATGCACCTCTTCTTTTACCGTCAACATCAAAGACCTTTGCTTCCCCTATTTTAATATTATCCGTATCTACCGATGGGGCGAGGATCCCAGTGGATAGTTCCTTTGATAGGTTGGTCTTTTGGACCATAACATTTTCAGTCGAGGCATCGGGTTTAAATCGGGTAGGATCGAATACCGGCGCCCATGGGTTAGCCTTTCCGGTTATAGAGTTCGTCAGCAGAAGGGCTGCTGCCACAGATGTGCTTATACCCCATTTTTTAAATCCCGTTGCGACATAGATGCCGGGGGTGTTGGTGGATAGCTGACCTATATAAGGGACTTGATCCAATGTGTTGTAGTCCTGGGCGGACCAGTGGTACAATACCTCATTGGCATCAAATACGGTGTTGGCCGTATCAAGGAGATTACTATAATGTATGTTGGTATCGCCGCCTTGTCCGGTATTGTGGTGCTCACCCGCTAAAACAGCACATCAGAATGGTGCGCAACTTTTCCTGTCGTTTTAATTTTTCCGAGTCAATGATAAAATATTCACTTGCGATGTAGAAGAAAGGATAGCATACAGCACTTCGGGAACCATAATAGTATATCTTTTAGATTTCGTTTATGTTTATAGGCATAAGATCCAGGTAATATTAAAAAAGGAAGGAGGGTGGTAATGGGAAAGAAGCATATAATCGGCATAGTTTTGATTCTAGCGGCATTGATAATAGGCTTTGCCAGCCCCGTGAGTAATTTCGGCATGGCCCTTTCGGGAGTTAAGCCGCATAAAAAGGTTGCGCCTGAGTCTAAGGACGAAAACACCGAGCTTTATGAAGAAATTCGGAAGTTTGGTGAAGAAAACAAGACAGACCCCATGGATGCGACGGTAGACAGGGTATGGAAAGCAATTCCTGGGTACAACGGACTGATTGTTGATATTGAAGCTAGTTATGAAAAGATGAAACCGGATGGGAAATTTGATGAAGGCAAGATCGTATACAGGGAGGTACCGCCCGAGGTCCGCTTGAAGGATTTGGGACCGGAACCCATCTACAGGGGCAATCCCCAAAAACCCATGGTAGCGCTGCTGATTAACGTGGCATGGGGAAACGAATATATCCCACAAATGCTCAAGACACTGGAAAACCATAAGATAAAAGCGACATTTTTCTTTGACGGGAGCTGGGTCAATAATAATCCCGACCTGGCAGTTGAGATAAAAGAGGCAGGACACGAGATCGGAAACCATGCATACAGCCATCCCGACCTCAGCGGGTATTCCGCGAACCAGACCATCGACGAGTTGGAGAAGACCAACAGGGTCATAATGGAAACCCTTGACGTAAAGCCGGAATGGTTCGCGCCCCCAAGTGGGAGCTTTAATGCGGATACAGTTCGGGTAGCCCATGAACTGGGTATGAGAACCATTCTCTGGACTGTGGATACCGTTGACTGGAGGAAGCCTGATACCTGGGAAATGGTCAACAGGGTTGTCAGTAAGGTTGAAAATGGTTCCATGATCCTCATGCATCCTACCAAGCCTACTGCCGAAGGTCTGGACACCATGATAAAGAACATCAAGGCCAAGGGACTTCGATTGGGCACCGTCAGTAACCTCATGAGCGAGGGCAGGCTAGATTAGTTATCAATAGGATATAGTATCTAAAAGCCGGTAGCATGTTATGATATGCCGCCGGCTTTTTCTGTAGGCATATTAAACGTCCCTTTATCTACAATGGCAATGTCCCTTACAAAACTTTTATACACGGCCCGTGTCCGGTGGCTACGAATTTAGGGGTTAGCCCTGCCAAAATGTTCTGAAGGGCTGTTCTTGCCTCAGAGCTAGGCACCTGGGTCGGGGTTATATTGCGTACTTCATAATCCCAAGAGCCCTCGATTACCATATTATCGGCCTTTCCCAGGCGAAACATCAAGTCGCTGCTAAAGAATATGCCCCTCGTATTCTCCATAAGCAAAAGCCCTTCCCACAGGTGCATCTCGGAAGGGAATCTAATAAAATTTATTAAGCGCAAAAGATCCTGTCCAAAGCCCATCCCGGCATCCTGTTAAATGAGTCACGAAGGGGGCGGATGCAGAATAAAATGATAAAAGATATTGGAAAGGAGAGGCTTTAGGATGCTTAATGGAAACTATACCGAGGCGCAGATGATGACCCAGGAGAGAAGACTGGATCCAAAGGATATTGCGCTTCCGCCCGGCTATGAGATCGAGGTTTTTGCAAAGGGTCTGACAACTCCTATAAACATCACCTATACGGAGACCGGGGATATGCTTGTTGCAGATTCCGGTGTCGCCGACGGAAACGGGAAGGTGATGAAATTAACGGATAAGGGCTTTGTAGTAATCGCTGATGGGTTCAACCCCCCGCTTACAGGCATTAACGTGTATAACGGGAATATCTATGTGTCACATCGCCGTTTTGTTACGATGGTGTTGCCCGACGGTTCAAAGAAGGATATAATCGACGGGCTTCCGAGTAACGGGGACCATCACAATAACAGGGTTGTTTTTGGGCCCGATGGGAAGATGTATTTTGGCCAGGGAACCGCAACCAACACTGGGGTCCCTGGAAAAGACAACGATTGGGTGCCGGAACACCCATTTTTCCATGACCGCCCCGGGGGCACCATTACCTTAAGTGGAGAGAACTTCCGAAGTTCAACGTTCCTGGAGGACTTTCCGGAAAGGCAGACGGTAACAGGCGCCTATGAACCCTTTGGCGTACCGTCATATCCGGGTAAGGTCATAGACGGGATAACCCGTGCAAACGGCAGCATAATGAGGGCCAATCCGGACGGCTCGGACCTGGAATTGGTGGTGTGGGGTCTCCGAAACCCCTTTAGGATACGCTTTGATCGATATAATCGCTTATTTGCAGCCAATCACGGTATGGATGTTCGGGGAAGCAGGCCCGTTGCGAATTCACCGGACGAATTCCAATGGATACAACCCGGATGCTGGTACGGTTGGCCCGACTATACAGGCGGCCTGCCGGTTACACTGCCACAATTCAAGCCCGAGGGTGAGCCGCAACCAAGATTCCTATGGGCGAAACACCCCATGCACCCGCCGCGACCGTTTACTACATTTCAACCGCACTCGGCAGTAATGGGATTCAGCTTTAACGACAATCCATACTTCGCACCGGTGGGGGATGCCTACATTGCAGAGTTCGGCGCTATAATCCCGACAAATACAGGCGGAAGGCCCCTGTTCAACGTCGGTCATCGCATCTCTCGGATCGACATGAATAATGGAAATGTAAGCACCTTTGCGAGGAATCATTCCGGCCTTCCGGCACATTTAACTAACGGCGGAGGATTTGAACGACCCATTGATGCCGTATTCGGCCCCGACGGTATGCTGTATGTTTCGGATTTTGGCATCTATACCGCTACGGGTCCTGTCAAGGGCACCGGCGTAATCTGGAGGATATCACGAAAGGGTGCAGTTTAAACAATTCCGGGTGTATATAGGCGCAAGTATTGTATCGCCGAAACCATAGGTACTTAACAAGTCGGACAATTTATTAGCCGCATAAAGACACCTCGGTAATTCCGTTCACTTTAGCCAAAATTACCGAGGTATTTTTTTAATCCTTGCGGGAGTTGGGTCAATAATCTGTTACTGGGGGTAACTGTTTTGAAAGAATTGTTGAATATAATAACTGCAGACGTTTTTCGGTGTATTCTAAACGACAAAAACCTGAAGGTATGCCAATTAAATTCCATCATCAACCTGCTAATCAAAGAGGAGATCCAGTTTACCTTGACCTTTACGCCTATGACGCCAACGGCTGTCGCAAATGCTGCTCTTGCCATCCAAATTCGACCGGATATCTCCCTGTCCATTATCGTAAGCTTCGATTCGGGGACGATTCTGCTTTAAGATTTTGTTTCCGAGGACAAGAATTTGGAAAATATGCTGAGAATATACAGACCCAGTTCCAACCACAGCCAATTATAAAATACAGAAAACAAAAAGATAATGATTATGGATTTTATATCGGGTGACGTAGAAAGCGCAGGGCCCAGGATGGGAAATCCCAATATGTAAAGCGGCAGGCATATGCCGGCAGAAAGGACAACCCCGTTTATCGGGATAATGATAGCCCGCCGATCTAATGAACGAAGCCCCCACCCGGTTGCCAGCCCTAATAGCCCAGTCGTAAAGGCGAATATATGCAGTTCGCTGGGTTCTATCAGGACCAACAGGATATTCGTTAAAAGGTATGCGCATATGCCGTGCTTTAATGAGATGACAGTGCTAAGAAGAATCGGCAGGGTTGCAAGGGGGCTGATAAGCAGTCCAACCCCTGGCAATAACCCGCCCGCCGATTGTAAGATAGCAGAAAGCGCCGATAATATGGCGGTAAGGGCTATCTTTTTTGCAGCGAGCCAGGATTTTGTAATCTTATGCAGGATCCGAAGGTTTCGTGACAATGATTTGGTAAAATACATGTCTACACCCCATTTTTTAGATATTGAAAACAAATGCTTTATACTATTATAGATATGCCGGGAAGACTCGTGAATTCATACATGGGATGAATCAATAAAGAATTGAATGAATCCATGGGGCACTCGTTCTTTGGCATAAAGTGGTGTATAATTAAAGTAGAACAACACCCGGGACAAGGGGGTGAAATATACGGTATAGGGGGCTTGTCCTGCTAGGCTATTCAAAAAAGATCTCATATGGCGTTTAGCATATACCGGCAATGGCTACCAAAAGTTGTTCATGCAATTGCAGTAAACAACTTGAGCATATTTCCTGATTAAGGGCAATACGGTGTGATATGGGGACGGTTTGGAAAAAACATCAATAAGCAATTATAGAAGGGGGCTTTACAAATGGCATTGGTCAATCCCATGAAGATGATAGAGGATGCACAAAAAGGGGGGTATGCTATTGCGGCCTTTAATGTGTACAACTTAGAGACCATACAGGCTGTGGTTGAGGCTGCGTGGGAGGAGGGCTCTCCCCTTATCATTCAAACAACACCCGGCTCCTTAAAGCATGCCGGAATTCCCTACGTTGCGGCTTGTGTGAGGACAGCTGCAGAGCTATACGATATACCCATCTGTCTGCATTTAGACCACTGTGAATCCTTTGATACCATAGTGGAGTGCATAAAGGCAGGGTATACCTCCGTTATGATAGACGGTTCCAGGCTGCTCTATAACGAAAACGTTGCTATCGTAAGGAAGGTTGTTGATATTGCCCATAGGGCGGGGGTTGCAGTAGAGGGGGAAATCGGAAGGATCGGCGGAACTGAGGACGATATGACCACGGATGATGGGGATGCAGGACTAACCATACCGGAGGAAGCTCGGGATTTTGCCGAGGCCACAGGGGTCGATATCTTGGCCGTCGCAATAGGGACTGCCCACGGCCTTTACAGGGGAGAACCAAAATTGGACTTTGACAGGCTCTCTTGTATCAATCGATTGGTGGGAACGCCCCTGGTGCTCCACGGGGGTTCCGGAGTACCAGACGAGTCAGTACAAGAATCCATTAAGCGGGGGATATGCAAGGTAAACATTGCAACCGAACTCAAGGTGCCCATGGCAAACACTATCCAAGGGGTATTTCGGGATAATCCCAAGGAAAACGATCCGAGGAAATATATGGGGGCCGCGAAGGAGGCCGTCAAACAGGTAGCCCGCAAAAAGATACGCCTGTGCGGTTCCCAACAAAAGGGATGAAATAGGGACCCAAACACAGTGGAACCGTCCCCTTGTGTTCTATAACCCTAACATATCGTATGCCAAGTCCCTGATGGTTGGATGTATAACGCTGTAGGCGAAACCACAATTATGGACGTGTTGGGCGTAGAAGATGGCAAGGCGGTTATCCGTGTCGATTAGAGCATGGGCTCCCGCAGCGCCGTCCCATCCAAACTCACCTAACGGGCTCCTGGCCCCAGATATCTCCTTGTCAATTAAAGTGCGAACGCCAAGCCCATAGCTGTAGCCGATCTTTCCATGGAGATCAAAATCCTCCTTGGAGGCATTGCCCAGCTGATCCTTTCGCATCTCATCTATGGATTCCATGGACAAGACCCTGTAACCCTCCTTATTTACCCCGCCGTTACACATGGCATCTAAGAATAGAATATAATCGTCTACCGTTGATATAAGGCCGGCACCGCCGCTTTCATAATTATCCGAGAAGATATAAGGATTGTTTAATGTCATGGGCGATGAGGTCATAGTGGTCTCATCATACATAAACTGATGCGACATATTTGACTTTAGTTTTGGGGTCCACTTAAATCCGGTATTTTCCATGCCCAGCGGCCCAAAGATATGATCATACAGGTACTTACCAAACCCCTTGCCGGATACTGCCTCTATCACCGCTCCAATAACGTCGTGGCTCAGGCTATACTGGTAACGGGTTCCCGGTTCAAAATCCAGGGGCTCATTGGCAAGGGCCCTTATTATGTCCCTGGTAGTAGCGTTGTTACCCTTTTCCTTTAGGACATCCTTTATGGATGGTGCCCCTAGATCATAATTGAGGCCGCTTTCCATGGTCAAAAGATGCCTTATTGTCATAACTTTCTCCGCTTTTCGGATGCCGGAACCTTCCTTGACCATCATTTCCTTATATTCAGGGAGATATTTCGATACGGGATCATCAAGAGCAACGTCTCCCTCATCCACCAGTCGCATAAAGGCCGTGCAGGTGATGACCTTTGAGGCTGAGTAGAGCCAATATGTATTATTTTTTGTCAGGGGCTTTGTCTGTTTGTGATCGGCAAAACCCGTAATATGGCGAAATACTTCCTTATGGTCCTTGTAGACTATGCAATCGCTCCCGGGGATGCCTTGGCCCCGGAGGGAGTCGAGATACTCTATAAGATTAGTCTGTTTCATCTTTTACACATCCTTTTTTATGTTATATGGGTATTTTACTACATTGACTCCATTATTGGAATCCCCATGAATTAATATTATATGATGGATTTCACTGGGCGATTATTGTATAATCTATATATGTTACGGAATATGTTACGTAAAGGCCCACCATATGGATAAACAATCCTAACTACAAATTTATCATCTTTAGATAAATTTCGTTGACCTATTGTTTATCCGTATCAAAACCCAATAAACCTTTTATTCACGCCTCGAGACAACGTACTCCGAGGCATGGAAATAGTGGGACTTATTTCACGGTATACAATATAGAGCATAATATAAGATGATTTAAGAGAACCCAATTAAGGATACAGATACCCCGTTTTATACGGACGACACGGGATAAAAACAATACTTAAGTGAGGAGAGGACAGCATGGATATGATAAAAAAGGAAGGCAAGGTTTGGGTGATCAATGCCGGCGGGTATGAAGCAGTTATCGCACCGGAAATTGGAGGAAATGTCATCGCACTGCGAAAGGGAGACTTCGATGTACTAAGACATTATAATTCCTATGGGGAGGTTGCCAATGCACCGGTAGTCTATGGACTTCCCATATTGTTTCCCCCCAACAGAATCGATGGGGGCAAATTCGAATTTTCGGGGAGGACGTATCAATTCCCTATCGGGGAGAAACGTAGCAACAATTCGCTGCATGGCTTTTTGTCCCATCGCCCCTGG
>DASRNX010000105.1:0-7046 GCA_035647175.1 Clostridia bacterium | reverse complement strand
AAGAATATAATGTTAACCCTAAGCGAACGGGAATGGGTATGCAGTTCCTGTGGCACAAGGCTAGACAGGGACATTAATGCATCCGTTAATATAAGGAACGAAGGATTAAACTGTTTAGGCCAAACAGCCTAGATAACTATTGACAGAACCGCTGGGACAGCGGGGATAGCCTAGTCTAGAGATAGACATAGTTAAGAATTTTAGCTATTGGAGCAAATGTGAGACATTGGGTTAGTAATAACTTATGCAGTTTGCGGTGAATTAGGAAAAGTTCTGGGTTTTTACCTAGAAGCTCGTGACTTTAGTCATGAGTAGTTCACGAGATGCTCTTTGCAGCCTTCTATTTGAAATCGGGTCAACCGGAAATTGCCAAGGGTTGTATAGAAATGGCAAATTGGCTGTACGAAAACATTGGACAAATTATTAGGCCCGTGGTTTAAATCGTGATAAACGGTTAAAACCGCGGTACCCTGAGCTATACCGTTTGGACAAAGTGAGATTGACACTATGATGAATCAGTCCAAGGAAGTGTTGGCCTGGTATGACGATATGCAAAGCCCGGTGCCTACCTGGTATTTAATCTCCCGCCCGAGAGATGGACACTTTCCCCGGAATTATATGCTGTAGTAAATAAAAGGCATGTGACAAATAAGGGACGTCCCCATGTGTCAGGGAGCGTCCCCATCTGTCACATCTATTTAAAGTCAGGATTTTTTGATTAGCATGGACTCAACCTTGTCAAATTCATCTTTAATCTCTTGCTGGGCACCACCCGTTAATTTGCTGACGACAATTATAGCGATAAATGCAAATAGGAAGCCGGGGAGTAGCTCATAGATATCAAAAATGCCACCGCTCAATTTGTTCCAGACTATTGATGTTATACCCCCTACCAGCATACCCGCGAAGGCACCATGTCTGTTCATGTCCCTCCAATAGAGGGAAACTACCACAATCGGTGCAAAGGTTGCTCCGAGGCCGGCCCATGCATATGAAACCAAATCAAGGACTTTGCTGTCGGGATTTAAAGCTATTACAAAAGCGATGATGGAGATAACAGCAACTGCAATTCGCCCGAAGATCACCAATTCCTTATCGCCGGCATCTTTTTTTAAAAACACCTGATAAAAATCCTTGGTCATTGACGAAGAGGCAACCAATAACTGGGAGTCAACAGTACTCATGACCGCAGCTAGGACTGCTGCCAGGAATATCCCTGCAATCGCAGGATGAAAAATGGATTGGATCAATATCATAAAGACTTTTTCGACATCCGTGCCCTGGAGGGGGGAATCCTTTAAGTAAGTCATTCCCACAACACCTATTAAGACCGCACAGAACAAACCTAAGAACACCCAAAATATAGCTATATGTCTTGCCTTTTTAGTTTCATCGGCATCTCTTATAGCCATAAAGCGGGTTATGATATGGGGCATGCCGGGATACCCAAGACCCCAAGCAAGAAGGGAAGCCGTAGCCCAAAATCCTAGGGAGGTGCCATCCGGATTTTTAAATATATTTAGAACATGGGGGTTGATGGCCTTGGCAGACATTATGGAAACCTGGGGTCCGCCTATGGATGAAATAACTCCCAGGGGAACCCCTACCAAGGCGATTATCATCAATAGTCCCTGAAAGAGGTCTGTCCAGCTGACAGCTAAAAATCCACCTAAAACAGTGTAGATGAGGATAACAACGCTGCCTAGAATAAGTCCGTTAATATAGCTCAGACCAAAGACCGTGTTGAAAAGGACTGCGCCCGCTACAAAACCCGATGCAGTATATATAAGGAAAAAGAATACGATAAAAAAGGCTGAAACTACCCTGAGGATATGGCTGGTATCCCTAAACCGATTTTCAAAGAAGTCGGACACCGTCACGCTATCACCGGATACTTCAGTATAAATCCTAAACCTCTTGGCCACAAAAGTCCAATTGAACCAAGTTCCAATTGCAAGACCGATGCCGATCCAACCGGCTGATACACCGGCAAGATACGCTGCACCGGGCAGTCCCATTAAAAGCCAACCGCTCATATCGGAGGCCCCGGCGCTTATGGCTGCCACCAAAGGATTTAAGTTTCGACCACCTAATAGGTAGCCGGATAGGGAATCGTCGTCTTTACTCTTTCTGTAAAAATAAACCCCGACGATCATCATAAAAGCCAAATAGAATAAAAACATCAAAACCGTAGATCCATGTAAATTATTTCCGCCCATAACAATCCCTCCCCAATATTTCAGATATTAATAGAAAATAGAGAAATTCCCCCACCTTGGGACAAAAACAATCCGCAGTAGAATATAAGCCGGGTATCTAAAATTCACAATCTTCTGCAGTGCCTATGATGCAGGCCTAAGAATGATTACCAATTTCCAGCATTATTCATATATATACAACAAATACATTATATAAAGCATTATTATACATGTCAAGCCAGAAAGCGACATAAAAGCGTTATTGACTTTTAGCTTTCTGTATCTTTGGGTATATATTATAGCAGGAAAATATACTAATCGGTGCCAGGGGTTTTAATCAACACGCCATGGGGTCTAGTCAGGCGTTGTTGGATACTGCATCTTATGGTAAACTAGTATACATAATAGAAGGTACTCAAAGCGAGTGCGAAGGATTTGAGATAGTATATGAAAAGGTTAGTCATGGGGATACTGGCGCATGTAGATGCGGGGAAGACAACGTTATCGGAGGGCATGCTCTATTTAAGCGGTAAAACCCGGAAGTTGGGCAGAGTGGATAACAAGGATGCTTATCTAGACACACACGGCCTGGAGAGAAAGAGGGGAATCACCATTTTCTCAAAACAGGCCGTATTTGAAATGGGCGGGACAGAGATAACGCTTCTGGACACCCCCGGTCATGTGGATTTTTCTGCGGAAATGGAAAGGACCCTTCAGGTACTAGACTACGCCATATTGGTAATAAGCGGAGCCGACGGCGTACAGGGACATACCGAAACCCTGTGGAATTTGCTTGCCATGCATAAAATTCCGGTTTTTCTATTCATCAATAAGATGGACCAGGAAGGTGCGGACAAGGAAAAACTGATGGCGGAATTAAAAAGATCCCTGAGCGACGGTTGTATTGATTTTGAAGGTATCGGTACGGAAGACTTTTACGAAGATCTTGCCATGTGCGATGAATCCGTTATGGAATCCTATTTGGAGACAGGCAACATAAAGACGTCACAAATCGCGGGGCTTATCAAGGGGAATAAGGTGTTCCCCTGTTTTTTTGGCTCAGCCCTCAAAGTGGAGGGTATCCAAAGGTTTATGGACGGTATCGCAGAGTATGCCGACGAACCTTCATATCCCAAGGCCTTTGGGGCTAAAGTATTTAAGATATCCAGAGACGAGCAGGATAACAGACTTACCTACATGAAAATCACAGGGGGAGAAATCAAGATAAGAGACCCCTTAACCAATGGCATTTGGGAGGAAAAGGTCAATCAGATACGAATTTATTCGGGGGAGAAATTTGACATGGTTGACCGGGCAGAAGCGGGCACCATATGTGCGGTTACGGGGCTTAGCCAGACGCGGCCCGGGGAAGGTCTGGGGATAGAAAGGGATTCGAAAGCACCCTTATTAGAGCCTGTATTATCCTACCAAATCCTGCTTCCTGAGGGTCTGGATCCAAGGGCCATGCTGCCCAAGCTGCGATTGATTGAAGAGGAAGAGCCTGAGCTTCGAATAGTCTGGGATGAGGAGCTTAAGGAAATACAGATTCAAATTATGGGGGAAGTGCAGACAGAAATCCTTGGGGATATTATAAAGGACCGTTTTGGTGTTGAAGTATCCTTTGATGCGGGCAAGGTTGTCTATAAGGAGACTATCGACAATCGGGTTGTGGGAGTGGGCCACTTTGAGCCATTGAGGCACTATGCGGAAGTTCACTTACTGTTAGAGCCCGGAAAAAGGGGGAGCGGCCTAAGATTTTCATCCCAGTGTAGCGAAGATCTCTTGGGTAGAAGTTGGCAAAACCTTATCCTCTCTCATTTAGAGGAGAAGTCACACAAAGGTGTGCTTACAGGTTCAGAGATTACGGATATGAAAATTACGCTGGTAAACGGCAGGGCCCACAAAAAGCATACCCAAGGTGGTGATTTCAGGGAGGCTACATACCGTGCAATCCGCCAGGGGTTAAAGCAGGCAGAATCGGTATTATTGGAGCCGTATTATAGTTTTCGTTTAGAACTTCCGGAAAAGATGGTGGGACGAGCCATGGCGGATATAGACCAAATGCAGGGATCGTGGCAAATTGTGCATTCGGATGGTGAAAGGGTAACCCTCAGCGGAGATGCCCCGGTGGTTGCTATGAAAAATTATCACAAGGAAGTGATGGCCTACACAGGGGGGTATGGCAGGCTGTTTTGCAGCTTTAAAGGATACAAGCCGTGCCATAACAGCGAAGAGGTCATAGAGAGTATCGGATACGATTCCGAAAGGGATATAGATAACCCCACAGGCTCGGTATTCTGTGCAAACGGTGTGGGGTTCTTGGTTGATTGGGATAGGGTCCCAGACTACATGCACATCGAAAGCTACTTTCAGGATAGAGGCGAATATCCACTCAACGTAAATGAAGCAGCCGTAGCCAAAGCCTCGTCCAAGGCGGAGGCATGGATTGATCCGGACGAAGTCGATGAAATAATAAACAGGACCTACTTCGCTAATCGCGGGAAAAAGTCTGCCTGGAAGAGACGAAAACCTACCAAGGAAAGCAATTACAGGCCTATCGTGCGGACAATGGAGCGGGCAGAGTCCAAGGAAGAATATCTTTTGGTGGACGGCTACAATATTATCCATGCGTGGCCGGAATTGAAAACCTTGGTAGACGATGATCATATGGAAGCGGCGCGAGAAAAGCTGCAAGATATCTTGAGTAATTACCAGGGGATCCGAAGGACCCATATTATCCTAGTATTCGATGCCTATCGTGTCCCCGGACGCCGGGAGGAGATAATCGATTATAACAATATCCACATTGTATACACGAGGGAGGCTCAGACGGCAGATCATTATATAGAAAAGTTCGTCCACGATCATCACAAAAAATATCGCATAACGGTGGCGACATCCGATGCAGTGGAACAGATGATCATCAGGGGAAAAGGCGCTGCCCTGATGTCCGCAAGAGAATTGAGAGAAGAGGTTCATTGGGTCGTCTCTGCAGCGATACAGGCTTACAGGGAAAAATACGGGGTGCAGCCCAATTATCTGGTGGATTTGTTGAGCGGGGATACAAAGGATTATATGACAGGGCTCCTTGACGGGGATGAAAAATAGACCGCACAGACCCAATAATGCTCTAAAAATCAGGCAAATATTGATGGCGGGGAGTGTCAACATGATATTGATTTGCTTGCCGATATAACGTATATATTAAAAAGGGCTGATAATTATAAATATACAATTATCAGCCCTTTTACCGTTTAGTTTATGGGGAATAAATCCTAGTCAAGGCCCACCTTTACAGGTGTGCGGGAGCGTAGTGATGTCCCGGGGCCTGTTCCATTTTTCCGCTCATAGAGGACCTGTATCCGGTGTCCAATATCATCATGGCATTCAGATTCGTTTCAATATCCAGTGTGGGATGCAGAGGCGTGCCATTTTCCAGATGACTTATAAATTCCTTGGCAATATTATCTCTATCCTCAGGGATAGGTTCCGCCTGATGTACAGAGGACGGTGCGGTAGTATGCCGCTCGTCATAGACCCTTACCTCATCGCCGTCCGTTACTAGGGTACCCTCCAGACCAAAGACAATAGGACCCGAAGGTACGCCTCTGTTAACCGTAGTCCAGCTGCCTTCAATCAAGGCCACTGCGTCATCGAACCTTGCGGTGATGGTGCCATAGTCTTCGGCATTGCCGTAGGGGCTGTCAAAGTTCGCCCGAAGCCCGTATGCGGACCTTATAGGGGTGCCGATAAACCAACTTGCCAGGCAAGAACCGTAGCAACAATAATCCCAAAAGGCGCCGCCACCAGTCTTGGCATTGTACCACCATTCGTGGCCTTTTTCTAGATCCGTCAGACCCTCGCCGTAGGAAAAAGGTCCTTGGGAATCGCTGTTGCGGTATGTAAATTTAAAGACCTTGCCTACAACTCCTTCAGAGGTTAGTTTGTGAGCCAGTCTTACTCCCGGCATCCATGTAGAGGGCCAGTTAACGGCAAGCACTGCATTGCCCTGTTTTGCGGCGGAGACCATCCCTAGCGCGTCAGTCATGGAGGTAGCCATGGGCTTTTCTACCACCACGTGGATACCCCTAAGTAAAACCTCCGATACCACCTTACCATGAAGCGCATTCTCGGAGCAGACTATGGCGATATCCAAATCGCATTCGTCCAACAGCTGCTTATAATCCTCATAAAGGGTGTCCATTTTGGTCATGTCCATTACAGCCTTGATATTATGGGCCCTGGTAGAAGGCTTTTCACTTATAGAGGGGGTAGCTGGCTTAACATCCGAACAGGCAACCCACTCCACTCTTTCACCCAAGCCTACAAAGTCCTTAACCAGCGACACGATATGCATGTGTGCAAATCCAATTACACCGACACGATACTTTTTCATCCGAAGAACCCCTTTCCAGTATTATTTAGCATATTTACGGATAAACAACTCTGCCTACAAAACTTATGGTCTAAAACTGTATGGGTCCATTGTAATCATCAAGGCGATAAATTCAATTTTTCGTATTGTTTACCCATAATCTCATAATTATTGTAGTATGGAAGGCAATTCCTGTCAAATGTATTAAAGCATCACCGGATAAACCATCAGCACCGCACAAATTCATTTCTGTTGATCCGTTTTACAGGCTAAACCGGGCCGATAACGGAGTATAAATTTTGCCAGATAATATAGGATTTTGGGTATAACGGTGCGGGAGACTATCCCTTGCTTTAATAATCAGCGGCTCACCACCAATTAGACAAGCAATATGGCTATAGATCTCCCGCATCATTAAACCCTTATAACATTGGAAACAATTGCACTAGCAAATGCTACACACAGGTTTCAAC
>DASRNX010000104.1:0-3049 GCA_035647175.1 Clostridia bacterium | reverse complement strand
CTTTTATGGTTCCGGTTCTGAAAACGTAGGCGTACAAGGCTACGATATGGTAACCCGCTTGGGGAGCAATATAGGGTTTACCGAAATAACCGCTTCTCTTCGCAATACCGACAATATTGAGATATTAAATCAGAACTTTGGGCTTGATTTAAGAGACGGGATAGACAGTGTTACTTTAAACCCGGAGATTCCCCATTATTATTTAGATATTAAACCGGTGGATAAGAAATAGTGATGAATAATGTACGCCCCCAATTACCCCACAATAAAAAGGACTGATAATTGATAGAGATCAATGACCAGTCCTTTTGCAGTGTCAAATCGATTTTGTGTCTAGATTTACCAAGTGATAGAATCCGGATGAGTGGAGTAACCGACACAACCCTTTAGATTGGCAATCAACTCTACATCCGACTCTTCAAGCTCAAAATCAAACACGTCCACATTTTCCTTGATTCTTGCTGGTGTAACGGATTTCGGCAGCGGTAAGTATCCCCTTTGCAGGCTCCAGCGAATGGCAATCTGAGCGATAGATTTACCGTATTTCTTAGCCAAGTCCTTCATTTCCGGCACTTCGAATATTTTCCCGACACCAAAGGGGCTATAGGCCTGCAGTAAAATGTTTCGGTTGCGGCAGTAATCGACTACTTCATCTTGGGTATCCCCAGGACAGAGGCGTATCTGGTTTACCATCGGGGCTACGGTGGCTGTCTTCATCAATTCATCGATATGGTGGGGGTGAAAATTGCTGATTCCGATAGCTCGAATGCGTTTGGCGTTATATAATTCCTCAAAAGCCTTCCATGTACCTGCATTGGCCTCTTGCCAGTTATCACGGAATGCGATGGGGTTAGGCCAATGGATTAGAAAGAGGTCAAGATAATCCATATCCAACTTTTCCATTGTCCCTTCAAAAGCAGCCAATGTCTTTTCATAGCCATGCTCGCTGTTAGCCAGCTTGGACGTGATGAAGATTTCCTCTCGCTTTACCCCGCTTTTCTTTACGGCTATACCAACGCTCTCCTCGTTTCCATAACCCTGCGCCGTGTCAATATGGCGATATCCTGCTTCAATAGCAGCCAGAACGGATGAAACGGCTACTTCCCCATCCGGGGTTTGCCATGTACCAAAGCCTATGCAGGGGATTCCTACCCCATTGGACAGAGTGTAAGTATCGGTTAGTGATTTCATAATAATACATGCCTCCTTAAAATAGTGGGTTTCTTGATTTGGTCCGAAAATCGTCTTGTAATACCTATAAACCTTATTGTTAACATTGAATCAAAAAAATAGGACAATAGAGACTAAAAGGAATGTATTCAAATTGCCGGCCCGGGCCACTACAGATGGTCAAAGGAGACCATTAAAAGGGACGTACACAAATTATCCCTAGGAATGCAAATTTTATTGGGAATTGGCCCATACTAATGATGATCCACTATCTTAATTCAAAGGGGATGCAAAGATGAAAAGATTATTCATTCTGTTGTTTACATCGATATTGATAGCATCGTTAATAGGGTGTGCCAACAGTACGGTGCCACAGAAGAGGGTACCGCCCAAACCGGAAGGGAATCCCGTCAAGAAAAGTGACCCGCCGGCCGATCCGCCCAAACCATCGGGGGAATCCGTCCCCGGTCCATGGCCTGACAGGATTGAGATAAAGACAGGTAAGAAGGTAAAGGTAAACACGTACTCTATTGAAGGGGAAACTGTTTATATCGATCCCAAGGGTAAAGAAACAAGGGGAAAAATCACCATGGTCCTAAAAAACACTAAGGGAAAATGGACTGTTAGTCAGTTTGATACCGAGCAGGAAAATAAGAGTTCACTGGTTTATAAAAACACTGAATTCGGCTTTAGCTTTAACCTACCCCTGACATGGAAAGGATATAGGATAATCGAGGGGGGCTGGGAAAGTAACGATAAGGCCCAATCAGGTCCTTCAATAAGCATTAGGCATCCGAAATGGACCGAGGACGTACCAAGGCAGGATATTCCCATCATGATATTTACTCACGAACAATGGGATCTGGTCGAGAAAGAAAAATTAGCCGTAGGAGCAGCCCCCATAGGGCCCAGGATGCTGGTGGAGAATAAAAAATTTGTATTTGCCCTGCCCCCACGATATAATTTCTCCTTTCTTGAGGGCTTTGAAGAGGTAGAAAAAATCATAGAGGATAACCCGCTAAAGGCCAACGACTGATGTAATGAGATAAAAGAGCATGAAAATTGGGATATCTATTTTACTCCTGGCGGTAATGCAGACGATAGATTTCTCTATTTGCCCAGAGAAACATAGATGTCAGCCTCATTCTGCAAAGACGATAGGCAGAAAGTTCTTACAGTATAGCCACTAATCCCGGAATCCAACCCATGATTAGTGGCTTTTCCATGCATAACATGTACGAGGTCATTTATACCAAAAATATCATATACTTGATGATTCATCCCCACATCATATGCTATAATGTCCATATCCGAAGATAACAGCAGACGATATTGACTTTTGTCTTAAGAGTACCGATAAAACTTTTCGTTATTGATTGATTGGCCACGCATACTCGTGACTTCAGTCGTGAGTTAGTGGCCTGAATCTTAATTTTAGTGGATTATTTAGTGTGTTTTCCGCCAGCGCGTGGTATAATATATGCAGGGATGAGTATCATGCCAAAGACAATGCGCTGGCGTGGATACGTCTATTATATTAAGTATCATATTGTATGGTGTACTAAGCATAGACACAAGATCATACAAGGGGATATTGAAATATTCTTAAAAGAATTATTATATAGGATAGCGAAAGACAATGGCTTTTCTATAGAAGTTATGGAAACTGATAAAGACCATATTCATTTGCTTGTTAACTGCTCACCACAACATCATATACCTAGCATAATCAAGGCTTTAAAAGGTGCCAGCGCCAGAGCCTTATTTAAAAAGATGCCAGAGCTAAAAAACAAGCTTTGGGGCGGACATCTATGGAACCCCAGCTATTTTGTAGCAACAGTATCGGAGAATACGGAATCTCAAATTAAAGAGTATATTA
>DASRNX010000103.1:0-9234 GCA_035647175.1 Clostridia bacterium | reverse complement strand
GTATATTAATGTGCTAAAGTATTGTCCCACTATAACTTTATTCCGCAATAGGCCTAAATCCCATAAGATGACTGGATTGGTACATTGCAATTAAGAATAGACAAGGAGTTGGAAGAGAAAATGGAAAAGACGACCTGCTGTAACACCTCCAAGAAAAAGGGATTTAAATTAAATCCCGAATTGGGCTATTTCCAAAACATCGGCGTAGATGTTATGGCCTTCGATGATATTTACCCGGAGGGCCATCAATCCGGTGTGAGTATAATCATGCACGGCAATCGAGTTGCAACCAACGGTGATATACGCTTTGAGCAGACACCGGGACAATGGCAACCCGTACCGAAACAAGGTGAGCGCAAGCTGGATGAAGCCACCAACACCATCACGACTTCACTGAGCTATCCGGATACATCCAGGCACCTTCGGGGCTTTAATCCAATGATCTATCCAGATTTTGAATTCAATTACGAGGTTATTGTTGAGGGTAGGGACGATTCCGTAATGGTGACCGTTAATTTGGATAGGCCGATACCTGAAGTGTTTGTGGGGAAAATGTGTTTTAATATGGAACTCTTCCCCGGAGCATTATTCGGAAAACCTTGGATAATGGATAATAAACAGGGCATATTCCCGGAGCAACCCAACAGTCCTTTGCTGACTCTGCCCCCTAACTATCTACATACCGGGGATTTTAGTGAACCCGATGCAACGGCAGATATCAAACGGCTATCTGGGGACAACAAGGGATACAATCCTATTATCGCCGATGATATAATCGCCGAGCCCTATGCTGTGGGTAAGCGGTTTGTGGTTAGGCCCGACGATCCTCAAAACCGAGTTGTAATTGAAAGCAAGGGTACGGAACTTAAACTCTATGACGGGCGCATGAACCATAATAACGGTTGGTTTGTCGTCAGCAGCGAAGTACCTGCCGATGCCACCGAAGGAGCAATTCAATGGATTATTACTCCAAATGTTGTTGAAGACTGGCTATATCCGGCGGTTGTTCAGACATCACAGGTAGGATATCACCCCGACCAACCCAAGACGGCAATCATTGAGCTTGATAGGCGCGACGGCAGGAGCGAAAATCCGGTTCTCCTTAAGATAACGGAGACCGGCGAGAAACAGGTCTACTCAAATGCCGGTAACAGGTGGGGCCAATTCCTCCGCTATAACTATTTAAAATTTGATTTTTCCCATATAGAAGAAGAGGGCCTATACAAGGTCCGGTACGGAACTTCCGAATCAGCCATCTTCCGTATCGCCCAGGATGTTTATGATAGAGGCGTTTGGCAGCCTGTGCTGGAATATTTCCTTCCTGTACAGATGTGCCATATGCGTGTTAATGAAAAATATCGGGTCTGGCATGGACTATGCCACGATGATGACGCACAGATGGCTCCGGTAAATTATAATCACATCGATGGATATGTACAGGGCCCTTCCACATTGACCAAATACAAGCCTGGGGATGTCGTTCCCGGTCTTAATGTCGGGGGCTGGCATGATGCCGGCGATTTTGATCTCCGTGTGGAATCGCAATCCGGTGAATTTTACATCCTAACCTTGGCATATGAGGCCTTTGATGTGAATTATGATGTAACTACCATAGATCAGGAAAGGCGAGTAACCGAAATCCATCAGCCGGATGGAAAAAATGATATTCTGCAACAGATTGAGCACGGTGTTTTATCCGTAGTTGGTGCCTATCGCGCATTAGGCCGGTTGTATCGGGGTATTATCTGTAACGATCTGAGACAATATGTGCTTCTTGGCGACAGTGCGGCCATGACCGACGGTATCAAGGGAAATGCCGATGATCGCTGGGTATTTACCGAAGATAATCCCCCCAGAGAACTGACAACTGCAGCCCATCTGGCTGCTGCCTCCCGGGCACTGAAGGGTTTTAACGATACCCTCAGTGACCAAGCCCTTGAAGCCGCCCGTGAGATCTTTAAGGTCACTGACGGAACAGATAAGGCCAGAGCCCCAAAGATCCATGCTGCAGTAGAATTGCTTCTAACCACCGGCGAAGATGAATATGAGGACTTTTTGCTATCGGAAATCGATTTTATAGTCGACTCCATAGAGCATGTCGGCTGGTTTACTGCACGGGCTGAAAAAGTGATGAAAAATGCCGAGTTTTCGAGGAAATTCCATGACGCATTGCCAGGGTTAAAGAAGCGGTTTGATGAGCAGAGTGCCGAGACCCCCTACGGAATTCCCTATCGCCCCCATATATGGGGAGCAGGTTGGGGTATCCAGAGTCTGGGATATCGATACTATTTCCTGCATAAGGCTTATCCCGAAATATTCGATCCGGAAATGATATTTAACGCCTTAAACTTTATCTTAGGCTGTCATCCGGGCTCTAATACCGTATCCTTTGCTTCAGGGATAGGATCCCAATCCGCCACCGTAGGCTACGGACTCAATCGTGCCGATTGGTCCTATATTCCCGGCGGGGTAATCTCGGGTACCGCACTTATAAGACCCGATTTCCCAGAATTGTTGGTATTCCCCTATCTCTGGCAACAAGTAGAATACGTAATGGGCGGAGGATCTTCCCATTATATGTTCTTAGTGTTGGCTGCACAACAGATTACTGGGGATGAAGAATAAAGCAGTTATAACGATGCGGAAAAACCTCCATTCATGTTCTATAAATGGCGGCTTTCCAATGGTTTATAGTTAGATCAAGAATCAGCCCTTGCGCCCACAACTGCGCAAGGGCTGATTTAATATGTTCCACTGATTAACCATATATCAATAATGGTCGGGGAAACTTACGCGTATTTCAATTAAGAGCCTATGGCTTCCAATCCGAACTTTCACGCAATTTTTCATTAAAATTGGTTATGCTATATGTATTATCAGAAGTACCTGCCCTTTAGATCGGCTGGGCGTTTTTGACGACTTATCGAAATAATATGTGTCGGGCTCAGCAATATGAGCTATAGCATTAGAACCAATTTGGAAAAAATCGAAAGGCGGAATTAAGTTGAACAATAAAGCAGGTATGCGTTCTTTATTCATAGTTTTTATCCTAGCCATAGCCATTACCGGCTGTACGGTGACCAAAAAACCCCCTGCCAAAAAGGGAGAAACACCTAAGTCCAGCCAATCCGAAAATGCGCCTACAGAGCAGGAAAAACAGGAGCAAACCCCTACAAACGAAGAGAAGTTGGACGGCCCAACAACTGCCAAAGACGTAAAGGACGGAAAGTACGAAGGTGAAACCGATAAAGACGAACGAGGGAATTTTGGTGAAGCCAAAATTACCGTAAAGGACGGAAAAATAACCGAGGCAGAATATACCGAGTTCACCGAAGACAACAAGCCAAAAACAAAGGAGAGCGGGTATGACTATCAGCAAGCCTTGGATGCATTTAAAAAATTGCCGGATATCCTGGTTGAGAAACAGGACCTGACCAAGATAGACACATATGCAGGCGCAACAGGTACTACCAAGACCTTTAAGATAGCTGTAATGAGAGCCCTAGAAAAAGGGACCAAAGAAAAATAACTATGACGCTATATGCCACGAACGCATTTTAGTAACAGTTGGTAGATATCGGGGGCAATTTTCTTAATGTTTATTGGCTTTAGGTTATCGTCCGTTATGGCGTTGACGGTTTTACCCTTTGCCAATAGGCAATTGTCCCCTTTTCTTACCACCTCATATTCCATTGTAATTCTCGCTCCTGAAAAATTCGTCATGGATGTTCGTATGATAACTTGGTCATCGTATAGGGCTCCCTGAATGTATTTACAATAGGTTTCCCTTAAAGGGAGCAGGATGCCCCGCTCTTCAGTCTGTCTGTAGCTAAGGCCCTGCAGCCTCATATACTCGGTCCTTGCTATTTCAAACCAGACATAGTAGTTGGAATGGTGGACGATCCCCATCCTATCCGTTTCCTTATATCTGACACGAATTTCGGTATCAACCGTAATCAGTTTAACCATCTCCTATACCGTATGGATTCAGTTGTATTACAATGAGGTAAACGATATCCCCTAAGCAAGCCGTTATAGGCTACTAGACTTTTTGCATTTTGAGCAATCCCAAAATCTAATCGTCTACATGGACAGTATCTTTGACATCTCATAAAGGTCGGTATCAAAGCGTTTTTTCATGGCCATACCTTCCTCTAAATCACAATCGATTATCTGGTTGTTCCTTATACACACAACCCTATTACCCCTGCCCTCTTTTAACGAATTCACGGCATGGTAACCCATTTTGCTGGCCAGTATCCTATCGGCTACCGTAGGATTCCCGCCTCGCTGGATATGCCCCAGCACCGTAGCCCTAGTTTCGATCCCTGTCTTTTCTTCAATCTGTTCACATAATTCGTTCACATCGGTCATACCCTCTGAAAGCATAATAATATGCGAACTCTTTCCCCGGTCTCTGCCCTGGATAAGACGCTTGCATAGTTCATTGATCTTAAAGGAGATCTCGGGTATAACTATGTGCTCTGCTCCGCCTGCAACCCCGGTGTAGAGTGCGATATCACCTCGGCCCCGTCCCATAACCTCAATCACATTTGCTCGCTGATGGGACGTTACGGTATCCCTAATTTTATTTATAGCGTCAACAACTGTATTGGTTGCCGTATCAAAGCCCACGGTAAAATCCGTAGAATTGACATCGTTGTCTATGGTAGCCGGAATTCCCATAACGGGTATTCCCATTCGGCACAAGTCATAGGCTCCCTTGAAGGAACCATCGCCGCCGATAACCACTATACCCTGGATTTCAAATATCTCCGCCATATTGGCGGCCTTCTTCTGACCCCCGGGCGTCCTAAATTCCTCAGAGCGATCCGTATGCAAAATAGTACCGCCCCTGTGTACGATATCCCCAACTGAGGTAATATCCATCTCCCGGAGATCGCCGTTTATTAGACCGTTATACCCCCTACGGATACCAATAACCCTCATATCGTTGTAGATAGCAGTCCGGACCACAGCCCTTATTGCGGCATTCATTCCCGGGGCATCCCCGCCGCTTGTCAAGACCCCTATTGTTTTCATACCCAACTACCTCCTCACAAAAAATATGGACCTAAAACCCATTCTCCATCAATATGTTATGGACTTCCCCGGCTTCAGATTGGGGGACCAATATCTCAAAACAGTTATCTTCGGGGGCTATATTCTTGTAGACAGGCTTTATTTTGTACGGTATATTCTCATCCCCCAAAATACCCTCTATGGCATCGGCATCCCTCTTACGATGCGCCATATATATAACAACCCACATTATAAGCCCTCCTATGAGATATCGTTTAATCTCTTATATTTCCTGAGGTTATTTCGCCATGCTTGGTATAGATGACAGCCCTGCCGCGAATCTTTATGGCAGAAGTATTCTCTGTGAACTGGGCTATCATAACCTCACCCCTATCGAGCTTTTCTGTATGATGAAATTTTGTGTCCCTACCTCGGGTGAGGCCTATAATATTCACCCCGTCCTCCTTGGCCAGTATGCACACATAATCATTGACTAACTCCTTTAAATCCATTACGTTCAACCTCCTAAATACACAATACCCGGTACCCCTGCAAAATTAAAATCACATAGCATCATTGCAACCCGGCGGTACATCACCGCTTATAACTAACCCTGTACCAGTTTAACGCACCCATTTCCCAGCAGGTTTGAGAGCTCAGTTAGCAATCCCCTATCCTCATTCACCCATAATTCCCGATCCGCCAGGCTTCTTTGTTTAATGGATTCGATATAGAGGATCACCGGAATACTCCCGCTGTATCTTTTCAATATAGGGTTCAATTGATTGCTTATATTGATCCTGCTATCGGTCCCTATCTTTAAATACAACTTTTTGTTCAAAGAGGATGTCAAGGGAATCACCCTGTCACACAAAATCTTGGGTTCCTCTTCCTCCCTAAGGCTCAACTTGCCATGGATTATCACGGTGCTGTCGTTATCCAGTAGCCTTGCATACCTTTTATATATGGTGGGAAATACAATTACTTCAATAGTCCCATAGAGATCCTCTAAGGTGACAAAGGCCATCATATTATTGTTTCGTGTAGTCTTGCGCTTGTGCTCAACGATTATTCCCCCGACTTCCACCCTGGCACCGTCCCTTAAAGACCCCGACGATACAATGGCACCTTCCTCAAAATCCCCCGATTGAAGGTCAAGGGTTGTGGTAAGCCCCTCCAGTATATCCTTGTATTCCCACAAGGGATGTCCGCTTATATACACCCCCACTATCTCCTTTTCCATACTGAGAAGGATGTCTGTGGGAAACTCCTTGATATCGGGAAGGATTTCAAAGTCCATTGGCTCTTCCCTTTGAATCAGGCTTTGGTCAAACAGGGATATTTGTCCGTCCAGATTTTTTCTGCGATCCTGGAGTACACCGTCAAGCACCCTTTCATAGACAGCCATAAGCTGGGACCTATAAGCCCCCATGGAATCAAAAGCACCGCATTTTATCAGGCTTTCCAGCAGTCTTTTGTTGAGCCCGGAGCTGTCCACCTTTTGACAGAATTCTAGGATGCTCCTAAACTTGCCCTTCTCATCCCGCGCCTTTACTATCTCCTCTATCGCGGAAATACCTACATTCTTAACAGCGGCCAGACCAAATCTGATCTTATCACCAACCACAGAAAATTTAGCCATGCTCTCGTTTACATCGGGCGGTAACACCTCGATCCCGTTTTTCCTGCAGTATTGGATATATCCTGCCACCTTGCCGCTGTTTCCCATTACGCTGGTCATCAGAGCAGCCATAAATTCTACGGGATAATGGAACTTTAGCCACCCGGTCTGATAAGCTATAAGGGCATATGCGGCTGCATGGGACTTATTAAAGGCGTATTTTGCGAATTCCATCATCTCGTCAAATATCTTACCGGCCTGGTCCACGCTCACACCATTTCTAAGGGCGCCCGGAATAGTTATATTCCCATCTTCATCACTGAGCCCATATATAAAGTGATGCCTTTCCCTTTCCATAACATCCATGTCCTTCTTACTCATAGCGCGCCGGACAAGATCCGATCTGCCCAGAGAATAGCCGCCCAGCTCCCTTACAATTTGCATTACCTGTTCTTGATAGACCATACACCCGTAGGTAACCTCTAAAATATCAGTCAGGCTCGGATCCGTGTAATTAATGGATTCGGGATGATTCTTGTTGTCTATATACCTGGGTATCTGATCCATAGGCCCCGGCCGATACAAGGATATCCCGGCAATGATGTCTTCAAAATTGCTTGGTTTTAGTTCCTTAAGGAAATGCCTCATGCCTGAACCCTCCAGCTGGAAAACACCGTCGGTATCTGCCTGGCTGAGCATCTCGTATACCCCAACATCATCGAGGGATATGTTGTTAATATCGACCTCTATACCCTGGCTGAACTTAATCAGCTGAACCGCATCCCTGATTACGGTTAGGGTGCGCAAGCCTAAAAAGTCCATCTTCAGAAGCCCCAATTCCTCAAGTATACCCATAGAGAATTGGGTGGTAATAATATCATCATTTTTTTGGAGCGGGACATGCTCCGTTATAGAGTCCTTGGATATAACCACGCCCGCCGCATGGGTAGAGGCATGTCTCGGTAATCCTTCAAGGCTGCGGGAGGTATCGATTAGGTTTTTTATGACAGGTTCGGCATTATATAGCTCTCTGAGTTCCCCATTAACCTCTAGGGCCCTGCTTATTGTCATCCCCAATTCAAAGGGTACGGCCTTTGCGATTCGGTCCACATCCCCATAGGGGAGGTTGAGGGCCCTGCCTACATCCCGTATGGCCGCCCTGGCCGCCATGGTCCCAAAGGTTATTATTTGGGCCACCCGATCATCCCCGTACTTTTCTACCACATAGTCTATGACCTCTTGTCTTCTTTCAAAGCAAAAATCAATATCTATATCGGGCATGCTGATCCGCTCGGGATTTAGAAACCTTTCAAAGAGCAGGTTGTACTTTAGAGGGTCTATCTGGGTTATGCCCAGAGCATATGCGACCAGACTCCCCGCAGCGCTGCCTCGACCCGGCCCTACCATGATCCCATTATCCCGGGCAAACTTTATAAAGTCCCATACTATCAAAAAATAGTCCACATACCCCATCTGCTCTATGGTGCTGATCTCATATTCAAGGCGATCCCTCGCTTCATCGGTCACCTTATCGTATTTTATTTTAAGACCTTCATTGCATAGGTGCCTCAAGAATTGGGCGGCGGTGAAACCCTCAGGAACGTCATATTGAGGTAAATGCAGGGTATCAAAGTCGAATTCTACATTACAGCGCTCTGCAATTTTAGTGGTATTTTCTATTGCGTCGGGATAAGAGGCGAATAATTCCTGCATCTCTTCCGGGGATTTTAGATAGAAATCCAGAGAATTAAATCTCATTCTATCCTCGTCCTCCACGGTTTTCCCGGTCTGTATGCATATTAAGACATCATGGGCCGGCGCATCACCGGAGTTTACATAGTGTACATCGTTGGTTGCTACCAATGGAATACCGGTATCCTTACTCAGTTCCGCAATTAGCGGATTAACCCTAACTTGATCTTCCAAACCATGATCCTGTAATTCCAGATAGAAGTTGTCCTCCCCAAACATCATTTTTAATCTCAATGCCAGGGCTTTGGCATCCTCTTTCCGGTCTGCCAATAGTAGCCTGGGAATGTCCCCGGCCAAGCAGGCGCTGAGACCAATTAAGCCTTCACTGTGTTGGGATAATACCTCATAGTCTATCCTGGGCTTGTAATAAAATCCATCAATAAAACCCATGGATACCAACTTAATCAGGTTGAGATAACCCTTTTGGTCCTTGGCCAGAAGTACCAGATGGGCGTAATTATTGTCGGTACGGGGCTGCCTGTCGGTCATAGAGCGGGGTGCTATGTAGACCTCGCATCCGATAATGGGCTTTATGCCCCTGGACCTTGCCTCTTTGTAAAACTCCACCACCCCATACATGACCCCATGATCCGTGATCGCCAGACTATCCATTCCCAATTCTTTACACTTGTCCAGCAAATCATTAATCTGCCCGGCTCCGTCTAGGAGACTATATTCGGTATGGGTATGAAGATGAACAAAACCAGCCAATTTTCTCACCCCTAAATAATGGTAATATAATATGCCGTAATAATCCTTAGAAAATCCTTTAACCTATTCTATCATTTTTCCTTCTACGATACAATTAGACATATCAAGAAATTGGGCGGCCATATTTG
>DASRNX010000102.1:0-6072 GCA_035647175.1 Clostridia bacterium | reverse complement strand
TAATAATATAACGGTTTGTACCAACCTATTCACCAACAGTATAGTTACAATAAGACATACAAAATTCCGTCCATAGTTTCATTTTTTCTTCGCTCATAATCTCTTCCATGTGCATACCGGTGTCTAGTCCAATCTCCATATATTTATGTCGATGGGATCTTGGATGCCAAATAGGCAACCAGCCCTTGTTGGGATTGCTATTCTTTATAAAAGCAATCCAAAAGTCACTCATTATTTGAAATAGACGATCATTGTTCTCGTCCCAGGGATAATCATATCCCTTTAGCAAGCGAATAGATCCAAATACGTAAGGCAATTCGGATACATGGACTGCGCCTAGGATTCCAAGCCCCGGCCATAAATATGGCTGGGTAAAATAATATTGCCAGGTAGCGCCATGCCTCATCTTTTCCCGGGCCAGGGCAATGAAACGTATCCTTGCGAACCAATAATCCCGTTCAATTATGCGGAAAGTTTGATATGATTGGGTATCCCCATAAAACGAGTACAATCGCCGAATTTTAGGAGCAAAAGACCCGAATCGTTCATCTAAAATCGTATCCAAGGCTTCATTAGTACTCTCCGAGGGCATAATCATAAAGCCGTCATCCGCATTAGAACCTATTATCATAGGGATAAATCGTGTATTCTCCGTGAAAAGGCTCTCTTTAAAAGGCGTCTTAAAGAAACTTCTATCTTGGATCGGTACACAGATTTGATTGAAGTATTCCTCGTATACGTTAACCCCGTCCTCTATGAATTTATCCGGAGGCAGCGCCCGCAACTCATCGATAGAATCCGCACCAAGATATTTTGCAAATTCACTGCCCCGTACCATAGCATCCTCCATGGTATCCTCAAAAGGTTTATGGCTAAGTAAAGAATCCCCGCTTTGCAGGATCAGTCCCTTATATAACCCGTTTAATAATCCGGAAGCTACTATGCGGCAAAGGCTCAAAGCTCCTGTAGATTGCCCGACCAATGTAATGTTATTGGGGTTACCCCCAAAATGTTTTATATTTTCGGATACCCATTTTACCGCTTCTATTATATCGAGCAAGCCGTAATTACCGCATGTGAGCCCCTTCCCTTCCTTGAGCAGCTCCGGGTGGCACAGATATCCAAAAACTCCTACGCGCATATTCACTGTAACGCATACTACTCCCTTAGCGGCTAATAGTTCGCTGTCATACATATTATCAGAAGCATATCCGCCCTGAAATCGTCCCCCAAAAATCCATATCATTACCGGTAGAGAGTCCAAATCCGTGTCGGCAGGGGTCCATATATCAACAGTTAAGCAATCTTCAGTACGATAGAATGAATCAAACCGTCCACCATCGGCGAACATTCCCCGCTCTTGAAGTGGTACAGTAGATTCCGATCCTGCTGGCCTTACTCCCTGCCAGGCAACCGGAGGTTGGGGGGGCCGCCAACGTAAGGGTCCCACAGGCGGGGCAGCATATGGTACCGCCCGAAATACGGTAACCTCTTCGTCTCTTCCCGCTCTTCCTTGTACATAGCCTTGATTGGTTCTCGTTATACGAGTCTTTAAGATATCCACTATAAAATACCGCCCACTTTTTTTATGTTTGTTTGCATGGATCGCGAGCCGATATACGGTTTCCCACGCAATTAAAGGTTTAATAGTCCATTATTTCTGCATCATCTTCCTGATTACCACTTGGAATTCTTCGGGGATTTCTCTCCGTTCCGCTTTATAGATCAGGGGTGTCACTACTCTCTTTACCTGGGAAAGTTGATAGGCTACATTGTTATACTCGTTAGAGGATTTATGGCTTTCGATACCCCAGCATCCCGTGTAATCGGCTTCTTGAAGAGGCGGTAATTGGACCTCCGCGTTCTCACATGCCTCATAATGTATATGCATATACATAGCATGGGGGATCATCTCCAAGTCGTATTCACACCCTTTTTCAAAATCCACACCGGACATTTGCCAGTTACCCAAATGAAGTAAAATTCCAAAGTTCTCAGCTTTTACTGCCTGGATCAGCTTTCGCATCACTTCAATATTTGTCGATGCACCCCAGTGATTTTCCGGACCTACCTTTGCACCGAAGCGTGCGGCTCTCTCACAATACTTATCGAATTTCTTCGCCACGTATTCTATCTGTTCATCGGTGGCTTCCCTACCGCCGATTCCCACATCAAAACGAATAGTTTCTGCACCTAAAATGGCTGCGGCGTTTAGGCATTCGTCAGCTCTCTTATTAGTGAATTCGGCCTCTTTTTCATCATCGCTCCATAGGTGGGCTCCATCACAGCATAGGTTAACAAGATCAAGGCCATGTTCATCCATCTGCTGCTTCACAAGTTTTAAGTACTTTTCACCATAGCTTGTTAGCATACCGTTCCATATATCGGCGGTATTTAGGTTGTATCTGTACTTTACAGTTTCAAAATAGTGAAAGATGTTCATTGCGCCTACTCCCTGAAGGCCGTGAAATGAGTAGGATGCTACTGAAAAACGATTTGCCATCATGAAACACTCCTTATATCTTTTTGCTTTAATGTTGAACTTCAGTTCCTTATGGGGTCAATAACCAAGGTGCATAAGTCGTCATTTTATATATGAAGTTATCGCTCGAATACATTATATATATCCTATGCAGAATACGCAATGCGTTCAATAGACAAAAACGTGTGCTTTTCTTTCATAGGATATGAGTTATGGGTGGGCCAATGCCGTAAATGGGTCGAAAATCGTGCCATTATTGCCTAACCTTAATCCATGTGCTATAATCAGCGTATAATACTATCCCGTGTTTGGGGGAGCGCAGACAATATAAGTCATATATTGCCTTGTAAGGAAATGACCCTATCCGTTATATTTATGTATTGATTTATGTTACTAGATCAGTTGTTTTATGGCAGGTTATGCCCCTGTGATTTAGGCAGCATAGAGCACTGCGTATAGCGAAATAAACTATGATTAAGTAATCATTGTATAGGGGGTAAGTCTTGAGTATGTCTACTCAGCATTATAATTATCCATTATCTGAGAAACTTATAAGCTCATTAAAAAAGGTGGGGCTGGTGAATTTTTGGGGTCCCAAATCCTTGCCCACGGTATTTACTTCACGAACTCTCATAGATATTTATAAGCAAAATGGTACTTGGGGAACATCACTATTTAATAATGTTCCCCTATTTCCCAACGAAAATATCCTTATATATTGTCATGATGTCAATCAGAGTTTCTGGCCGCACCGGCATGATTTCGTAGAAATTATTTTCGTAAATCAGGGGAAGGTCATTAATGTCATAGATGGCGATCATTTGCATATGCGACAAGGTGATTTCTGCATCCTGAACCCCAATGCCGAGCATGGATTGAAATGTCCCGATAAGAATGCTACAATTGTTAAAATTGCGCTTCTTGGCCCCGTATTTCAAGGGACGTTATGTAGTTTCTATAATGATGATAATCCAATCTCCACCCTTATTCGCGGCCAGGATACGAACAAAGAAAATTATTTGTACTATACCTCCCAACCCAATTTTATGGTGCAGCGTATTATTAATTCTATTATCAACGAATATACCAATTCGGACTTTCAAACGAGTTTTACCTTGGAAGCCTACTTAATTTTGCTTTTTTCTTATTTAAATCGCCAAGTACAATGCAAATACTATAGTACCGACGAATTTACCATGGAGTTGCTAGATTACATTAGAGAACATTGCGCATATCAAAACCTGGATGAAATAGCAGAGCATTTTGGCTATACCCCCAACTATATGACTAGGCTAATCAAAAAGCTAACCGGCCACAACTATAGCCAGATCGTGAAGGAATCCAGGCTCCAAGCATCTCTCAACTATCTGTCCAATAGCGATCTTCCCGTTAATGAAATTGCCGAAAAGGTTGGCTATAATTCCACAAGTCACTTTTTTAAGGTATTCAAGGAGTATTTTGGATTCACGCCCAGCGCTTATCGATGATACCATAAATCTGCCCTTAGGTCGGATTTTGGCATTTGTACACAACCCTCCCCCTCACCATACTTGAATGGACTTTAATATCATCATCAAACAACACCAGATCGGCATCCTTTCCCATGGCGACGCTACCTTTTTTATCGTCTACTCCCATTATCCTAGCCGGTGTAATGGTCATCATACGGACAGCATCCAAAAGGGGCACCTCAGCAATGTTAATCATGGTCCTGACCAGCCTGTCGGCAGTCGCAACGCTCCCCGCAAAAGCCGTCCGATCCATAAGCTTTGCCACACCATCCTCTACAAGGACTTTTTGGCCATCCTTTAAGCCCCCTAGAATGGATTCTCCCTCGGGCATTCCGGCTGCTCTCATGGAATCGGTGATAAGGGCGATCTTATCGGCTCCCTTTATCTTGTAGATGAGCTTTAGCAGACTTTCAGGAAGATGTGCACCATCTGCAATTATTTCCACCGTCATTTCGTCTATCAGAAAGGCACTTTCAATAACCCCTGCGTATCGATATGCGTTTATCCTTCTTACCCCCGACATTCCGGAGTATAGGTGGGTGATGTGGGTATATCCATTTTCATAGGCCTCTAGAACATCCTCGTATATCGCATCGGAATGTCCTATGGAAGGCAGGATACCCCTATTCTTTAAAGATCTGCCAAACTCCATTGCCCCATCAAGCTCCGGAGCCGCACTCCAGCGGACTATATCGTCGGACCAGCTCAGGATCTCTTCGTAATGCTCCCTTTCGGGATTTCGGATATAGCGGGGATCCTGGGCACCCCTTTGCTCCATAGAAAAATAGGGGCCCTCTAGGTGGAGTCCCAAAAATGCCGCCCCATGGATATTGGATGATTTAGCTTTTCTGTAGGTTTCAAAGGTCTCCTTAAGGCTATCCACCGTACTGGCTACCGTGGTGGGAACAAGGGCGGTAGTGCCGTGCATGGCATGGGTCATCGCAGCCCCCAAATATGCATCCACGGTACCGTCCATAAAATCATGCCCCCCGGCCCCATGGGTATGGATATCGATAAAGCCCGGGGAAATATATAGGCCCTTTGCATCTACCATCTTGCAATGGGGTATCTCAGGCTTCCCCGTATAGTTCCCCGCTATCTTCCCGTCTTCTATGAGTATGCTCCCGCCCTCGATCATACGATAGGGCGTAATAATTGATCCGTTAAAGATCAATGTCCTGCCCATTTACTTTCCCCCCTCGGGTGCATAATTTAGCCCGTTATGCTAGTTAAACATATCGGCAATACCCATTGTCCTTAGTCCAAATCCTCTTCCACATAGACGGAAGCTTTTGCCCTATATGTACCCCCGGGCACAATATATTCCATCCCCGACTCATCTGCCGGAAGTTTTAGATTAGGCGCATTAACCCGCCAATTCTGCGGTTCTATGCAGATGAAGCTCCCCTCTTTAAAACAGTTCCAGATCATCCAATGCTTATAGGCCGGGTCCACCCGGTAAACAACACGGGCCTTGCCGGTACCGTCCTCCAATATAGCGCCGTGGAACGGTTTCCCATCCTTCTCTATGGGCTTTACGGTATAGTGATCGTCCATAATTTCATAAAGGGGTGATTGACCCTCTTTTCTAAACTGTGCCTCATTATCCGACAGCGGGGAAACAACACCCGTGGGAAGCCCCCTATCGCTCAGCTGTATTCGTCCCCCTATGGATACCTTTACCTTAACATCATCAGGATTTATTCCCTCTTTAAATTCCAACGCAAAAGCGGTATGCCATCCCAGGCCAAAGGGCATATCCACCCTGCCCTCGTTGGATATGGTTATATCCTGGTTTAGCCCTTGGGCATTTAGGGTGTATACCATCTTTATAGTAAATTCATGGGGATAATAGCTATAATAATCCTCTTCCTTATCCCCTTTGAAGGTCAGGCTGACAACGGCCTCGTCCTTATCTGATTTCAGTACCTCAAAGCCCCAGGGGCGATGGGACAAAAAGCCATGCAGCGAATTGTTGCTACGTTTCTCCCCGATAGGGAATTGATACGTCCTCCCCGAAAATTCGAATTTGCCCCCATCGATTCTGTTGGGGGGAAACAATATGGGAAGTCCATAGAC
>DASRNX010000101.1:0-6661 GCA_035647175.1 Clostridia bacterium | reverse complement strand
TTATATGTCTAACCGGCACAATGCGCTAAATTGTCAGCTGCGAAGACGCTCTTCCAAGGCCTCCAGCTGCTGGGCCAATTCCTGAGGTAACTTATCCTCATACATCTTATAATATTCTTTTATGGATTCTACTTCCCTCAGCCATTGTTCCTTGTTAACGTCCAGGAGCTCTTCCATATCGGCCTCGCTGACGTCCAAGCCTTCAGTGTCAATAGCATCCGGGGTAGGCATATAGCCAATAGGTGTCTTTACTGCCTCGCCTTGACCGGATGTTCTTTCGAATACCCATTTTAGCACTCGGCTATTCTCACCAAATCCTGGCCATAACCAATTCCCATCATCGTCTCTGCGGAACCAGTTCACATAGAATAACTTGGGCAGCTTGTCGGTATCAGCGTTCTTACCGATGGTCAGCCAATGGTTTAGGTAATCTCCCATGTGATAGCCACAGAAAGGCAACATAGCGAAGGGATCGCGTCTAACCTGACCGATATTATCGGATATAGCGGCGGCTGTAATCTCAGAGCCCATGATGGAACCCATGAAAACGCCATGCTCCCAATCAAAGCTCTCATGTACTAGGGGAATCGTGCTTGGTCGGCGTCCGCCGATTAGGATTGCCGAGATAGGCACTCCCGCAGGGTCTTCCCATTCTGGGGCGATTACTGGACATTGGCTTGCGGGAGCGGTGAAGCGCGCGTTAGGATGGGCTGCAGGCCTATCGCTACCCGGAGTCCAATCATTACCATGCCAATCTATGAGATGGTCCGGTGCATCGGAACCGATGCCCTCCCACCAGACATCCCCGTCGTCGGTTAGGGCGACATTGGTGTATATCGTATTCTTTTCTATGCTGTGCATAGCATTTGGATTGGAATCCATGGAGGTACCGGGGGCAACGCCGAAGAACCCGGCTTCAGGATTGATGGCATACAGACGGCCGTCCTCTCCGAATCTCATCCAGGCGATATCGTCGCCAATTGTTTCAACCTTCCAACCCGGAATTGTAGGTATAAGCATAGCCAGATTGGTCTTTCCGCATGCGCTGGGGAAGGCTCCGGTAACATATTTAACTTCGCCTTCGGGGCTTGTAAGCTTGAGTATAAGCATATGCTCAGCCAACCAACCCTCATCCCTGGCTTGGACGGAAGCGATTCTGAGGGCAAAACATTTTTTGCCAAGCAGTGCGTTTCCGCCATAGCCGGAGCCGTAGGACCAAATTGTCCGATCTTCCGGGAATTGGCTTATATACTTTTGTTCCATAGGGGCACAAGGCCAAGGGACGTCTTTTTCGCCTTCAGCTAATGGGGCACCTACTGAATGAAGGCAGGGTACAAATTCGCCGTCCCCAAGAACATCCAAAACTTCTTTGCCCATACGGGTCATAATCCGCATATTGGTAACAACATAGGGACTATCCGTCAGTTCTACCCCGATCTTTGAAGCGGGTGAACCTACAGGACCCATGGAGAAGGGAATGACATACATCGTTCTACCCTTCATACAACCAGAATATAATTCCTTCATGGTATTCTTTAATTCAGTGGGGTCAACCCAGTTATTGGTCGGCCCTGCATCTTCTTTATTCTTGGAGGATATATAGGTTCTATCCTCAACACGAGCTACATCAGAGGGGTCGCTCCGGAAAAGATAGCAACCCGGTTTTTTCTCAGGGTCCAGCTCCACCGCCGCACCACTGTCCACCATTTCCTTAAGTAGACGATCGTTTTCTTCTTCCGAGCCGTCACACCAATAGATCTTGTCAGGCTGGCACATTTCGGCCATCTCTTTAACCCAATCTAACAACTTTTGGTTAGTGGTCATCTTGTCATTCATCTAATCACACCTTTATTGATTAATATTGTACACTATTGTTTGTTGCCATGAACGCATTGATAGTTATGTTAAATATATCAAAATTATTTTGGTATTCTAATATAACTATTGTACCCCATGATATCTTATCATAAAAATATATAATTTGCCATAAATATTTTTATTATTTTGGACCTTTTTCTATTTATAGCCCCTTGCTTACAAATTAAGCCGTACTATATGTACCCCCAACATCTATCCGGGGCTGTAGAATTTTGCGCTGTCTATGACCGGGGAAGCCGGCTTAGGGACTCCACATAGGGCTTCCTTCAGGTTCCACCTCACGATGGACATCCTTGCCTTTGGCTAGTGGTTTCCACTACTAACCCACAGCGGACTCTCACTTCCAAGTTACCACCCATGCCAGGTACGCAAATAAGGGGGGACCAGCTAGGCCACCCCCCCACCCTCAGCTGGTGACAACAAAATCTCATGACTTTAGTCATAAGAGGTTCAAGCGCTATATTTATTCTCTCTATCCATTATTCCCATAAACTGCTCCCCGGTTATGGTTTCCTCCCTGTATAGGAATTCCGCCAGCTCGTGGAGTTTAGCCTTGTTTTCTATAAGGATATCCCTGGCTTTTTGATAGGCGGAACGGATCAACTCCTTCACTTCCTTGTCCACCAATTCACCGGTTTTGGGTGAACAGTTTAGGGTAGAATCCCCGCCCAGATACATATTGTTGTTGGTCTCTAAAGCCATCATACCAAATTCGTCGCTCATCCCAAAGCGTGTAATCATGGCCCTGGCTATCCTGGTTACCTGTTCGATATCATTGGAGGCCCCGGTTGTAATCTCCCCGAATATTATCTCCTCGGCGGCCCTCCCGCCACAATAGGTGACCATCTTATTGAAGGCTTCTGTTCTGGTCATAAGGGATTTTTCATTTTCCTCCACCTGCATAGTATAACCCAGCGCCCCGGAAGTTCTGGGGACGATGGTTATCTTATGGATGGGGGCGGTGTTGCTTTGATTGGCTGCTACCAGCGCATGGCCGACTTCATGATAGGAGACTATCTTTTTTTCTTCCGGAGAGAGGATAGCGTTTTTCTTCTGATGGCCGGCTATGACCACTTCGATGGACTCCTCCAGATCCTCCTGTAACACCTTATGGTGACCCATTCTCACGGCTCTTAAGGAGGCTTCGTTGACGATGTTGGCGATCTCTGCCCCGGAGGCACCTACGGTTGCCCGGCCTAATAGGTCAAAATCGATACTGTCCACCACCTTATAGTTTTTGGCGTGCACCTTAAAGATGGCGATTCGGCCCTGTAAATCCGGCAGTTCCACGGGGACCTGTCTGTCAAATCGACCCGGCCGTAATAGCGCGGGATCCAATGTCTCGGGACGGTTGGTAGCTGCCAGTATGATTACCCCCGAATCTCCTTCAAATCCGTCCATTTCAGTAAGCAATTGGTTTAGAGTTTGCTCCCTCTCATCGTTGGTGCCTATGCCGCCGTCACGTCTTTTACCTATAGTATCAATCTCATCGATAAATACGATACACGGTGCCTTCTTCTTAGCCTGTTCAAAGAGGTCTCTGACCCTCGCAGCACCCCGACCCACAAACATCTCCACGAATTCTGACCCCGCTATGGAAAAGAAAGGTACATCCGCTTCCCCGGCTACCGCTTTGGCCATTAGGGTCTTACCGGTCCCCGGTGGACCGATTAGGAGTACACCCTTGGGACATTTTGCTCCTATGGCAGAATATCTTTCGGGGTGGGACAGATAATCTACCACTTCCGTAAGGGCCTCCTTCGCTTCTTCCTGTCCCGCTACATCATGGAATGTTTTTTTATCGCCCGTCGGTACATAGACTTTTCCGGCATTTCCGCCAAGGGCCAGGCCCCCGGCACCCATCCTATCCCCTAAGGTCTTACTCATCTTCCTGCCGATCCACCAGATGATGAGGAGCGGAATCCCATAGGATAAGAGCAGGCTCAAAAAGTAATTTGGTTGTTTGGGTATTACAGCCCCAAATTCAACCCCGTGTCCCCGCAAGAGTGACACCAGCTCCGGGTCATTGACATATCCGGTTTTGTAATATGACTCCTTCTCATGGTTATCTACTATGGAAAACAGGATCTGATTAGTATCCATCTCAACAGTAGTAACCTTGCCGCTTTCAACCTCATCTAAAAAGAAGGAATAGCCAACCTCTACAACCTGAGGCTTCGTAAGATATGGCAACACAAGCCAGTTCAGCAATAAAAGTGCCAACAAGGCTATGCCATAATAGTACAGGATGGGCCTTGGAGTCTTTGGTTTTCTATTCCCATTGCTTTGCTTAATCATCTAGTTCCTCCATTCTCTCGGCTACAAAGGAAAGGAACAGCATCATTCCCGTCATCATAGCCCTGCATTTGTCCTCGTTTTCCATAAAAACCTTACTTTGCATCACAGTCAAGTTGTACTGGTAGAATACCTCTAATTTGTGCTTGCCCTTTCCCGTTAATGTCATCAGGGTGACCCGTTGATCCCTCTCGGACCTCTGACGGATTAACAGTCCCTTGTTAACCAAAGCGGCACAGGTGCGGCTGACATTTCCAAAATCTCGATTTATTGCCTTGGACAATTCGCTGATATTCATTCTCCCTGCGCGATCCAGCTCTAACATCACCCGCAACTCTTGGGGCGCCAGGTCGTACTGCGCCTGCACCTTTCGTGATAATACATTCATTAAGGATTGAACGTCTATCAAAAGATCCCATATTTCTATAAAGGATATAGTTTTTTCTTTCACCTCACACCCTCACTCCCCTTATACACTTGTATGTTACATACATATATTATACCACCTTTCAGGGAGCCATGCAACGGATATATGACAGGATCAGGCCATTTTCCCTAAGATGGAACCCCTGTTACAGAAAATAACTTTCAGGGAGGCCCTTATAGGGCGGGGGTATACGGCTATGGGGCTATTGATTTTATTAGAAAAAGGTAATAAACTATACATATCCGGCCGGCATAACGGATTGATTAACGTGCTGTGTCGGTTAAGCATATGTCTGTAACGGTTATTGAATGCTCAGCACCGTCGTGGGAATGACAGCATGTCAGAATAACAAATAAAAAAATGAAGATGGAGGGGACGAAATGCTTTGGGAACATCTTGTACCGAAGGATTTTAAAAAAGCGATAGAGGAAACAGGACTTTGTATAGTACCTATAGGTTCACTGGAAAGGCATGGCGAACATTTACCCTTTGGATGTGATATGATCATAGCCCATACCATAGCCGCCAGAGCTGCAGAGATCGAACCCGCCGTAGTCTTTCCGCCTTACTTTTTGATGCAAGTCCATGAGGCTGCGTGTTTTACGGGTACCGTGAATTTTCCCCAGGCCTTTGCCATAGAGGCTTTTGGCCATTTGTTGGACTCCATTGCCCAGAACGGGTTTAAAAAGATATTGATCGTCAACGGGCATGGGGGCAATTCCCATATGCTGGACTACTTTTCCATGAGCCGTTTAGACGAACCCACGGACTACATATTTTACCAGACAAGTGTCAGCGGCGCCCTTACAGAAGATGAGAGAAAAACCATAGAGGATCTATGGGATACGAATCTGGGTGGCCACGCATGTGAAATGGAGACATCCCTTTTTATGGCCTGTTGTCCCGGCAAGACGAAATTGGAATATGCCCCAAAAGAAGAGGTTAAACCCCTGGGGCGCTTTAAACATCTGCACGAAAATGGGGTGAATAATGCCCTGTGGTGGTATGCGGATTATCCGGAAAACGTTGTAGGGGACGCAAAATACGCAAGCGAAGAAAAGGGTAGGGTTGCGGCAGATATCTATGCAAGATCCTTGGCCAGGGCCATAAAGGCTGTTAAGGAGGATACAACAGCGCCCGCCCTTCAAGAGGAATTTTCCAAAAAGGTCAAGGAGAAGGGAATTTAGGGTTCCCGAAGGACATATTGTCCTTAAGGTTATGTCGTGCCGAGGATAATTCCGATTTTGCAAGAACCCCATTGACCGTTTTTAAAAACATTTAGGCGATGCTTTTATTACCATAGGAATTCGAGGCGTGCCGGTTTAGGAGGGTGTAATATGTATACCAACTTACTTAATGACTTCATAGAAAATACTAAGAACATCATGATCAATAATATCCTGGTTCTCAAAGACGGGGAAGAGATTGCCGCATATAATTGGGAACCCGAGATACGACAAAATCAATACTCCGTGAGCAAAAGTTTTACTTCATCGGCTATGGGGATTGCCGTGGGAGAGGGATTATTAACCTTGGATGACCCCGTTATAGACTTTTTACCGGAGAAGGTACCGGATAATCCGCCGGATAGGTTGCGGCGTCTAAAGGTTAGGCATCTTCTCACTATGGGTGTGGGGCACGATGAATCCCACCTCATGGCAGAACAGAGATACACCACGGAAGAGACAGATTGGGTAAGGCTCAGTCTGGCTATTCCCATGGACTTTGAACCCGGAGCCCGCTTCGTCTATAGCAATGTGGGACCTTATTTGGCGGGGATGATAATTAGAAGATTAACGGGTTCTGACCTACGGGATTATCTGATGCCCAGGCTCTTTGAGCCCCTCGGGATATGGCTTCCCACCTGGGAAACCGATCCTTTAGGAAACAGCTTTGGGTCAGGGGGGCTGATGCTTAAAGTATCTGAAATAGCCAAGCTAGGGCAGCTCTACCTTCAAGGCGGCCAGTGGGAGGGAAAGCAATTGATCCCCAAACAGTGGGTAGAAGAGGTGTCCAAAACCCTGATCCTAACCGGGGCAGATTCCCCCCATAATGCCGGAT
>DASRNX010000100.1:0-13575 GCA_035647175.1 Clostridia bacterium | reverse complement strand
GTCCAGAAGTTGGCTTAGGTTGTCCACTACACCGCCCAAAAGCTTTAATGCTGCCTCCAAGTTATCCGGGTTACCGATAGCTTTTATCTCAAAGGGCGCCGAATGCCTGTTGGTATTGATGACAATATAATCCCCGGCATTGCGGATCTCGGTTGTGGAAATTACCCTTTCGTTATTGATACCGATGGCCTCGGCGCCAGCTGCATTTAATTCGTTTACCAATCTCAGAAGGTCATCGTAATGAACATTCTGAAACACCTGGTGGCTTCCGTCCCAACCGCTTATATTGAGATTGTCTACAACTACAACCACCCCCGGACCCTCCATGGGCAACAGGCCGGCCTGACTCTTGGTTCTAAGGAGTTCGTTAACCAAAGTCTCATCCTGGGAAGCATTTTCGTAGCTGCTTATAATTCCCTTAAATTCGTTAATCTGGCCGTTGAGATTTTCGTTGTCGAATTCCAGCTTCTTAATATACTCCGTCAGCTCCTGGGTCCTTTGAATTGAAACATTGCCGCCCACCTTTTGTACATTTTTAAACTGGGTTGCCAGCATAACTCCTAAAATCAGGCTGATTAGGGTCAGGGCATATTGTCCCTTAGTTGATTTTTTCATGAATTCACCTCAGCTTTCATCAGAATAAAAAACCGGTTTTGACGGGGCGCTCAGGTCCAGGATTCCCCCCGCTACACCGCCTAGGATCTCCTGTATTTCTTGGCTTTTAAGCCAGATCAGCTTTTTATCCACCTCTATTGCTTGTCCAACCCTGGTCCGCATTCCCCCCATCAGTATAAGCTCAACGTCCTCGGGGTTATCCACAATCAGTTCAGAAATTTGATCCTCCAATTCCAAATCCTCGATGGATTCAAGGATTCTTGTGAGGACCTTTAATTGGTATTCATCCGAGGCAATAAGCCTTTTTCCCACCACAAAATTTCTTACCTGTATACCACGGATCAGGGGATATTGGAAATTATCCAAGGAGTCGGCTATCTCCATTATGTAGCAATCCCTGTCAATGACATAATACGAGTTTAAGTATGGAATAATCCCCGCCGCTTCCTTTTCCCTCAAGGTAATAGTAACCCCGTAGGGGTATTGCCGCTTTATGGATAAAACCTCTATATAGGGCTCTGTTTCCAGTCTTTCCTTTATAAGCCCTTTATCAAGCCTAAAGATATTTTGATTGCCGGGGATCCCGGCCCTTTTAACTATATCCTCTTCTAGGATTCTATTGTTGCCCACAACAGTAATCTCCCTTATTTGAAAACCGTCGGTGCCTATATACACGATCCCCGTTACTGCCAATAGCAATAACAAAACTGAGAACGTGTGTCTTTTTTTTCTCGGGTTTTTCATGCAACCACCTTATCTTTAGAGCTCAGAATTTTTCTCTTGTCGGCGCCGTTATTCTACCCTAGTAATCCTTGCACCCAGATCCCCCAGTTTAGATTCCAGGCACTCATATCCCCGCTCGACATGGTATATGTCCTCCACGACGGTCTGCCCCTCTGCCCTCAATCCGGCCAGGACCAACGCTGCGCCGCCTCTTAGATCGTGGGAGGTAACTGTAGTACCCCTAAGGCCCTCTACTCCCTGGATAACCGCCGTCTTTCCGTCTATCCTGATATTAGCGCCCATGCGTATCAATTCCGGGACATGCTTGAACCTATTCTCAAATATCGTCTCTACCATAACGCTGGTGCCTGCGGATACCGACAGAAGGCTGGTAAGTGGAGCCTGCATATCCGTTGGGAAACCCGGGTACGGCAGGGTCGTAGTATGATATATAGGAAGCGGTCTATCCCTTCCCTCTATGATAACAGACGATCCGGAGGCCTTGATAATAGCACCGGACTCCCTCAGCTTTGCGACAACGGGATATACATGGTCCAATATTACATTTTCTACAAGCACCTCACCGCCGGTTATAGCTGCGGCCGTCAGATAGGTCCCGGCCACAATACGATCTGGAATGATGGTATGTATCGCTCCGCTCATGGGACGTTTGCCCTCTACTATTATGGTACTGGTTCCCGCACCGCATACCTTTCCGCCTATGGCGTTTATAAAGTCCTGCAGATCCGTTATCTCCGGTTCCTTGGCGGCATTGCGTATTATGGTATAACCATGGGCCGCGGTAGCAGCCAAAATAATATTCTCTGTCGCACCAACGCTGGGATAATCCAAATGAATTTCGGCTCCCACAGAGGCCGAGGCCTCACATTCAATATAACCATAGGAATCGTTTACTTCTATCCCCAGCTTCTTCAGGCCCGCCAAATGTAGATTTATTGGTCTCTGTCCGATTTCGCACCCTCCCGGATACGTCACCTTGGCCTTTCCAATCCTCGCTATCATTGCTCCTAAAAATATAATGGAGGACCTTATCTCCTTGACATACTTGTCCGGGATTACCCAAGTGGTAATGGTGGAGGGATCTACCACCAAGGTACTATTTTCCCTTTTCACCCTGCATCCGACGGCTCTTAAAATTCCAATCACTTTCTCTATATCGGCCAAATCCGGACAATCCTTTATAACCACTTCCCTGGTAGTTAAAAGGGCAGCTGCCAGAATGGGTAAAACAGAATTTTTTGCCCCTGTCACCCTGACTGAGCCTTCCAGTTTATTTCCGCCGGTAATTATATACTTTGCCACGGCATACACCTCTCTTATATGCTATCCTGCCCTACCATGATATGCATCCTGAAAAGAGGTGTGACTGTGGAAATCCCAAATATAAGTCATTCGCTGCTTTAGGCTATAATGTCGATAACCTAAGTTTTTTAGCCCGACTGCCTAATTCTTTAATGATACCTATTTTAAAGTGTTGTTCTAGCCGGGTATACACCGTTAATGGACTCACACAATGAATTAATTTATTCCCCAAATCCTAAGTCGTCTTACTGTATTTGGATATATTGAGGAGCACGCCGATGCTGGCCATGAAAAACGCCAAGGAGGATCCTCCCGCACTGATAAAGGGCAGGGGCAAGCCCGTTGCCGGCATTGAGGAGGTAACAACGGCTATGTTGATGGCAGTCTGTATTCCTATAACCGCAGTTATCCCAGAGGCTAAAAGACATCCAAACAGGTCCGGCGCGGTCAGCGCGATTTTGATCCCCCTCCAGATCAGAATCAAAAATAATACGATGACCAATGTAGCCCCCACAAAGCCCAACTCTTCGCCTATGATAGAGAATATAAAGTCCGTCTCGGCATAGGGAAGAAAAAGGTATTTTTGTCTACTCTGCCCCAAGCCCATCCCGAATATACCCCCGGATCCTAAGGAATACAGGGATTGAATGACCTGAAATCCGTCATCTAGAGGGTCTGCCCAGGGATCTAAAAAGGTGAGATACCGCTTAATACGATAGTCGGTTGGGTCCACCTTCTGAAGGAGCACAAATACGCCCGCTATACCCATAATGATCAACGCTGCAAAATGCCATAGTTCGGCCCCACCTATAAACAGAATGATCATAGCCAGAATAACTATGCTTACGGCGGTGCTCAGGTTGGGTTGCATAAATATAAGCCCGAATATCAGCCCCGTAATGACCATATAATAACCAAAACCTGTAATAGGTTTTTTTAGGCGATCCTTGTTCTTGGAAATACTGGAGGCTAAAAACACTATCATAGCAAACTTCATAATTTCCGAGGGCTGTATACTGATGCCACCTATAACAAACCAACGCTTGGCGTTGTTAATAGGTACCCCAAATATTAGGAGGGCTACCAACAATCCGATACTTGCAATGAGTATTATGTTGGCATATTTTTTTAATCTCCAATAGCCAAAATTGGACATGATAACCATAGCAATCAGGCCTATTACTGCCCATTGGGATTGGGTTTTCAGAAAATAATAGCTGTCTTGGATCTTTGGGTTGTGCTGGGCCATGTAGAAGCTGGAGCTAAAAACCATAACTATTCCAAAGCATACCAATATGATGGTGGTAATAAAGATGGGGTAGTCCATGGGCTTCTTTTTCATCTATTCCCCTCCTCGAGAACCCTTACAGACTCTTTAAATATCCTTCCCCTTTCCTCAAAATCCTTAAACATATCCCAACTGGCACATGCGGGGGAGAGTAGGATATTTTCGCCGGGTAGCGCAAGGCTGTAGGCCTTTTTTACCCCCTCTTCCAAAGTATTTACCCTGTAAACGTTTTGGAAGCCCTTATCCTTGGCAGATTGCATTATTTTATCCGATGTTTGACCAAGTACCACCAAGTGGCTTATGGTATCCCCGAAGGCTTCTATCAGACCGTCAAAGCTACTACCCTTGTCGTAGCCCCCGGCTATTAGGACCGTGGGCGACATCATGGACTCTATGGCCTTTAATGTGGAATCTATATTGGTACCCTTAGAATCATTATAGAAGGTAACGCCGCCAAGGGTTTTAACCAGTTCTATTCTGTGATCCACCCCCGGAAATACCTTTAAAACCTTTGCCATGGTCCGGGTGTCGACGCCCATAACCCTGGACAATAAAACCGCAGCCATAGCGTTTTCCAGGTTATGGGGCCCGGGTATAAAGATATCGTCGACCTTACACACCTTTTCCCTGCCGTCGCCTATATCCAGGACAATCACATTATCCTCCAACCATGCTCCCCTAACTAGGCTTTTGGTTCTGCTAAAGAACAGGGTCTGGGCCCTAGTCATCTCGGCAAACTTAAGACTTAGGGGATCGTCAGCATTTAGAATAAGCCAATCCGATTCGGTAGCATTCTTAAAAACACCGGCTTTAAGCCCTATATAGTTTTCCATAGTCCTATGTCTATTGAGATGATCCTCGGTGATATTCAATATGGCAGATACTTTAGGATGAAAGGCGTGGATTGATTCCAGCTGAAAGCTGCTGATCTCTGCCACCACGATTTGCGATTCAGAAGCCTCAGTTGCTATTCCGACAAAGGGGATTCCTATGTTGCCTACCACATATGTTCTCTTGCCCGTCGCCGTCAGGATTTCACCAGCCAAAGCGGTGGTGGTGGTCTTTCCATTGGTCCCTGTGATGGCCACAATGGGTGCCCTGCATAGGCGATAGGCCAGCTCCACTTCGCCTATAACCTCTATGCCCATATCCCGTGCATTTCGCACAAAGGGGTCGTCTATGGGTATGCCGGGGCTTATGACGACTAGATCCACCTTGTCTAGGTAATCCATAGGGGTGACTCCCAGAGCCCACTGGACTCCTATAGGGTCCAGCTCTTCTATAACCTCTTTGAGCTCTTCCCGGCTTTTTATATCGTTGGCTATTACATTGGCCCCAAGGGCCCTTAAAACCCTTACCGCTGCTAACCCGCTGCGGGCAAGTCCCACTACCAATACTCTTTTATCTTTAAAATCCATAGTTTACTCTCCTCTATACCGCTAACAAGCCTATAAGACAGAGAAGAGCCGTTGCAATCATAAACATCGCCACCACTCTGGTCTCAGGCATGCCTCCCAGTTCAAAATGATGATGAATGGGACTCATCCGAAATATTCGTTTACCCCTGCTCTTAAAGGATATAACCTGAAGTATAACCGATAAAGACTCTGCCATATAGACTCCGCCGATTATAGGAAGCAACAGGGGCATCCTAAGGAGGACCATCACCGCAACTATACCGCCCCCTAGAGCCATTGACCCGGTATCGCCCATAAAGACCTTGGCGGGGTGGACATTAAACCTTAAGAATCCCAGACAAGCGCCGGTTATAGCAGCTGCGAATATGGACAGGTTCTTGTAATTATGTGCAATATAGGTAAGACCGTCCCCGTCCATGACATAGCCGGCAAAGGCGGCTATAATGCTTATGGTCATGGCAACGATTAGGGTAACCCCCGAGGCCAAACCGTCGAGTCCATCGGTCAGGTTGACGCTGTTGACAGTGCCCACCATTATAAAGGCTATGATGGGGATATAAAAGTAACCCAGATTCCATTCGATATCGGTAAAGGGAATATAGACGCTGCTGCCAATGCTCCGATACACGTATAGGGCAAACAGAACGGCTATTAAGATCTGCCCTAAAAGCTTTTGGTAAGCCCTGAGCCCCAGGGAGCGCCTCATATATACCATAATAAAATCGTCTGCAAATCCAATGATACCGAAACCCAGAAGGGACAGTACGGCGGCTATCACATAATCGAGGCTCCTGGCGGATAGAGCCAAGGAGACTATAACTATGGGAATTATAAACATAATTCCGCCCATGGTAGGTGTCCCGGCCTTGGAAAAATGGGATTTTGGTCCGTCGTCGCGGATACTCTGTCCCAGTCTTAACCTTCTTAGCATGGGAATAATGGCGACGCCCAAGGCTAAGGTAAATATAAAGGATATTATTACTGAGTAGATAATTTTGTCCATTGCTCATTCTCCCCCTTGGCATCTCTTTCCCAACCCGTCAGATACTGGACTATCTCCTCCATCTTTAGGCCCCTGGATCCCTTCACTAATATTGTATCGCCTGCCTCGAGCATTGTGTTAAGCAATACCATTACATCTTTATTACACTCTAAGTGGGTCATATCCTCATCCGCCATCTTGAAATCCAAAGCCCCTTCGCCTATAAACTTGCTGTCCTGGCCTACGGTAATCAAATGATCGATACCGCATTGGGCTACAACCTTGCCTACCCTCAGATGACCTTCTTTAGAGTATTCGCCAAGCTCCAGCATGTCGCCCAAGACGGCAATCTTTCGCTTGCCCCCGACATCCTTTAAAATCTCTATGGAGGCTGTCATAGAATCCGGGCTTGCGTTGTAGACATCGTCAATAATCTTTAATCCGGATTCGGTGTTTAGAATATTGAGCCGCATATCCCCGGAGCGAAAGCCTTCTAGAGCATTTTGAATTTCTGGTATTTCAATATCCAAAAGGTTCCCCACCGAAACGGCCGCTAGACTATTATAGACATTGTGTTTGCCGGGCACCGGGATTTTCATGGGATATAGATCGCTGCCTATTAAGAGGTCGTAGGATACCCCCACCTCCCCTAAAATGTTTATGTTTTGGGCTCTAATGTCTGCACCCTCTCGGGTACCAAAGTATTCTACCATGGGGGTGATCCCCTTCACTTTACAGCCTAGGTACTCGTCATCCCCGTTTAGCAGCAACCAATCCTTCGGACCCAAAAAGTCGGAAACTTCCAGCTTTGCCTTTAGGATATTTTCCCTAGTCCCCAAATTCTGGAGGTGGGACACACCTATATTGGTGATAACGGCGATTGTAGGTCTTGCAATCTCCGCTAATCTGTGAATTTCCCCCAGGTTATTCATTCCCATCTCCACTACCATGACCTGATGATGGTCATCCATTTCCAAAAGCGTCAGGGGCAGACCTATTTCGTTGTTTAAGTTTCCCTGGGTCTTTAGGACACTATATCCCTTGGATAGCACCAGCCCGATCATATCCTTGGTTGTCGTTTTTCCGTTGCTGCCGGTTATGGCTACCACCGGGATATCGAACCGGCTCCGCTGAAAGGATGCCAAATCCTGGAGAGCTTTTAGGGTGTCGGGCACCTTTATGGCGGCCACATCGGGAAAGAGCTTCGGCAGCCAATCCGCATCCTCCCTATGTACAAGCACAGCCGTTGCCCCTTTTTCCGCTACCTGGTCCAGAAAAAAGTGTCCGTCAAAAATTTCCCCCACCAAGGGAATGAAGAGCTGACCTTTCTTAATTGTCCTGCTATCGGTACTCACCCCGGATACTGAAGCGTCCAGAAAATCTGGATCATCGTTTAGGAGTTTGCCCCGGGTTGCGTCTATTATTTGTCTTATAGTAAAGGATTTCATCTATTTTGCTCCTGTCCTGCTCTTATCTAGAATTTCTGAGACTATCTCCCTTTCATCGAAGGGTATGGTCCCATCCTTTAGGATTTGATATGTTTCATGTCCCTTGCCGGTAAGTATAACCACATCACCCTCTCTGGCATGAACAAGGGCATATTCTATGGCCTCCCTGCGATTTTCTATTATGGTGTAGGGACAACTTGTTTTTCTTACTCCCGGCTCTATATCCATAATTATATCCATGGGATCCTCGCTGCGGGGATTGTCGGAAGTTATGATACAATAGTCCGAATATCTTCCGGCAACCTCCCCCATGATGGGCCTTTTGCCATGATCCCTGTCTCCCCCGCAGCCAAATAGGGTTATAACCCTGCCCTTTGCGAATCCATCGGCGGTCTGTAGAATATTTTCCAGGCCATCCGGGGTATGGGCATAGTCCAGTATCACCGAATAATCGGTTCCGGTATCTAAAAGCTCAAAGCGCCCATCCACGCCTTTGACCGCCTCCAGCCCTTGGACGATTATATCCAAGGGTATACCCAAACTATAGCACACGCTGGCCGCAGCCAGAGCGTTGTATATGCTGAAGATACCGGGTATACCCAGGTTTACGCCGCCTATGTCGCCGCCAGGGGTATGCAGGTTAAAGGTAACACCCCTTTCGGTGATTTCCAGTTCCCTTGCATATATATCCGCCTCTTTGCAGATGCCATAGGTGTAGACCCCGGTGGTAATCCTATCCAACATCCACCTGCCTATCTCGTCGTCCACATTTATGACAGCCGCCTTGCTCTGGGCAAAAAGCCTGGCCTTGGTATCCCTATATTCTTCCATATTCCCGTGAAAATCCAAATGGTCCTGGGATAGATTGGTAAATACCCCGATATCGTATGGGATTCCCTCGACCCTCCCTAGGCTTAGGGAATGGGACGAGACCTCCATAACTATGCTGTCTACGTCTTCGTCGGCCATATCCCTCAAAATCCCCTGAAGATCCAAGGACTCTGGGGTGGTATGTTTTGATGGGATCTTTCTGTCTCCCACCATATTGGTTATGGTCCCTATAAGGCCAACCCTCTGCCCCACCTTCTCTAGGATAGATTTTACAAGGTGGGTAACAGTAGTTTTTCCGTTGGTACCCGTGATACCTATACAGGTAATACCCCGGGTGGGATTGTTATAGAAATTCCCGGACATATATGCCATGGCTGCCCTGGAATCTTTGACAAACACCTTGGTTATATCCTCATCTGCATCTATGTCCCTTTCAAGTACCAACACCTTTGCCCCCCTGTCTATGGCCTGGGCAGCATAGTCGTGTCCGTCCACCGTCAACCCCTTAATACAGAAAAACAGGGATCCGCCGGTCACCTTCCTGGAATCATAGTGCATATCTTTAATATCTACATTTGGATTACCTTCGATTTTTATACAGTCTATACCATTTAGCAATTTATTTAGTTTCATTCAAGATACCGTCCTATTATTTCTTGGGCACGTCGCGTCAGATTAACCTACATCTATTATAGCCTTTAAGGCGTAAAGTTAAAACCCACTATATATTACTCCCCCGGCATAGCAAATTCAACCGTGATTTCAGTACCCGGCTCAACCTGGCTTTCTGCGGGGTGGTCCTGGCTCACCGCTACCCCGGAGCCCTCAATCCTTAGCCTGAGGCCCAGAGACACTAAAACATTGTTTACTTCCCTGATGGATTTGCCCTTAAGGTCGGGAACAATGACCTTCCCTTCCGTCGGCTCCGGACCTTCACCGGGATCCTCCGGCGATTGCTCCTGGGTGTACAGAAGAACCGTCGTATTTACCTTGACCTTGGCGCCGGGTTTTGGCATCTGATCCTTTATTATGGTATCCGTTCCCACCGAATCGCTGGAAAGGTATTTCAGCTCCCTTTCATCTAAAACGGCATAACCCTCACCAAGGGCCATACCCATGACATCCGGGACCTCCACCTGTCTGTTGAGCTCCATTGTCTCGTCGTCGAAGGCGGGCTCAACCCCGAGATACGGCAATGTATCCTTGAGAATCATCTGTACGTAGGGCGCAGCTACTACGCTACCGAAGTCTACGGCTACCTGGGGCTCGTCAACGGCGAACAACACTATAACCCTAGGGTTATCGGCGGGTGCAAACCCGATAAAGGAGGCTATATGCCTTCCCTGAACGATTTTGCCGTCCTTCCCATATTTTTGGGCGGTCCCAGTCTTTCCTCCCACCCTGAATCCCGGTATATAGGCGTTAGCCCCACTTCCGCTCTCTACAACTCCCTGGAGTATCCTAGCGACCTTCTGGGAGGTCTCCTTTGATACCACCTGGCGCAATTTCTGCGGCTCTATCTCCTTGACTATCTGCTCATACTCCTCGCCAGTGTCAGAATCTATCTTGGTCTCCGTCAGCGCCTTTGCAAGATAGGGCTTCATATAGTTCCCGCCGTTGATTGCCGCCGCACTGGCTGCAATAAGCTGGAGCGGAGTTACCGATATGGATTGACCGAATCCGATTCTGGCCAGGTCTAAATTCTTCACGGCCTCTCTGGGGATTAGAATCCCTTGGGCCTCTCCGTTTATGTCTATACCCGTTTTTTGCCCAAAACCGAAGGCCTCAATATACTTATAGAATTTATCCTTACCAAGAGCCATAGCCATATCCACGAATGCCGGATTGCAGGAGTTTTCCACGGCCTCGGCAAAGGTCTGGTGTCCGTGCCCACCCGCCTTGTGACATCTAATCCTCTCGTTTCCTTCCAGGGTTCTAAACCCCGGACAATCAAAACTGCTTTCCAGCGTCATTGCCCCTGCATCCAGCGCCGCAGCCGTGGTTACAATTTTGAAGGTGGACCCGGGATCCATACTGTCCTTCGCCAAAAAGTTTTTTACGTAATCTTGCATACCCTCGTACCCCAATTCCCTCGGAGGGTCATTGGGGTCAAAATTTGGTCTATTTACCATGGCCAATACTTCGCCGGTATTGGGATCCATGACGATGGCCAATACCTTCTTTGCCGCATACTTTTCCATGGCATCCTTTACGGCTTTTTCTGTAAAATGCTGAACCACCTGATCGATGGTTAAAATGAGGTTGAGACCGTCCATGGGCGGGATATAACGGTCTACATTATTGGGCATTTCTCTTCCCCTGGCATCGGTTTCCATAACAATTTTACCGGCCAGCCCCTTTAAATATTTATCATAATAGAGCTCTATTCCATCCTGCCCCTTTAACCCGTCATCGCCCTCGGCATACTTCATGGTAAACCCCAATACATGAGAAGCCAAATCTCGGTTGGGGTAATATCGCTTAGGTTCTTCGGTAAAGTCCACACCTTTTATGCCCAGCGCCCTAACCTCATTGGCTACTTCCCTTGCTACCTGCCTTTTTATCCATACGAAGGAACTCTTAGTATCCGACAACTTCTCGTAGAGCTTATCCTGGTCCAATTCTAAAATAGGAGCCAAAATGGCGGCTACGCCCTTTGGATCCTTTATCTGGCTGGGACGGGCCGCAATGGTCTCGGAGCTTCCGCTTTGGGCTAAGATATTCCCATTGCGATCCTTGATCATTCCCCTTTTTGGGTATACCGCCAGGTTTCGCGTCCATTGTCCTACCGCCTTTTGTTGGAGTTCCTTGCCCCATACCAGGTGTATGTATCCTAAACGTCCTATAAGTCCGATAAAAACAAATGTAAATGATATCAGCATGGCCAGCAATCTTTTCCTGTTCGTAACACTGGGGACAGCCATTGCTACCACCACCCTACAGATTTAAATTAAAAATATAATATAAATGCATTAAAAAAATGCCTGTGTCAATCCAAAAGGCTTACCAGCCTGCTCCACAGGCTCTCCTTTCCCCCAGAGGCTAACGATGCGGTCTCCACTTCGGCCTTGTTGGTTTTTTCAGGCAAGTCTACCATGAGGATCTGGCCTTTATGGGGATAGTCCATCTCCAAATCATTTTTTGCAAACTCTTCTATTTCATCTAAGTTCCCACGGGAGGCCAGCTCCAATGTCATGTATTCCTGGATTACCTGTTGCCTCTCCAGCACCTTCCCAAGCTCCACAATCTCCTGTTGTTTTTGGGCTATTACAGCGAATCTTGCAACGGTAAATGAGCATATAGCAAACCCTATAATAATTAGCACTATATGAGACACCATTTTCCCCGCCCTTGATCTTGTTTTGGGCACCGCCTTGGGGCGTGGCACGGAGATCGGCCGTTCTACCTCTATTTCATGGGGGTAATAGATCCCTGTGTATTGCTTTTTTTCTGCTACTAACAATTGTATTCAGCCCCCTCAATGTTTATGTTTGACGCTCATTCCCGGCTATAATTTTTGACAAGCCCTCAGCTTGGCACTCCGTGAGCGAGGGTTTTCATCCGTCTCGTCCTCCGATGGAATAATTGGTTTTCTGGTTATAACCTTTACCGAGGCCTTATGTCCGCATATGCATATGGGCGAATCCGGCGGACAGGTACATGGCCTCTGAAGCCTACGGAAGGTATTCTTCACTATCCTGTCCTCTAGGGAATGAAAGGTAATAATACACAACCTTCCCCCCGATTTTAATGAAGCCACCGCAGTTTCTATGGCGCCTTCTAAGATTTCCAATTCCCCATTGACCTCTATCCTGATAGCCTGAAAGGTCCGCCTGGAAGGATGGGGCCCTCGTCGCCTTACGTTTGCGGGAATGGCGGCCTTGATCACCTCTGTCAATTCACCCGTCGTGTGTATAGGTCGGCTCTTGACTATAAATTTTGCTATCCTGGCGGCCCACCTCTCCTCACCATACCTTAAGATGACCTGTGCTAGCTGTCTCTCCCCATATTCATTTACAACATTTTGGGCACTTAATGGCTGTGTGGGATCCATTCTCATGTCCAGCGGAGCATCACCGTGATACGAAAAACCTCGACTCTCCTCATCCAGCTGATGAGATGATACTCCGAGATCCATCATCATACCATCGATATTTGATATATTGAGCCTGTCCAAAATGGAATCAAGATCGTTAAAGTTTCCATGGACGGTTACTAGGGAATCCTTATATTGATGCAGGTATGTCCTAGCGGCTGCCAAAGCATTGGGGTCTCTATCTATCCCTACGAGAAGGCCCCCCGGAACGATTCTTTCTAAAATGCCGCCTGAATGTCCGCCACCGCCTAAGGTGCCGTCTACTATAATGTGTCCGGGCTTTAAGCCCAGTATATTGAGAGTCTCATTAAACAATACAGGAATATGATGAAAATTCATCCGGATCCTCCTAAATTCCCAATTCCGCCATCTTCTCGACTATGGATTGATGATCTAAATTGGCATCGCTGTTGTAGTCTTCCCAACGTTCCTTACCCCAGATCTCAACCCTGCTGGCAACGCCGATTATTATAAGATCCTTGTCCAGTCCGGCATACTCGCGAAGATTGGCAGGTATCAAGATTCTACCCTGCTTGTCCAATTCACATTCAGTGGCGCCTGAGAAAAAGAACCTGGTAAAAGCTCTTGCATCCTTGCTGGTCAACGGAAGGGTCTTAAGCTTGCCCTCCAGCTCCTTCCATTCCCCTTGGGGGTATACGAATAGGCAGTTGTCCAGGCCTTTGGTCACAACAAAATTCTCCCCCAGATCATCGCGAAATTTAGACGGCATAATAACCCGTCCCTTTGGATCGAGAATATGTTGATATTCACCAATGAACACCAGCCTCACCCCTCTTCTTTATTATCGCACCACTTACCCCCACTTTCAACCACTATAATTACATATTCTC
>DASRNX010000099.1:0-4361 GCA_035647175.1 Clostridia bacterium | reverse complement strand
CCATTATACCGTCCTGAAAGGCTCCTATTGTCTCGATACCCTCTACCCCCATTATCCGCTCTATCACCCTATCGGACATGGCAATGGTGTCTTGGAGGGTGGATTCCTTTGGCATTTCAATGGATACGGACATCTGAGGCGCCTCCATATCCGGTATAAAGGCAGTACCCATAGATATTCCTAAAAATACACTCAGTCCCAACAATACCACGACAAGAATCATGACAACGGCTCTATAATTTAACGACCATTTGAGCATTCCGCTGTATATTTCTGTGAACCTGTCGAAGAGTTTATTTCGCTTCTCACTGGCCTTCTTAAGCATGCTAGATGCCATAGCAGGAACCAAGGTAAGGGCCACTATAAGGCTGGCGAGCAGAGAATAGGCTATGGTTAGACCCATATCCATAAAAATCTGTCTGGATATACCCTTAACAAAGACTATAGGTAAAAAGACACATGCCGTGGTGAGGGTGGAGGCTATTATGGCACCGGCGATCTCCTTAGCCCCCTCTATGGAAGCATCCATCGCGGACATCCCCTCGCTTCTTAGGCGATAGATATTTTCAATCACTACTATTGAATTGTCCACCAGCATACCCACCCCCAGAGCCAAACCTGCCAAGGAAATGATGTTTATGCTAACCCCCGTAAAGTACATCATGGCGATGGCAAATACCAGACTTATGGGTATGGAGACAGCGATTATAAAGGTGGGTTTTAGATCCTTTAAAAATAAAAGAAGTACCAGTATAGCCAATAGACCCCCATAGATCACATTGCTCAGGACGGAATCTACCACTATATCTATATACATCCCCTGATCCATAAGAGCTATAATGCTAAGGCCCCCATATTTTTCTGATAGTTCGTCGGCCTTTTTTCTAATACTGCCTGCAACCTCCGCTGTAGAAAAAGTGCTCTGCTTTTGGAGGGTCAGCATCACCGCATCGTTTCCGTTGACCTTGGCGTAGGTCCCCTTGGAATTATCCACCTTGGATATGTCTGCTGTATCCTTAAGATAGATTTTTCCTATGCCTTTATCCCCTGTATCAAATAGCAGTAGGTTTTCAAGTTCCTCTATATCATGGATCTTATCCCCTACCTTGACCAAATAGTCACTACCCTCTTCGCTCACCGAACCGGCAGGCATAGAAAAATTTTGGGCCGCTAATATACCGGAGATCATCTCCCTGGTTATAACGCCATCCAGAGAAGCTTTTTTAAAGGCCTCTTCCTTAGCGGATTCAAACTCCTCCATCTTTTCATTTAAGGTCTCTTCTCCGCTCTCCAGCTTGGACTTTGCTTTATCCATCTCCATGGTCAAAAGGAGTTTTCCTGCAGTTATCTCCTGCTCTTTTGAGGTAAGTTCATCCTTCTTTGCCGAAAGTAACGCTTTTTGCTCCGCCAACTCCCGCCTATTATGAGAGATTTGCTCCAGTCCGCCTTCAATCTCGGCCTTTCCTGCCATAATTAGCTCTAATCCCATATTTAGTTCTTCTGAGATCCCGGCAATAATTTGTTCTATCTCCTGAAGCTTCAAATTGCCGCCCTCTAAAAGCCTTTTTTCCAGTTCCGAAAGCTGAGCCCCGATTCTCTCCTTCATCTCCTGAGGTAAGTTTTCTACCAATGTAAGCAATGTTTCTCTGAGGTCCCCCTCATTCATTTGGGGTAAATTCTTTTTAAGGCCATCAATAATGCCCGCCAGGGCTCGGAGCTCTTTCTCTTTCTCGTTAATTTCATTTAATTTTGTCTTTAATTCATCCTGGACTTTTTCCAGTTCCAATTCCCCAGAAACCAGCTGGACCTCACCCTGGGCAATTTGCTGTTTGGCATCGGACAATGCCTTTTCTCCCTGGGACAGCCTTGCCCCCTGTTTCTTTTCTTCGGATTCCAGCTTCGCTTTTCCGTCCTCTATCTCGTTTTTTGCATCCATAAGCTTATCCTCTGCTTCGGATAGCTCCGAATCCACCGCATCTAAGATGCTCTTGTTAAGACTGTCTATTTTGTTCCCATCGATGAGAACTTCGATTTTTTCTTCTAATAGGCCCACTCCCGATACGGATGCAACCCCGGTTATGCTCTCCAATTCCGGTATAATATCTTGGTTTACCATCTGGGAAATCCCGATGATGTCCATGCCCTCTACATCTACAGACGCTATCATTATGGGAAGCATATCGGGATTTAGCCGCATAACCATGGGCGAACCTATCGAATCGCCCCATGCCGGCTTAATCAAATCCAACATCCCATTTATCTCGATGGTGGCCGAATCCATATTAACATCGTTATTAAATTCCAATATTACCATGGATGAATTCTCCCTGGATACGGAGCTCACATTTTTTATATTACTAACCGTGGCAACCACTTGCTCGACGGGTTTTGTCACCACCATCTCTACTTCCTCCGGGCTAGCTCCGGGGTAGCTGGTCATAATAAGGGCATAGGGTAAATCTATATTAGGCAGTAAATCGGTCTTTAAGTTGACAAAGGATATTCCCCCTAAGATCAACACCATTATAACCGCTACTACCACCGTATAGGGTCTTTTCACACTGAGCTTCGATAACATATAATTCCTCCCGATTCATACAAGCTATTGTCCGACCGACCAGCCGGTCGGTATTGTACAAAAACAAGGACTTCACCCAAAAACCCACTATACGAGTATGTCTGAACTGAAGCCCCCGTTATACTATTCCTTGTTTGCAATATGATTAAATAACAACTTAATGGCCATAATTTCAAAAAAAGAATTATAGGTACCATAGACCGGGATACCGAGTAAGACACTTTTTTGAAACTTCTTATCTCTTTACGCCAAACATTCCGAATCAGTACAAGAGTGCCGCAAGGAAAATGCCTACACTCCCCTACTTTATGTATTATAGAAAAGTAAATACCAAATGTCAAATAGGAATTTTCTAGGGTCAAGGTAGGGCACATGGATTCAGCCTGCCTATATCATTTGACATATTAAGATGGGGTACCCGCTTTTGGGGCGGTAGGGCATGTTGCCAGTACAAACTCATATTTCATTTAGCCACTCGATTATATCACCTATTACCTCATCTTTGTTAATCTCCTTTAGCATCTCGTGCCTGCCTTTTGGATACAGCTTCCGGGACACCCTTTTTAGTCCAAGGTTTTTATACATAGAAACCAATCTCTCCACACCCCTACTAAACCCTCCCACAGGATCCATAGACCCGCTAAAAATATATATAGGGAGATCCTTGGGGACATCCTTTAAATTTTTCATTTTAGTTATATTTTTTAATCCCCTTAAAAAATCATAAAAGAAAGAGGATGTAAAGATCCCGCCGCAATAGGGATCCTCCATATATCTATCTACCTGTTCTTCATCTCTGGAGAGCCAGTCAAATTTGGTCCGGTTTGGGGCAAAGGCCTTATTATAGGTGCCAAAGGATAGATTATCCAACAGCCTGCTCTTATGCCTTCTACCCCTTATCTTCATCTCCATATAGGCCAGTGTAATGCCAAGGTTAATAATAGGTCCTTGTTTTCCATTGCTCCCTGACAGAATTACCCCGCTAAGATCACTGCCATAGAGCTGTATAAATCTTTGACTTAAAAAAGAACCCATGCTATGCCCAAATAATACTATAGGCAAAGTAGGATATTCCTCTTGTATTAGAATGTTAAGTCGGCGCATATCCTCCACCATATCAATAAAGCCGTCATTATCGGATATATATCCAATATCATCTGGTTTAAGGGCAGTTAATCCATGGCCCCTATGGTCATTGGCATAAACTATGTAACCCCCCCGGTTAAGGGCCTTTGCAAAGTAATCGTACCGATAGGCCCACTCGGCCATACCATGGGCTATCTGTACCACTCCACTGGCTATGGTACCTTCTTCCAACCCCCATTTATGAACGGTTATAACGGTTCCATCCCCGGCGATTAAATCAAACCTATTATAGCTCACACCCAAAGCCCCCTATACAAATTTTCATACCTGCCCAAGTTCCCGGCTTTATTCTCTTCGTCTGGCCGCAGGATCTGAAATATCTTTATGTGCTATACTTGGGTTTATTTTACTATGCCTTAAATTATTAAGCAATATGGAAGGTGGGGATTATTTTTCCCACATCGCTATATTGACAACCACTATTAAATATAGTAAAATTATATTCGTTCTGTTGACACACTAAGTATTATATATAATGCTATGCTGGATATCAAATTCCGGTATAGCTACTTTGGAGAGATGACCGAGATGGCTGAAGGTGCACGACTGGAAATCGTGTTTACGTCACAAGCGTAACGAGGGTTCGAATCCCTCTCTCTCCGCCACTTTGAAGCCGCTTTACTTGATTAAAGTAAGG
>DASRNX010000098.1:0-33180 GCA_035647175.1 Clostridia bacterium | reverse complement strand
AGAATGATCATTCGATCATTCTTTTTTCAGGGGTATACTATTCTTCCGCTTATTGCGTCTATATATAGCAGCCAATACCCCATCCCAAATCCCCCTTTTATCGGCACCCACCGGGAGAATCCGTTTATGGATATAGGCGGGATCATGCTGTACATGCTGGGCATCCCATATACCACATATTGGACTCGACCCTCGATCTTAGCTATACCCACGATGTGGTGATCCGGGTAGTTATAATTATAACTGGGATAACCATAGGATGATTCGGCAAAATAACCGCTGGAGCCGGCAGTGGCCTGCTGCACCCTTATCCATTCGATATCATCCTGGCCCTCCCCAAAGGGAAACACCCTCTGATGAGCCTTAAAGAGGCCTATAAAGTAATCCTTCACGTTATCCCAATAGGTAGCCCCGTAATGGGGATAGGTTTTGTCCTCATAGGCCAGGTCTTGCAAGTACTCCTGATAACTGTCCTCGTAAGCCCGTCTTAACTGCTCCTCGGACTTGCCCTGCTGCTCCTCCTCCGGTTGCTCGCCGGACCCCGTTTGCTGCCCTGTACCCTCATCAGGCGGGGGCGAGGATCTGCCGGGGTAGATGGTCAAAGGTTCTAAATTGATATCGGGCATGAAGGCGTCTGCGGGCTGGAGTTCGGGCTCAATTCCAATCTGGTGCCGGCTCGGATCTTCTGCCGGGGCTTCAGATTGCGGCAGACCCTCCGTTATTATCTCGGTTTCCGGTCCGGAATCCGATTCCGCCGCCGGGCCTATTCCCGGTTCTTCCCATGCCGGGAGACCTTCTTCTGCCGCCTCTTCCTCTATTGCTTCTTCCTCTACTGCCTTTTCCTCTATTGCTTCTTCCTCCGCCGCTTCTTCTATTGTTTCTTCCTCTGCGGGTCCTGTCTCCGTCCCCGGTCGGGATCCCACTCCCTCATCCCCATCGGTAGTCGGATCCGCTTTCTCTATATATTCGGCTTCTTTTCTGTCTGCGACTTCTATTTCTGCGGGTCCCCCCGCTTCCTGATAGTCACTCGGTTCGTGCCGGGGTTCAGGTGCGGATAAAAGTTCTATTTCCTCTCCATACAACGCCTTTAACCCTGCGGTAATTCTCTGGGTGCTCATGTAGATATCCTTACCGGCGTATCCTATTAAAGGATATGCAATTCCCATTCCCTCTGTCCCCGTTCTATAGGCTATGACAAGGGCATGAAAGCTTTCCAGGGTATATCCCGAACCTTTAATATCATCGGCGTCGAAGGAGACTATGTGCTCGCACCTGCCCTGCTCGTCTGCGTAGAGGCCGGCCAGCTTGCACGGCCTTATAGAATCATCGGCGGATATCAGGTACGCCTCGTATGCACCATCTAGGCTGCTGCTGGACTTAATATCCTGTATGTAGATATACGCCTTGCCAATTCCCCTCCTGATCTCAAATTTACAATAACCCGTTGGAGCCTTATCAGGAATAGACCCATACCCCCTGCTCTCGGGTTTTAAAATAATGAAGGAACGATGGTAATAAGATTTTCTGGCCAACTTTCCTTCCCCCCCTTTTATTGTTTGTACTAGTATATGAGCCGGGGGATAAAAAAAGAAACCCTTTTTTTCCTTATTGGGTTTCCTTTTTACAGACGGACGACTCCGACTATAAAATTTATCCGCATGAAATTACACAGAACCATTGCGACTATCACGCCGATAAATTTAGCTAACCTATTGTTTATCTACAGATATTGTCGCCATAACATTGGATATGCCGGCGAATTCCTCTAAGGTAAGGGTCTCCCCCCGCCTTTTAGGATCGATCCCGGACATATGGAGAATTTCCAGCATCCTCTCCCTATCCCATTCCCCAAATTCGCCGGTGGTTAAGTTGTTTAGCAGGATCTTCCTCCGTTTAGCAAAGGCCCCCCTTACAATCCGGAAAAACAATTGCCTGTCACGGACCTCAATTGCAGGCCTGTTCCGCCTTTCAAGGATGACCACCATGGAGTCCACCTTGGGCCGGGGCATAAAAACCGTCGCCGGCACATTACATAGCACCCTAGGATTAGTATAGTACTGAACCGCTACCGATAACGAACCGTATTCCTTTTCCCCGGGTCCCGCCGTAATCCTACGGGCCACTTCCCGCTGAATCATCACCGTCAATGAGGTGACGGGCAGCTCCTCCTCCAAAAACCGCATTATAATAGGGGTGGTTATGTAGTAGGGTAAATTGGCGACTACCTTAAATTCGTTGCCTCCAAACTCCTTATCTACCAGCCTTTTTATGTCTGTCTTTAATATGTCGCCGTGGATCAGGGTCAAATTGGGCGGTGCCCCTAAGGTCTCTTCCAAGACGGGAAAAAGGTCCCTGTCGATTTCTACGGCAACAACCTTGCCTGCCCGCGCCATAAGGTCCTTAGTCAGGGTCCCTATGCCGGGGCCAATTTCCAGTATCATATCTTTTTCTGTGACCTCTGCCCCGTCGATAATCTTTTCTACTATATTCCTGTCCGCGAGAAAGTTTTGGCCGAGACTTTTACTGAGCCTAAAGTTATGCCTTTGTAAAATATCCCGTATAACCTTTAAAGATGTAAGCTGACTCATGTACTCCCTCCCAGAAAAGGCAGGATATATAATATCCTGCCATTACCTTTATCCGTAACATATATAGTTTAACACAAAATCCTCAGGGTATGGTTACCTTTATATTGTTTACCCTGCCAAATTTATCCGCCCTTGATTCGTCGTCGGTATCCATAAATACATCGATGATCTTCCCCTTTATGGCCCCTCCCGTGTCTTCAGCAGTATAATACCCGCTGAGGTGGGCCCATTTGCCGGGAAATTCCACATGGACCTTGGTGCCCAAAGGTATCAGCCTCTTATCGACTGCGATCATGCCTTCTTTGGGCCATTTCCCGCTGTTGGTTCTATTTCCGGTGCGGATATAAGCCGTTGCCTGAAAAGTATAGGTGCCTGCGCTGAGATAAGCCTTCTTGGTACTTTGCTTTTTCTTTGAAGTATTGGCTTTAGTCGTCTTGCTCTTTGTAGGTTTTGTTTCAACTACTTTTTTCTTTTGGGTCTTCCCTTTGGCGGTTTTCTCTTTAGCGGATTTGACGGCGATCACTTTTTCCCTTTTAACATCCCCTCTAGAAGCCGGTGGTGGTGCAACATAGGTTCCCTTATCTATAACCCTGTCTATCGGTTCCTCTGACACCCGCTCTTCCACAAGCTCTCTGTTGACCTCGTGACCGTCGTGATAGGCTATAAGTATTTCCCTCTCCTTTAATCCTTCTTTCCCCTCTTGAACCAGCTTTTCTGTTCCCTTATTCAGTTTATCGTTTTCCTTGGTGACTACCTTGTAAGGTATAGTCTCCTTCTCTGTCAAAACCTCTTCCTTCACCCTGGTTACTCTGATATGATCCCCGGGGGATGCCTGCTGGTCGGGGGAGTCACTTATAAGATCCTTTTCCCCTAAGACCACGTAGGCTTTGTCTAATGCGTCCCCTACGGTTCCACGGATCATATGTACGGTTTTCATCTTACCGTCCGCTTCCACCGTAACCTTAAAGGCGCGTCGGATTTTGATTTCAGTATCCTTCCCTATGGGCTCTTCCAGACCCGGGGTTATCTCATCCCCCGGACCTAAGTTTATCTCATATTTATCTAAAAGTTCTTTCACGGTTTCATCCATAGTTTGAATTTGTGCAATATACCCATTATCATCTATGGTGACATCGTAATGCGCTTCCTGAATATAATGGGCAAGTGCCGTCGTTGTACCCCCGACAATTACCAGAACGATGCAAACATACAATAGCAGTCTGTTTTTACGCATGTTCTGTTGTTGTGGTTCCATTGTACTTCCTCCTTTAAAATCTTTTCCAAGGGAGTTGATGGGGACATTGTAATACTATTTTAATATCTTGTCAAGCTTTTGTAATAATTAGGCTTGTACCAAAATTACCTTACCCGATATTTTGGTATTTTATACCTCCCGAAGGTTGGGCAAATGATGACCAGTATCAGGTGACATATATCAATAACGGCTATCTATATGTTTTACGACAAACATTCTACATTGGTACATAGGTGTCGTAAAACATTATCCTTAATTCGTATGTTACGAAAAATACATTATTTTAACGTAAAATAGGATAGTTTTGCCGATTTTACATTGAAAGGTCTTTTTCGTAACATATCGAACGCCGACGCCGTCTTAAGTGTTATCCTATGATTGAAATTTCAAAATTTGATCAATATTGCTCCGAAAGATGCTAATAAATATGTGTTTCTTGATACTTCCCTTCCTCCGGTATTCCCTTGTCAATCTCCCGTTATCTTTATCCAATGGAAAGGCAACGAACCGATACAATACCATAAATAATGTGATATAATTCATATCGGAAGACTTTTTAGGGGGGAATATTTTTAAATTATGTACACCTTGAAATCAATTCGTCGATTAATAAAGAAGTGCCTGCCTGTATTATTAATCATGACCCTTTTGGCGGGATGTCAGGACGTGAATCCCATGGAAGCTGCAAAAACCTATACGGATGCATGGGCTGATCTTGACTTTGTAAAAATGTATGAAACCCTATCGGCAGAAAGTCGGGCGACCATATCCGAGGAGGATTTTGTAGAAAGATACAAAACCATATTTTCTGCAATTGAACTCAACAGTATTGATTTAACCCCGCAGGAAATGTTAGACGAGGGGGATAATGCCTACCTTCCCGTTGATGCGGTCTTCGATACAGAGACGGTTAATTCCTTCGAAACCCGGTTCACCCTGCCTTTGGTATTGGAGGACGAGCAGTGGAGGGTAGATTGGACACCCGCTCTTATATTTCCCGGTTTGGACCGGGAGGACCAGGTAAGGATAACCGGCCAACATGCCCATCGGGGAAATATCGTAGATCGGGAGGATAACCCCATCGCAATCGACGGTGAGGCCTATACGGTGGGGGGAGTTCCGGGCAAAATCCCGGATCGGGATGAATTCGCCAGGAAGCTGTCACCGCTCCTGGAATTGAGCGAGGAGAAGATATTAGACGAGCTCTCAAAGGATTGGGTGCGGGATGATACCCTGGTACCCTTGAGGAACTTTCCGCTGAGTATCAGCGCAGAATTCAAAGACGAGATTTTATCGGTAAAGGGGGTTATGCTGGTCACAAACCTTGTCACGGATTCGCGGCGATATCTAAATAATGAACTGTATTCTCACATAGTCGGATATGTACAGCGGGTAAGCGCCGAGGATCTGGAGGAGAAGCCGGGCTACCGGGACAGGGATCTCATCGGCAGGCAGGGCATTGAAGCCTCTATGGAAGAGCATCTTCACGGTCTTTCTGGCTATAGCCTCTTTATAAGGGATACAGACGGCAATAAAAAATCCACCCTTGCCGAGGTCGCGGCAAGGGACGGTAATACCATCGGCCTGACCCTGGATCCGGACCTTCAGGGGACGGTCCATAAGGCTTTACAAGGCCATGTGGGATCGGTAACCGTATTAAACGGGAAGACCGGGGAGGTACTGGCCATGGTCAGCTATCCCGATTACAACCCAAACATATTCCCTAACGGCGTCCTTCCCTCTTCATGGGAAGCGCTGACGGAGCACCCGGATAAGCCCTTTATAAATCGTTCTACCTATGCACTATATCCCCCGGGGTCTACCATAAAGCCCTTTAGCGCTGCAATGGCCCTGGAAGAAGGGGTTATAAACCCCGACACCGTGGTGGAAGCGGCGCAAAAGCGCTCGTGGACCCCGGATCTTGACGACTGGAGGGCACCGCCCATTATTCGAACCAACCACCCGGAAGGTCCGGTAAACCTGGATAAAGCCCTAGTATGGTCGGATAACATCTTCTTTGCGTGGACCGCCCTCAGAACATCCTATGAGACCATGGAATCCTATGCCGCCAGGTTTGGAATAGGTGAGCCCATGGATTTTGATGTGCCCGTTTCGCGTTCCATTTTAAAGAGGCAGGATACCAATTGGTCCAAGCATCTGCTGGCCACTTCCGCCGTCGGACAAGGCGAGGTCTTGGTAACACCGCTGCAGATGGCAGCTATGTATACGGCCTTTTTAAATCAAGGGGATATGCTGCTCCCCAAAATTGTCAAGGATATAAGGTCTCCGGAAGGGGAGATACTGGAACAATTGGAAAGGGAGGTGTGGCAATCCTCGGCCATCCCCCAAAGATTGATCGATACCATTTTGCCCTCCCTGGTAGGGGTAGTAGAGGATGAGGGGGGAACGGCCCGCAGCCTGGCCATAGACGGCCTAACCATAGCCGCCAAGACGGGTACAGCCGAAAAGGACGGCAAGAGTGACGAGGACAAGGAAGAAATAGCCTGGCTTGCCGCCTTTACTACGGATTCTGCAAATCCTCTAATTGTAATGGTTGCCCTTGAAGTCCCGGCAGGCGAGGGCAGGGATAAATTTGACATAGTAAGAGAAGTGTTTATGGACTATTACGGGATATCGGACGAAGAATGATCAAAAAAACTATCGCTTCCGACCCGGCGTTCAGCCGGGGGGAAGCGATTTTAAAATACGGATCTAATTTCATTAAAACATCGGAAGCAATTGCTACACACAGGTTTCAGCGAGCCGGGGGGCACCTTGCCGCTCGTTATATGGCAGGAAGCATAAGAACTGTACCTATCCTTCCGTTTTGAACAGCATGGCGGCATTTTCGAAGGTTATCCTCCTTACCTCATCCGCCGGTATGTCCTTAATCTCTGCGATCCTTTCGGCCACAAAGCCTACAAGACCGGGATCGTTTCGCTTACCCCTATGGGGCACCGGGGTCAAATAGGGGCTGTCCGTTTCAATTAACAACCTGTCCAGGGGAATGTTTTCTGCAATCTCCACGGGACGTTTGGCATTTTTAAAGGTCACGGGGCCCCCTAGGGATATATAAAGGCCCAGATCTAGAAAGAGCTTGGCCATCTCCCAGCTACCCGAATAGCAATGCATTACTCCCCCAATCAACAGCTCTTTATAAGACCTTAGGATATCTAGGACATCCCTGTGGGATTCCCGGTTATGAACTATGACGGGTAACCCCGCCTCGTTCGCCAGCTCTATCTGCTCTGCGAATATTCGCTTCTGGACATCTCTGGGGGAAAAATCATAGTAATAATCCAACCCTATCTCCCCTATGGCCACCACCTTTTTACGCCCCGATAACGAGCGGAGAGAATCTAAATAATCCCCGTCTGCACTCCCGGCCTCATGGGGGTGAATGCCCACCCCCGCATAAATAATCTCATATTTTTCCGAAAGCTCTATGCATTTTTTAGATGATTCTACATCGATTCCGGGACAGATGACCCGTAAGACCCCCCTGTCCGGGAGCCCCAGGATCAATTCGTCCCTATCATCGTCAAATTTCTCATCATCTAGATGGGCATGGGTATCAAACAGCATTTTCATCACCTCAGCTTACAGAAGATCCGGATTCCATTTGGCTGTCTATGGTCACCAGGGCCAATTTGCCGTCCTTATCGGATGCTGCCAATATCATACCCTGGGAGAGGTTACCACGGAGCTTGACGGGCTTTAGGTTTGCCACCAGTATGAGGTCTTTGCCCACCAACTCCTCTGCCGAATAATGCTCTGCTATGCCCGATACCACCTGCTTTACCTCCTCACCTACCTGAAGCTGGAGCTTTAACAGCTTATCGGATTTCTCTACCTTTTCTGCTTCTATGACTCTGGCAACCCTAAGGTCCAGTTTTGCAAAATCGTCTATGGTAATCTCTGACATTCCTTGTGTTTCCCCTTTCTTCTCATCATTTCCTGTTTCCATCCTCTTTTCATCCCCGCGGTTTTGGTCTCCATAACCCCCATGGGTCTTCGTCTTTGGTTGTGTTGGGAGATTCTTTTCCAATTCCTCCAACTCCTTCTTTACATCCAGTCTGGGAAAGATAGGTTCTCCTTTGCAAACCCTTGTACCCGCAGGTATTTTACCAAAGCTCCCGAGACTCTCCCATGCCTTTAGCCCTTCGATATCGTCAATACCCAGCTGATGCCTTATCTCCCCGGGTGTTCCGGGCATAAAGGGGCTTATTAAGGTGGATATGATTCTTAGAGACTCGGCTAAATTATATAGTACCGTCCCAAGCCTTGGCCTGTGTTCCTGTGATTTTGCTAAGACCCAAGGCGTAGTCTCATCGATATACTTGTTGGTCCTGCCGACCAATTTCCAGATCTCGGTTAGGGCATTGCTGAACAACAGCTCATCCATGAGCTCTTCTACCTTCTTAGGGGCTTTAAGGGCCATATGAACCAGTTCCCTATCCACATTCTCCGGCTCCCCCGGGGAGGGGATAATTCCGTCAAAGTATTTGTCTATCATGGCCACGGTACGGCTTAGAAGGTTGCCCAGATCGTTGGCCAGATCGGAATTTATTCTATTTACCAATGCCTCGTTGGAAAAGACCCCGTCGGAACCGAAGGGAACCTCCCTGAGGAGAAAATAGCGGAGCGCATCCAGACCATATCGCTTCTCCAGGATTACGGGATCTACGACATTACCCTTGGACTTTGACATCTTGCCCCCCTCCAGTATCAACCAGCCATGGCCGAAGACCTGTTTAGGAAGTTCCTCTCCCAAAGCCATGAGCATAATGGGCCAAATGATGGTGTGGAACCTGACTATTTCCTTTCCCACCAAATGGACGTCGGCGGGCCAGTATTTTTCATACTTCTCGTCGTCATGGGTCAAGTAGCCTAGGGCCGTTATATAGTTGGAAAGGGCATCTATCCATACATAGATAACGTGGCCCTCGTCAAAGGTGACGGGCACGCCCCATTTGAAGGAGGTTCTGGAAACGCACAGATCCTCCAGCCCGGGACGCAGAAAGTTGTTGAGCATCTCATTTTTCCTGGAATGGGGCTGGATAAACTCGTCGTGTTCTTCGATATATTTTATAAGCCTGTCCTGATACTTTGACATCTTAAAGAAGTAGCTCTCTTCCTTGACCAGTTCCACTTCCCTCTCACAATCGGGACATTTGCCCTCCGCCAATTGGATCTGGGTCCAAAATGACTCGCAGGGCGTACAATACCAGCCCTCGTATTCGCTCTTATAGATATCCCCTTGGTCATAGAGCTTTTTGAAGATCCTTTGAACTATTTTCTGATGTCCCGGGTCCGTAGTCCTGATAAAATGATCGTAGGATATGTCCAGGGTCTTCCATAGGTCCTTGATTCCAGAGACGATATGGTCCACATAATCCTTGGGGGAAACCCCATTTTCCCTTGCTACCTGCTCGATCTTTTGTCCGTGTTCGTCGGTACCCGTCAAAAACATCACATCATAGCCCGTCAATCGCTTGAAACGGGCCATGGCATCGGCTGCCACGGTGGTATAGGAATGCCCTATATGCAGCTTGTCGCTGGGATAATATATGGGGGTGGTGATATAAAAGGTTTTATTATCCTTCATCCTTATCATCCTTTCTAATTAAAATAATTCTCGATTTTGCAACAACTTAAAATAATCATCGGTTCTACAACGACGGTCTATGGCTCCCGATTCTATGGGCTATGCCACATGTATTAGTAAAAAGACCTTTCATTACAAAGGCTGTCATACCTATAGCATATCCCCTAAAGGTCGTTGTCCATACGATTAACCCCACTTGGCGTAACGGATGATCCCACCATATAAAAAACCCCTCGTTCCATATAGGGACGAGGGGTATTCCATCGCGGTACCACCCTAATTCGCCTTTAAAAAAGGCCTCAATAAGCGACCATCATCGCCGGATTCAATAACGAAATCATCCGTAGCTGCCTACTCATACTTCAGCACCTCCGCTCCGGGGCCATCTTCAAACAAATTCTTCGCTGCCGGCTTTCACCCGCCCGGCTCTCTTTTAAACGATTCCCTTGTTCTACTCTTCCCTTCATAGCGTTTGGGGTATCATCAAATCATTAATGGTTCTGATGTGAAGATTAACCTTTATAACAATATAGTCAATATACCCGCTAATGTCAACAATCTTGGCGGGATTTTAATTAAATTTTATCCGGCGGACCATATCCCGTAACCTCTGGAAAATGATCTGCCCCGTACGCGTTTCCGGTTTTAAGATCATTTGCCCTCCAACACCGCCAGCTCAAATTCTTCGATGCGGTCAATCGTAAATATCACATGTCCGTCAGAAACCTCGAAGGGTATTTCCTTTTGGCCCGCTAGGAGCCTGACCTTTTCTATACCAGAATCAACGGGCATCCTGACCTTAACGTCCTCTATGGGATAGGTTTCGGTACAATACCCAGGATTTTGGTTACACCCGCTTAGGTTCACCAGATGCAACAGGTAGCGGTCCTCCTGCCGGTATGGATGGACGATAATGAGCCCTTTAGACTCCACCTTTAGGGTGAAGGTATCCCCCGCTGCCCATTGAACGGCGTTTGCGAGGAGCCTTCCGTGATCCGGCAACCTTTCCCGGCCGAAGCATCTGTCTATATCGGCAGGGAAGTATACAACCCGAGAGCCCGTGGCCAGCTTTCCCGCAAGGACGGTCGGCAAGTCCTCACGGACTTCCCTGATCCAGCTGAATTCGGGAGGAAAAATCGGAAATGGCATTATATAGCCGCTGATGGACCTGAGGGAACCATGGCTTTTTACAATGTTGAGCCCGCCCCCAAACCCGATGATGTCGGTCTCCTCAAATCCCGTAAGTAGTTCATGCCGCTCCTCGGGGAGATGGATATAGGTATGGGCATGGGGATACTCCCAGTCACTGGGCTGTCTGCGAAATGCGCCCTCCGTCTCTCCGGTGAACTCTATGCCCAGTATCTCCCACAGCCTCTTGGTCTTAGACGGCAGACCGTCGCCGTCTAAGGTAGCGGTAATACCGGTTATCACTATGTTGCCTCCGCCTTCAATAAAGCTGCAAAGATCATCAATCTGGCTGTCGCTGAGAATGGCTACATCGGGTAAAACCAGTGTCTTTATCCGATGTGAATACCTCCCGATATCGGCGGCGTTAACGGGGATAAATGGTATACGCCATTGTACCAGCGCAGATATATAACCGCTCCAGGGCAGGGAAACCCGCTCGTATACATCATCTCTGCCATAGAAATCCGCATTGGTTTGGTTCCATACAATCCCCACGTTTGCCAGGGAAGTACGATTATACAGGTATTTTTCATTGGCTTCATGCCAATTGTAATACGGTATCGGATGCTCAAATTGCCGCCTGTCATATTTAGCGCCGCTTATATGGTGAAACCAAGGCGAAATACCGCCGGCGCCGCCGGAAATCATCCACAGGTTAGGCTCGTTGGGCGGGACGGCACTTAATCGAAAGGTCCTGTCGCCGCGAACATAATATGCCGTAGATTGGGGTACTACAGTCTCTTCATGACCGGCAAACCGTAGGAGCAGCCCATTTACGTAACTCTGTTCGAACCCATTTAGGGGATCCCGAGATTGGTGGTCGGTAAATATTATTTTAGACCTCTTGCAGAGCTCCTTTATATCCACAAACCTTCCCCCGGGATTGGTGGGATCGGCATGGATCATACCGCAATAATAGCAGTCCTCACCCCCTATCCTGGTGGTAATTTCGTTTAGAAAGTCCCAGTTCTCGTTTCTGCGCTCATAGTTCCATCGTATCCATTCCCGGTATATGGGATCTTCCCAGTCAACCTTTTCGGGGAGTCCGTATCCAGCAGTATCTAAAAACAATTCCCTGCAATTATCACAATAGCAGATTTCATCTTTTCCAAGGCCGCTCCAGCTGTTTTCTGCAAAACCGGCCGGCCTGTACTTCTCTATGATCTCGGTGATTAGGGCAGGAAGATATTCGCTAAAGTAACCGCTGTTGACGCATGCGACGTACCGCTTTTGGCGGATGACGGGGTTTTTGTCCCTATCAACGCAAAACCAATCGGGGTGGCCCTCATAAAAAGCCTTGGTGGCCCTGTTGGTATCCATTCGGGCTACGACCACAAGCCCCTGGTCGGTGGCGGCGTCTAAAAAATCCTTAAAATAATCCCTGTCACCGAGCCCCGATGCTAAGTATTGCTCTTTAAAATCCGTCTTATAATACGTAACGATACCGCCGCAGTTGACAATGACGCCTTGGACGCGGGTTCTCCGCCACTGCTCTTTCCAAAATTCAATATTATTCCGCGCAGGGTCGTCCTCCGTCAGATTGGTCTGCCCCCATCTTGTTACCCTCTTGTACCACGGATGAGAATCAATGCTCATATGCTCATACGTCCCCCCATCGATCTGAATTTCATTTTATAAAGAGAGAATGCTTTATCCAAGCATTCTCCAATACTTCTATAGCTCAAAATATTTAACCGTTATATACCTTCAGAGCAGCTTCAACAGCCGCGCCGACATCCACCCTATGCCCTTGCAAGCCCATGGCGTCAGCCAATGCGGCCAAGAGCAATACTACGTTGTTTCTTCTTGAGGATTCGCCCATAAATCCTATCCTCCATGCCTTTCCCTTAAAATCTCCCAATCCTCCGCCGATCTCTATACCGTACTTTTCTAGAAGATGATTTCTGGCTTTAAGGTCGTCCACGTTCTCGGGTATCATTACGGCATTTAGGGTAGGCAATCTAAATCCGACGGGGGCTACCATGGAAAGACCCATGGCCTCTATACCGCTTATAAAGGCATCGGAATTTTGCTTATGCCTTTTGAATCTCCCCTCAAGTCCCTCTTCCATTACTATCTGCAGCGCCTCTCTAAGGCCGTAGATCATATTTATGGGAGCTGTATGGTGGTATACCCGCTCCTGCCCCCAATAGTTTTGTATCATGCTGAGATCCAAATACCAGCTGCTTACTTTGGACTTCCTTTCGGCTATGACCTTTTCTGCCTTAGGGCTTATGGTCACCGGGGATAATCCCGGAGGACAGCTGAGAGCCTTTTGCGTTCCGCTATAACAGGCATCTATCCCCCAATCGTCCACTTTAAGCTCTATCCCGCCCAGGGAGGTCACAGCATCCACAACGAACAATGCGTCGTATTCCCTGGCTATTTCAGAAATCTCGGGAAGGGGCTGTAAGATACCCGTTGAGGTCTCCGCATGGACTACCGAAATGAGTCTAACTTCCCCGACCTTCTCCGCCGCTTTCCTTATATCCGAGGGGTCTATGGGCTGTCCGAAGGGTGCTTCAACGCTGTAGACATTGGCTCCGCATCTTTCCGCTACATCGCGCATCCTCTGTCCGAATACCCCATTTACGCAGACAATGGCATTGTCCCCTGGCTCAATGAGGTTGACCATCACGGTTTCCATCCCTGCGCTCCCGGTTCCCGACATAGGCAGGGTCAGCTTGTTCTTTGTCTGAAATACCCTTCTAAGCAGCTCCATGGTGTCATTCATGATTTCCAGGAACTGATGATCCAAATGCCCAAGCATATTGGCAGACATTGCCCTCAGTACCCTGGGGGACGTTTCCACGGGCCCCGGCCCTAACAAAATCCTATACCCGGGGTTTAATTGACTTAATTCCCTTTCCATTAAAATCCCTCCAAATTGTGATTTTCTTCAGTTCAGTGCAATCATTTCAGTGCAGCCATTCTCTTGTCAACAGCCATTACCAAAACATATTCCACCGGCACAACTCTTTAATCTATCAATACTGCCTCAAAGCAATCCAGTTTCTCCAGCCTGAGGGTCAGGCAGCCCTCCTCCCAAGAATAATCCAAGATCTTGCCTTTGTTTAGGCTGGATACCGAATCCGGCTCCCTGGAAACGGGTATCCTGCATTCAATATCATATATAGGGGTGGGTTTAAAAAAGCTGTTTCCATAATGACCGTTGTTGTTGATAAGGTGAAATATTCGTTTCCCGCCGTCTCTACTCCTTAAAAGGGTCGCCTCTACGGTAGGGGGAATATTCCCTTCTATAGACCGTATGCCCATAAGCCTTTCATAGACATCGGTCAAAAACCAAAACGTATTGATATATCCCTGGCGATGGAAGTATCTGCCCGGCAACCACGGTATGTGGATCGCCTTTCCTTTTCCAAAGGAATTCACAGCCGCGGCAGGACGATCTACGCTCTCATAGAGGGGGTAACAGCGCTCCGGCGGTCCGTATGGCTGCGGCGGAAGCAGTCTCATGTGTTTTTCTGCGCCCTCTTCGTATTCCACATAGAAGTAATCCCCATCGATGCTTACCAGTTCGCATTCATGCTCCGAAAATCCGGGAAATTCTTTGTCATCTCCGACCATAAAGTAGGCACCTCGGGCATCTCTTGCTACAAACCCGGACCCTATCCCCAGACATTCCAGTGCGGCCCTATCCCGGGCTTCATAATTTCCGTCGGTAAATGAGGTCTTACCGGTAGCAAGCAGGGTGTTCCCTTGAGCAACAAAATCGTCTAAGATCCTTGCCGTTTCATCGTCTATTCGGTCAACGTTGGGCAGGATGACGTTCTTATACTTTGACAGGCCCGCCTCCTTAACCTGGGGAATGAACATCACATCAAAAAGCTTGTGGGTCTCCGCAAGCACACGATACAGTCCGAAAAATTCCGCCATATCCCCCGGGCCCTGACCTCCCCAATGGGGTTCAGTTAATATAACGGTGTCACAATCCCCGTGCAGATCCTTATAATGATCTTCGTTGTCCTTGTGGAAGTCAAACGCCCGACGTATTCCCTCGTAGCCGGATTTATCGCTGTGGTTATCCAATCTGCCTATCAGATAGTAGTCTACGGCCCCGCCGTTGGCAAGGCTCTGGTACAGCCTCAATTCCTGCTGATACGGCGATACTGAAACATGCCTTGTGGGAAAGTCTATAAAGTCCACAGTGGTGTTGGTGGAAATAAATCCGGGAAACGAGCCGCGGACCCACTTGGTGTTCTCAGAACCGCTGTATTGCCAATGGGGCAAGGGGCGATCCAGGGCCGTATTGGATTCCTGGCGAATGAAACCGCTCTTCTCCGTGTATGTGTCCTGGTTTATCAAAATATCGGGGTCTATGGATTTTATAAACTTGAACAGCCTTTTATGAAATTTATCCATGGTTTCCTGTTTAAATAAGAGGTATTTCTTGTACACGGGATCGTCCATATCCTCCTTTTTGGGAAGGGGCAGACCATACATTTCGCCAAATCTTTTTTGGCAACCTAGGCACTGGCAGATACCATGGTAGTTTTGGCTGTAATCAAAGGATACATAGCCCCCCATGTTGAAGAAAATGCCGTCTACGTCCAGCTCCTCCAGGGTCTCCCGTATAATCTCAAAAGCATATTTTTGTTGGTAATCGCTGTTTATGCATACATGGACATCCCCGCCGTAATCTACGATGTCCCCATCCTTATCTACAAAGGCCCAATTTGGATACATCTCATAAATTTGCCTTCTGACCTTGGAAAAATCGGTTCTGGCTATAACCCTTATCCCCGCCCTATGACACTCTGCTATAATATCTTTAAGGCTGTCCCCCGTAAGATATGGACTTTGATAGTGAAAAGGCAATTTCGTCTTATAGCTCGCTATGATGCCGGATGTATTTATCATGACGACAGTCGCATTGAAGGATTCCAGGTCGGCCACGTATCGCTTTGCGTCTATATCGGCCATATCGATTTCCCTCAAATTGGTTTGTACAAGTCGCCAGTTATGATCCTCCCACCATTTACCCTTACCGCTCATATATAGTCTCCTCCCTATTTGTTTTACGGCAAACATTCTACATTGGAACACAGGTGTCGTAAAACATTATCCTTAATTCGTATGTTACGAAAAATACATTATTTTAACGCAAAATCGGATAACTTAGCCGATTTTACAATGAAAGGTCTTTTTCGTAACATATATAGTTAAATGCTAAATTTCCTGTTGTGCCGGTTCCCCTATATGTTTAATCGGTACTTGATGAACCTGCACATCCCATTGGATTATATGGTTACACCGCATCAAATCAAATTATATATATTGCTATTGTATAGGATATTTCATCAGGTTTCAATTTTTCGTCGCTATATATTTTTCTCCGATCTGCATAATCCCCCACAAATAACAAAAGCTGCTAAATGAGCAGCCTTTTTATCATATACTTATATGCCAAGCCCTCACGATCCCGTCGGAATATATGGGCACGATAGGAGCGGTATCCAGCGTTAAGCAGTCGTCTAAATCCCCTTGGAGCCCCAGATTCTTGAGTATCGAATAGTGTAGGGTATTAGATAGCGCCCCATGCAGATCATCCTTCGAACTGTCGTACATGTTTTTCGCGACCATTCCCAGATCATCCAACTCTAAGGATAGACCCCTGTTTTCCAAACCCCTTATCAAGGCCCCTGCTACAAGTACATCATCCGCCGAAAACCTTCCCAGGGTACCTGCGCAGATAATTGAAATATCCTTGCCCACAGCGGCAGCATATTCGTATACGGCAGAGATATTGATAAACGATGCCAGTACCACTTCCTTGGCATCCACAGCCCTGGTGATAGCCTTGGTCCCGTTGGTGGTAGTAATAAGAACGGTTTTGTTTTCAACCTGTTCCCTGCTGTATTCGCAGGGGGAGTTGGAGAGATGAAAGCCCTCTATCTTTACGGCATTTCTTTCACCGCCTAGGATAAATGTATCCTTTTCATAGTTCTTGGAGATATTTACGGCATCCTCTATATCAGCGGTGGGTATAATTTCCTTGCAGCCGTTGTACAAGGCGGTAATGATGGTACTGGTCGCCCTGAGCACGTCTATAACTACCACGATTCTATCTTTGATATCCCTATCCTCAACATAATCGCAAGTTGGATATACACTAATCTTCATAAAGTCCTCCTCGTAAAAGTCCGTGTTTAATACCCTTTATAATACCGGAAGCAACAGCATCGACAATTGCATCACATATGGATAAACAACTACAACTATAAAATTTAACACCATGAAATTGCATAAAACCCTTGCAATTCTCATGCCGATAAATTTAGTTTTCGTATTGTTTATCTATATATATTAGCATAAGCCCACCTATAAGTCGACAAATTCCATATAAATGGTGCTACTTTCCCCCTCCAAATACGATGGTACATATTATCACAGAAGCCAGCAGACCGACCAAATCCGCTAATAGCGCTCCCCACAGTGTATAGCGCATCCTCTTTATGCCTACGGCTCCAAAATATATAGATAGGGTATAGAATATGGTTTCGGTAGACCCCATCACGGTGGAAGCAAGTCTCCCTATAAAAGAATCAGGGCCATGGGTCCTGTACAGCTCGCCCAGAATGCCCAGTGATGCTATGCCGGATACCGGTCTCATAAAGGCCAGGGGCAGAATTTCCCCGGGTATTCCTATAAGCCCCGTAAGCGGGGACAACACCTTTACCAGAATATCCATAGCTCCCGAAGATCGAAAGATCCCTATGGCTACGAACATTGCCACCATATACGGAAATATCCGTATCACCGTGGATAGCCCCTCCTTTGCACCTTCAATAAAGGTGTCGTATACGTTTATCCTCTTTATGTGCCCGTAACCCAGTACTAAAACTATAAACCCGGGTATAGCAATAACAGACAATATTCTTATAAATTCTATCATAAATCAGACCCCCCGTCCGGTGCGATCGTTGCTTTTATGGACCGTATAGCTCCCCTTTAGCATCTTTGCGGCAATAATTCCGGCCAGGGTAGAACAGGTAGTGGCTATGAGGCTGGTGCCTATGATTTCCGCGGGATTCATAGAACCGGCGGCACTTCGAAGAGCAATCACGGTAGCAGGGATCAGCTGGACCGACGAAGTATTTATAATCAGAAACATGCACATATCATGGGTAGCTGTATCCTTATACCTGTTTATGCTCTGAAGTTCATGCATTGCCTTTATACCAAAAGGGGTAGCCGCATTCCCAAGCCCTAACATATTGGCGATGATATTCATGGTCATGGCCCCCATAGCCCTATGTCCGGGGGGTATGCCGGGAAATAATACGGACATCAGTCCCTTCATCCTTTTAGATATGACCTCCACCAATCCTGATTTTTCGGCAACCTTCATGAGTCCCAACCACAGGGCGTACACCCCCGATAACCCAATGCATAATTCCACTGCATGCTTAGCCCCATCCAAAGCCGATTGAGTGCTATGCTCTAGGTTGCCGAATACCAATGAGGATACAAAGCCTATGAAGATCAGCAGAATCCATACTACATTTACCAATTATGGCCCCCCATTTCTTTTGCAATACTCCTACTATTAAAACTTATGAACGGATAGCACCCATAGAACACAAATTCTAAAAAATGGTTAAAAAAAGGGTTGACTTTAATTGGAATTATTGGTAATATACCAATGGGTCTTTGTCGAATATTGTAAGTAGAGGGGGGAAAAGCTAATGAAGTCCACAGGAATTGTCAGAAAAGTAGACGAGCTAGGAAGAATAGTCATACCCATCGAACTGAGAAGAACTCTAAATATCGCAGAAAAGGACGCCCTGGAAATTTACGTAGATGGTGAGCATATCATTCTTAAAAAGTACCAGCCTGCATGTATTTTCTGTGATGATGCAAGGGATGTCTTTGATTATAAAGGCAAGAACGTTTGCAAGAACTGTTTAGCTGAATTAATCAACAGGTAAATTGCTCCTCGGCGCCGATGCGCACCAGAACAATTTCACCTGATTTTGACTATTATATTAATATGCTGCAATTGCCATGGCGATTGCCTAAATGATTAATGATGCGAAAGAGGCGATAAATTATGAGTCGCCTTTTTTCTTTTTTATCTAAGCCGAGCCTAATCAATCCCCGACCTTTAAAGGGAGGTCTATGGAATGTCGGTATACTTGGCTTTTAGGTAGGCTGCGGTCTTCGGCCACCTGTCTAACAGCCGCTTTTTTAACCATACCCGCTTCCATATACTCCAGTATATGATCCCTTATGGAGATATTATCAAATGCGTTATCCTCTCCCCGATCCTCCTTCCCCTCTACCACCAGTACAAATTCGCCCCTGGGCTTATTAATACTAAAATGCTCTATGGCCTCCTTTAATGAAAACCGCAGGACCTCTTCATGGATTTTGGTCAGCTCCCTTACAACAGAGATCCTCCTGTCCCCCAGCGCCTTGTACAGTTCGTTCAGTGTGCCCATCAGCCGGTGGGGGGCTTCATATAATATAGTAGTGCGCTCTTCGGATTGGAGCAAGGCGAGGATCCTTTCCGCTTCCTTTTTCCCTCTGGGCAAAAACCCCTCAAATACAAATCTGCCCCCCGGCAACCCGGAAAGCACTAGTGCAGACAAGCCGGCAGTGGCTCCGGGCAATATGGTAACGGGAATATCCCGTTCGTAGGCCAGCCTTACCAGATCCTCTCCGGGATCCGAAATTCCGGGCATGCCCGCATCGGATACCAACGCGATCTCGTTGCCCGCCTCCAATAGGGAGAGTATCTCTTCCGCCCTTTTCATATCGCTGTATTTATGATAGCTGATAAGGGGCTTGGTGATGTTAAGGTGGTTTAACAGTTTTAATGTGTGTCGAGTATCCTCGGCTATGATATAGTCGGCTTCCCCTAAGGCCCTTATAACCCTTAGGGTTATATCTTCTAAGTTGCCGATGGGTGTAGCGCATAGATATAATGTCCCTTTACCCATTATGTCATCAATCCCTCCAATTCCCGATATTTTAATCGTTCAATGCCTGTCCAGAAAGCTATAGTCCGTCCCCTTTAAAAGGCTTGCCGCTCTTTATCCCCGTAATATATCCGCATAAGTTCGGAGGTAAATTCCCCGCCGGGTTCGTATACTATGAGGGGGGGCATCCATACAAGGTGCGGTCTTCCCCCTAAGACAGCCTCGATGAGCAGCATGTTGGGGGGCTTTCTCAGATTAGGGTAGACCAGGCGGATTACTTTGGGTTCCAGACCGTGGAGTCTCATACCGGACAGAATCTCAATCATTCTCTCCGGCCTGTGGATCATGGATAGCCTTCCACCCCAAGCCAACAAGCCGGAAGCTGCCTTTAAGACATCGTCTAAGTTACATTTGAGTTCATGACGGGCCACAGCCTTGGCATTATTGGGATTTATTATACCGGTACCCATCTTTTTATATGGCGGATTGGCGGTCACCAGCTGGTATTCACCCGACCCCAAATAATTAGGGGACTCCTTTAGGTCCCCCTCTACAATCCGAATTCTATCCTCCAGGCTGTTCAGCATAACGCTGCGCCTGGCCATATCTGCCATGGAAGCCTGTATTTCCACCCCATAAAATTGGGTATCCTCGCTTTTTCCCGACATCAATATGGGTATAACCCCGGTTCCGGTGCCCAAATCCACCACCCTTTCGCCGGATCGTGCCTTGGCAAAGTGGGACAGGAGCACCGCATCCATACCGAAGCAGAACATGTTGGGGTCCTGAATAATTTTTAGTCCCTTCAGGTCCAGATCATCTACCCTTTCATGTTCCTTTATTTCGACTCTCATATTCATTATCATCCTTTAATTAAGGCCCGGGCCCAAGGGCTTTATAGTTTACTCCGGGTATTATTCCTGATCCAACAACGCCATAAACGCCTTGATATGATCCTCGTCTCGAAAGGCCCCGGGTAAAACATAGCGGATAATACCTTCCTTGTCAATCATATAGGTTATGGGAATCCCTATCACGGGAAATATTTTATTATACTCTTCAAATACCTCGTTGCCCGAATCCAGCGGAATGGGAAAGGTAAAGCCGCCGTCGTCTATAAAGGATTGGACTTGGTTCTTGGCCCTATCGCTATCATTCCCCCCCTGTAATTCCACCTGGGTAGAACTGACAGCCAATATTTTTGTGCCCTTGTCTCCAAATTGCTTATGGATCGACTCGAAATGGGGCATCTCCTTTCTACAGGGGGGACACCAAGTACCCCAAAAATTTAAGAAGACCAACTGCCCCTTATAATCGGAGAGCTTTATGGTGTTTCCATCCAGATCCTCCAATTCGAAGTCCACGGATGGCTTATCTATCCTAACATAATCCACATTCTCTTCCAGGGTCATGTCGCTATTGTCGGGCGTCTTTGCATCATTTCGCTGACATGCGGATATCATCAATATAAGAACGAGAAATATGACCAGGACCAATGTCGATTTCGCGATTTTCTTCATCTTGTACACCTACTCTTTCTGACTCTTTTAATATGCGATAAAAAGCTAAAATAAGGTATCTGCCGTAGGGCATCCAAGTTATGGAATTAAATAATAGAAGGCATTAAAGTAGATCATTACGCCTACTATTACGAGCAAAACCCCGCTTATTATCTTTACCTTATCCATATGCCTGTTCAGCTTTTGGATGTATTTCCAAAAGTATTTCAGTCCCGCCGCCATAAGAAAGAAGGGAAATCCCAGGCCCATAGCATATACAACCAGCAGCATCATCCCGATAAATAGGGTATCAGCCTGGCTGGCCATTATATAAACCGACGTCAATATGGGTCCAATGCAGGGGGACCATCCAAAACTAAACCCCACCCCTATTAAAAATGAGGATAAAAGGCCGGGATGACCACTTTTTATATTCAATCTTCTTTCGTAGTTTAGGAATCTCACAGGTATAAGTCCGGTATGAAACAGTCCAAAGAATATTATAAGAACCCCGCTGACCTTCCTGATGGTATCCTTATTAGCCTGCAAAAATCTTCCCAATGAAGTGGCTATTATGCCAAGCAGAACAAAAACCAAGGAGAATCCCAAGATAAAGGCCAATGAATTAATTACCAGCGTCCGGTGGGCCCTCCTATCTCTTAACATTATATCTATGGATTGCCCGGTCATATAGGTAAGATAAGCCGGTATCAAAGGCAATACGCAAGGGGACAGAAAGGATGCCACCCCTTGTAAAAAAACAGTAATAAAAAACAGCATATTATCCATGCACTTACCCCTCCCGGAAAAACGGCGTTATATAGATAAACAACTCCAACTATATGTTTTACGATAAACTTCCCGCGTTAAAACATCGAAAGCAATTGCATTGGCAATTGCATCACATGGTAGGTCTTATTCATAACATATATATGAAATTTATCACCATGAAAATGCACAGAATCATTGCAATTTTCATACCGATAAATTTAGTTGACCTATTGTTTATCCATATATAAAGTAATACCCTATCCCCCATCTTATAAACACGGACTTTAAGCAGCTTTTTCCCTCCCTGAGAACTGTGTCAGCCATCCGATTATAATTGCGACCCCCGCCCCTGCGCCGTCTACCAGAACATCGCTAAGTTCGCAGGCCCTACCGGGGACAAAATATTGGTGCAATTCATCAAAAAAAGCGTACCCTATACAGAGTAAAAATGCGATTATGGACGCATGATTAGGCGATTTACCCCGGATTCGGAGCGTTATATACCACAATTGTCCCAATACGAAGAATATGATAAAATGCCCCATCACCCGTACAATACCGTGAAACCGCACCTCATCCAGCCTGATACCTATCCCTTCCGCGAAGGTTAATATAACCTGCGTCACTCCCCCGCTGAGTCCCGCCGATTCTTCCCCGGCCTGATGGGAGAATATAAATATAACCCCCATCCAAAGTATAGGCAATATCCAAGCGTGTCTCTTAGCCTTATCCATCAAATTTATCTCAACCTTCCAAACCGCTTTTGTGAAATTATAACACAAATACTGGTTTTATAGGTAAACAACTTCAACTATAAAATTTGCAATAATGAAATTGCGTAAGCCCATTTCAATTATCGCTAAGATAATTTTTAGTTTTCGCGCAGCAGATCCATATAACCCCTCTAATGCCAACAACACCTTTTTCCCGCCGGATGCATACTCTAAAGAAGATCCCAGAAGACACCCCATGTCAGATATACATATTATATTGGGTGTATAATTAAAATTTGAAGAATAATATCCCAATCGCTTAGTTTCCAAGGCTAACAAGCTTTATGGATGAAAATCATATTATTAAGTGTATTACAATCTATTGACGGGTGTAGGTTTTTGTAGAATAATATAACGGGACGGCAAATACCCCTGCCTATGTATATGGCGAGCCTATTTTCATTAGATATAGGTGGTGAATAAGAGTAACTCGTCCCGTTGAAACATATGATTCTGAAATCATCGGGTTGATAATGATTAATTAATGAATACAACGTTAGGCTAAATGGAGGAATTGATATGAAAAAAGTGTTAGTGGGGGTATTGGCTGTTTTGCTGATAATCCTGGTGGGAATTGGAGGCTATGTATATAAAATTATAGGGGCTTTATCGGATGCGGACAAACTCTTAGCCGGGGATAATCCCGCCGCTTGGGACGAAGATCCCAAAGAGTTCGGTATACCGGAAGGGGCTCCTATGGAGGGGGATACCAACGTCATAAATATTCTTTTACTGGGTACCGACAGACGCAACCGCAATGAGAATGGCCGATCAGACGCCATCATGATAGCCACAGTGGACAAGGAAAACGGCCAATTAAAATTGGCTTCCCTTATGAGGGATCTGTACGTGCCCATACCCGACAGAAAGGATAACAGAATCAATGCCGCCTATTCCTTTGGAGGTCCTATGCTGGCCATGCGAACTATCAATCAAAACTTTAATCTAAATCTAACCCGCTACGTGAGTGTGGATTTCTTTGGTCTGGAAGAGATTATTAATGCCTTAGACGGCGTTGAAATCGATGTAAAGCAGAAGGAAATCAAATTTATCAATTCCGTCATAAATGAGCTAAACGAATTGGATAAACAAAAGAGAACCTCCCCACATATAACCCAAGCGGGGTCCCAGACTCTAAACGGCAAGCAGGCTGTAGCTTATTCCAGAATAAGAAAGGTTGGCGACGGTGATTCGGAACGTACCGAAAGACAGAGAAGGGTAATGGTCCAGATGTTCAACAAGATGAAATCCATCAATCCAATGAAGTTACCTGATCTGGTAGCCTCCCTCATTCCCTATACCGATACCAATATTACAGCATCCGAGATCATAAGCCTAGGGACCTCGGTATTGACCATAAAGGATAAAAGAATTTATCAGTACAGGGTTCCGGCCAAGGATACCTATAAAAGCCAGACCATAAGGGGCATGGCGGTATATGTACCGGATCTGGACACCAATACGGAACTATTACATGAATTTTTATATGATAAAGTTACAGAATAATCGTATCAAATAGACGCATCATAGGATAAAGGCTTCTGCAACGGTTTTCCCGCTGCAGAAGCCTTTATATTTTAGCTGTTCATAATCACTTGATATAGGATTTCGATACATACCCGCTTACAGAGCCGCTCTTAATCTTGTACCATGCGCCACTTTCGCCTGTAATGGATACCTTGGCCCCGCGATACAACAATCCTACCCTCGAATAGTTTGTCCCCGGACCGGTCCTTACATTCAATGACGATGCAGTTACGGTCCCGGTACGTTGTTCTGTTCCTCTGTCGCTTTCACCGCCGGATACGAGTTTCAAATAATCTCCGTGTACGTAACCTGTTCCGCTTCCGTACTTTATCTTGTACCAAGCGCCCTTCTTCTCCAGCAGTTCAACCCGTTTGCCCTTGGCCAGGCTCCCCAGGATCTTGTTGCCGGTGCCGGCCCCATTTCTTACGTTTAAGCTGGATGCCGTTACCGTAGCCTTGCCTATCACTGCAGTAGACGGTGGTGTTGACGGGGATGTGGGATTTGTGGTATTTGAACTGCTAAGCTTTAAGTAATCCCCATGGACATATCCCGTTCCGCTGCCGTACTTTATCTTGTACCAAGCGCCCTTCTTCTCCAATAGTTCAACCTGTTTGCCCTTGGCCAGGCTCCCCAGGATCTTGTTGCCGGTGCCGGCTCCATTTCTTACGTTTAAGCTGGATGCCGTTACCGTGGCCTTACCTATCACAGTGGCAGACGGTGGTGGCGTTGTGCCGGAAGAAGTCTCAAGTTTGACATAATTTCCGTGTACATAGGCATCCTTACCGTTTAAGCTTATCCTGTACCAATCCCCCTGGGTTCCCAGTATAGTAAGTTTCGCTCCTTTGACCACCATGCCCACAATATGATTCTTTGTGCTGGGTCCACTCCTTACGTTAAGTGCCGATGCAGTTACTATTCCATAGCGCCTGTCATCCGAAGGTGGCGGTGCCGGATCCGTTGTACCCGGGTTTGGATCCGTCCCAGGCGTGGGCGGTGGAGATGATTGCCCCGTATCCTCTATTACAATATAATCGCCATGGACAAATCCCTGAAGGCTACCCTTTTTAACCTTGTACCAGGCGCCGCTTCGATCCAATATCTCAACTTTATCCCCTTTATAGAGGCTTCCTATTTTCTTGTAACCCGTTCCCGCTCCCTGCCGTACATTGAGGCTGGTGGATACATTAACCCTTCCAAGTTGCTGCTTGCCTCCGTCGCCGGGCTTGGGATCCGGTTTCGGGTCTGGTTTCGGATCCGGCTTTGGATCCGGTTTCGGGTCTGGCTTTGGATCCGGTCTTGGATCCCCACCCCTATCCGCTTCGATACCAAGATCGGCAAGCTTGGTGCCGGGATAATAAAAGTTTAGAATTTCCTTATATTTTTTCCCTTCCTTGGCCATCTGTTGTGCGCCATATTGGCTCATACCTATACCATGGCCCCAGCCGCTGCCCCTAAAGATAAAGTTGTTATCCTTGGCCTGCACCTTAAATAAAAGACTGTTTAGGTCAAGGATGGAGCGAATATTGGCCTTGGCCAGAGGGATAGTAATGAGTATCTCCTCCGGAGCATCTTCCTCTTCCGGGGGAGTCTCCTCGGGGATATCCTTTTTATCCGATTTTTTATTCATCGCCAGGATAATCTTTCCCTTATCGACCCTGGTACTGCTGTTGTAATCAAAACTAAATTCTCTAATCTCCAAGTTTTCTATATCCGCTTCCTTCAGGCCCTTATCCTTTAGGGCACTTACAAAGTTCAGCCTGGACAGAAGACCCGAATCAACGGGCTTTTTCTTATAGGTGACAGTCCAGCTACGATTTTTATTGCTTTCATTTTTGATATCGTAGGGGTCTTCCTTTACACGACAATAGGCCAAGTCCGTTCCCCATAAGTTCTTTGAGGACTCGATCATCCCGCCGTTACTGGAGGAATAAAAAGTACCGGCATAGCCGCTACCGTATTTTAGGACCTTCCCGAAGGTATCATTAACGGCTTTGATTGAATTTGTATAGCTCGTATTATAGCCCCTATACACCTGATCGGTGGTTGTATCAACCACATCATAGGCGGCGCCTGCATTTCTTTTACCCATGACATATGTACGGGCCGCCACAGCCTGCGCCTTTTGGACCTCGATTGGCCAGCTGTTGCTTACCTCATGGGGCACCACGCCATAAAGATAGGTTTCCAAATGGATATGGTTTATAATTTCAATGGAACTGCCGCTCAGGCGTACCTGCATATCCCCCTGGTAGTTAAAGGTTCCCACCTTGATATGGTTGGGGTCTGCCCCCTTATATCGTTTAAAGGTAAAGCCGCTGCCTAAAACCGTTGATACCGTTTTAGAGCCGGTCTTGTCGTCTAATACCAATTTTCCTGATTCGATACGCACTGTGTAGTTACCCTTAGTTAGAAGGTTGCTCTTGTCAATTTGGGGCACACCATAGTAACCGTCTACATAGACATTTACGCTCTTGGGCGAACCCATAGATGACAATTTTACCCGAATCAGGCTGGTATCACCTGCCCCATATATCGGCGGAATCCATAATAGGTTGATACAAACCATGATGCCTACTACAATTGCCAGAAACCTCCTAAACATTCCAAACCACCCTTTTTAACATAATTTCTACTATACATAATATGTACCACACTATATTCATTCGCTATTTTTTTACGAATTCCTCCCCAAACCATGAAAAAATACCCCATCAATATAATATGGGACTTTTCTACTATATGTGTTGCACGAAAAACCTTTATCCCATATTAATTTCAACGCCTTATTCTATATTGAATTAATGCACTATGCCCGTCAAATATGTCGGTAATGGCTATTGAACGCTCAGTATCGTCACGAAAAGAAAAGCTGTTAACGTTAATTTGTTAACAGCCTGTACACAAAAATCATCTATAAATTCCCTATGTATTATGCCGGTTGGGGTGCGTCCACTGGGCAGACATCTGCACAAGCCCCACAATCAATGCATGCGTCTGCATCAATTACATAGATGTCATCCCCCGGTGATATAGCCTCTGTCGGGCATTCTGCCTCACAGACACCGCATGCAATACACTCATCATTGATAAAATAAGCCATATCAAGTCACCTCCTCGCCTTAAACCCCTAACATAAGGTGTCACTTTTAACACCCTTATTATTCTACCACCCCGGGCAAAAAAAGCAAGGCCTTTTAACAAACTTTTAACATGCGGTATCTTATACGGCTATTCATCCAGTAAAGGGGCCAAGTTGCCCTTCGATTCGTCCACAACCTCATCAAAATCCTCGTAGCTCTTTCCGTTTAAATACTTTATCTCCCCAAGAGCAAAATCAAATATAGCCGGGGTACCGTCGCTTTGAATCACCTTCGCCCTGACCCTTCCGGTGAGTACATTGGAACTGATTACCGTCCCAATGCCTTGCGGTGTAATGATCTCCCTGTTCACCCTGGGCATTCGCTTTCGTACCTCTTCGTAATAGCTCTGTTCATACTTTAGGCAGCACATGAGTCGGCCGCATATACCCGATATCTTGGTAGGATTTAGGGACAGATTCTGTTCCTTGGCCATCCTTATAGATACCGGCTCAAATTCGCCCAAAAAGCTCTTACAGCACAGCGGCCTTCCGCAAGGGCCCAGTCCCCCTATCATCTTGGCTTCGTCCCTTACCCCTATCTGCCTTAATTCTATCCGGGTCCTGAATATGGAGGCGAGTTCCTTGACCAGCTCTCTAAAATCTACCCTGCCATCTGCCGTGAAGTAGAAAATAGCCTTGCTATTATCGAAGGTATATTCAACATCCACCAGCTTCATGGGCAGGTTATGTTTTTCTATCTTTTGTACACATATATCAAAGGCATCTATTTCCTTTGTCTGATTTTCCCTCACAGTTTGAGAATCCTCTTCCGTAGCCCGCCTGATGACCTTCTTTAGTGGGGATACGATATCCTCTTCTGAGACATACTTAGGGCCCACTACGATCTCCCCGTATTCGATACCCCTGGAGGTTTCGACTATAGCACATTGCCCTTTGTTAAGTTCAACACTGTCGGGGTTGAAATAATATATTTTACCGGCTTTTTTAAACCGTACTCCTACTACCTCCTGCATGCTTACCACTTCCTTGAATTTTCATCAGCATATTTTCAATGGTCAATTGAAAGTTTGCATGGGATCTTAACATCATTTTACTGTCTTCTATATTCCCTATAATATCTTGTATAGCAGGGATTGTAAAGTTTTTCGCCAGGGGTTCCAGTTTGGATAATTTATCCGAGTTAATTATTACGCCCTTGCAACCGTCTTGCTTCAGTATCAGAACGTCCCTGAGCCAAAGCCCGATTATGTCCAGTATTTCAGTAATATTATCCCTATTATCTAAAAAGTAATCTATATAAGCCATGGATTCCACCAAGGAACTATTTGCCAACTTATTCAATATTGCCAGAGATTCCTCTCTAAGCTGCCGATATTCATCGGATCCAGCCAGCTTCAACCCCATGCCCGGAATTCCCTGCGACAGCTTTCCATACACAAGGGCCTCTTCCCGAGGCATTTGTGCTTTTCTTTCGATTATCCGCGTGACCTCCTTGGTGGACAGCCCGGGCACCCTAATCTGTTGGCACCTGGATACGATGGTTGGAAACAAACTGGTTAAATTGCTCGCCAATATCATGATGACGGCATGTTTTGGAGGCTCCTCCAGGGTCTTTAAAAATGCATTCTGTGCATATTGGTTCATGGTTTCCCCATCTTCTATGATATATATCTTTCTTAAGCCCTGAAAGGGTTTGATCCCTATATCCCTTCTCACATCCCTAATGGCATCAACCCTGATAATGCCCTTGTCACTCTTGACGCGGATCAGATCCGGTTGATTGTCCGAATCGAATTGCAGGCAGGATTTACACCGGTTACATGGCTTTTCCACACCGGTGCACAGGAGCATCTTGGCAAAAAAACCGGATATGGTCTTCTTGCCGACACCCTCGGGTCCTATGAATATATAAGAATGAACAATCCTCCCGCTATCAACCATGGCCCTCAGCCCGTTGATAAGGGTGAATTGTCCAATAATGTTATTTGTATTCATAATTTTGACGTGAATTCCCGTGACTTTAGTCATGGGAGGAAACGCCGAATCTCCTTTCTGCTAAATAACCTTTTCGCGGTTGCAATAATTGTAATCTCTTATAACTAACGCCCCTGCTAATTACCCCTTTATCTAATTCTCCTATATCAAAATACCCACTACTTCGCCCATAAAAGATAAAACATTCTTGGTTATTGTATTTTGCTTTATTTCCGCTCTCTCCAGACTAGAGAATCAAATCCATTAACAGCCCACGAATATCATCTATACAATTTAGCACCACCAGCTGATCCCTTTGAGAATCCAATATCTCCCTAGTCAGGACTTCAAGATTTTGATCTACCTTTTGTACTAGAGCATAAATGTGGTGCTTCCCGCTACCGTCCAGATAATCCTTCCTCCTAAACTCCAGCATCTTTCTGACGGATATATCCAGAAACTGGGCAACCATTTTTTTGTAACGCAACAGTTCCCCCAAATTTGTTCTGTTAGCCAGCCTTTGGCCCTGCTTTTTGATGTCCTCCGCCATTAAAATCAATTCTTCGTTCATGGATTTATACTGGCTGTCGTTTAGGAAGCTGTCAAAGGATTTAGCATGGGAGCCCGGAATCGGGCCCCCGGCTCCCTTTGCCCCTCCAGCCCTATGGCCTTCCTCGGGGCGGTTGCCGGTCTTTTCAATTCTCATACCTTCCTGAACTCCTCAACGTTCACTACAAAAACTGTAGCGCCCCCCACCGTTACTTCAACGGGATAAGGAACGTACATACCGGTTGCACCTGCCATGGGTGTCGGTGATGTAGCTACCTGCTTACGGCTCTTGCATACATGCTCGATAATTCCCATGGCATTTTCCAGCCTTTCGTTGTCGACACCAATAAGCAATGTCGTGTTTCCCGCTCTTAGAAAACCCCCTGTAGTTGCCAGCTTGGTGACTCCATACCCTGCCTTCATGAGCCTCGAAATAAGCTTTTGGGAATCTTCGTCCTGAACTACGGCAATAATTAATTTCACCGGAAATACCTCCTTTTCTTTTTTTGTGACGCTAAAATATAGTTACCACTATATGATTACCACCCGTAAAGTAAGCCCGGCAGGACTATAATACTCTCTAGACAATAATCATCTTATACCTCTATATGTATTATATCCTATTTTCCATACTTAGGCAATTGCCCAATTTCATTAATTATCCGATGATGTATTTCCATTATACCTGCATCCGCTTCGATACGCCTAAACCTTTCGGGGTACATACCGCATAACATACAGAAGCCCTCGTACACATTCCGGTGAAACTCGATACCCTCCAGTTCCAGTCTATCCGCGCTCCGGTCCCTTTTGCGCCCCCTGACTAACCCCACCTCAGGGTCTATATCGAAAAATAAGGTTATATCGGGCATGATCCCCCTAAGTGCGGCCCTGTTGATTTCCTCCACCATCTTCATTCCAAGCCCCCTGCCGGCCCCCTGATAAGCGATGCTGGAATCAACAAACCTATCGCAGAGCACCGTCTTGCCTTGTCTAAGCGCAGGAATTATCAATTGGCTTACATGCTGGGCCCGGGACGCGGCGTATAGATACGCCTCTGTGAGGGGGTCCATCTCGTCATGGTTCGTATCCAGGATAATATCCCTTATGGCCTCGCTGATGGGGGTACCTCCCGGTTCTCGGGTGACCACCACATCCACGCCCCTGCCCAGTAAATACTCCCTTAACAGGTCTATCTGTGTGGTCTTGCCCGCCCCATCAGGACCTTCAAAGGTAATAAAATAGCCCCTCATCCCTATCCACTCCCATAAAAACTATCTTTATCATACATGTTCCAGTCTTTAAAATAATCCGGCCCGATACCCCACAAAAGCCTCTTTTAGTCGGACCAATTATCGGTATATAATTGTCTTATACGCTTGTACAACAAATGCATGTCAACACCATCATCCCCATAAAGCGTAAGTGTACATATCACGGTCTGGATACCAGTTGATCACGCCACAGCATCCGCTTTATTCCCTCTTTTAACCCGGGGTAGTCCTCATGGTTACTTCCAAGATTCGTAATCTTTTTTTCACATTCAAGGCATATGTTGGTACCCCTAAGGAGGAGATTGGCCCTGGTCATTCTCTTGCACACACAACATTCAATTATACGGATCATCATCGCACCGCCTTATCCAAATACTATTTATCGACTATCTAAAGGATTGCCGGCTTTTACTATTTTATTCCGGATAAGGCTATAAAGTGCAAGTACCCTATGAATTATTAATTAGACCGATGAGTTTCTGGCTCGGCTGAAAGACTATTCTATGAACACTGCTGTCCCTTTCAAAGGCCAATACATAGACCCCTGCAGATCGTCTACCGAAAGCAATAAGGTGGCTCTTGTATCTGGTATTTGTATCCTTCCTTTCATGGGTCAAGGGACAAAAGTATATGATCCCGTCAAGGGGCACCCTGGCAATCTCACGGCTCCGTTTCCCTGCCAGACTTTCAAAGACCAGTTCGTTCCCTACCAGGGAATAGCTGTACTCCAATATTCTTCTCCGATACACAAGTATGCCCACAAGTATGTATAAAAGAAAGGCAATATAACCGCTATAGGTTATTCCGAACCTGTTATATAAAAAATTGGAGATCCCGACAATGGCAACCAACAACACCATCAGGCCTAAAGATAGGCTTAATATGGATAATCGGTCTCCCTTAGTGGACCTTATAATCTCCCTGTGCATACATGCATCCCCTCTAACCGCTTTGTTTAATGTTGCAAATAAACAATTTCAACTATAAAGTTTATCGCCATGAAATTGCATAGACCCGTTGCAACTTTCATATCTATAAATTTAGTTTTGTTATCGCTTATCTATAGATATAGAACATTATAGCATACCCGAGCCGATGGTATCAATTAAGATAATACATTTGGGGTGTACAGGGGGAACCTGGTGGGCATTGCTGCAATAGGCGTTAAATGCCATGGCAGAAAAAAGCATCGCCAAGGCGATGCTGAAATAGGTCCCGATTTTCGGCAAATGGTTAATATCCCTAAACGTTAAGTAGCCCGAATATCCCCTACTTCTTGTCCTTTAAAATTTGGTCGGCTACTTCTTTAGTCATGCATACCGCCGTTATTTCCCTAAGGGAAATTACGCAAACCCCATTTTTTGTCTCGGCTACAACCTTACACTCGTCAACGCTCATTATCCTGACGCAATCAAAGTTGCCCCTGGCGCCTTCTATAATAAGTGCTACCTTCTTATCCTTCATCTTCTCAAGCATATTCTTGAGATGGGTCAGACAGAGTATCTTCATGGCCGACCATGGATCTACGGGGTGCATTGGCATCGTGGGCGGCATAGGCGGCCCCGGTGGCATCGGGTGAACGGGCGGCATGGGCGGTGTTGATGGGTATTCAGGACACGGTGTGGGGTAGGGATAATACGGCTCTGACGCCCCGCCATAGTAATCATAGCCGGCTTCCTGGTTATAAATTGGGTCAGTAGCATACCTTACAGAATACATATCGTCATTGTACATCTTGATACCTCCAATTCCTATAATCAGCCAAGTCTACAACCATATTTATTGTTTTCATAAGGGCTTGGTTGATTTGATGGATAGCCATTTTACTCTATATCATATATTGCTAACCATATTTTTGACCTTGATATATTCTATGTTCCAACCCTTAAACTGTTACATAGGCAAAAAAAGAAAGCAGGGTACGATTTCCGTCATAATCCTGCTATCCTTTATTGAACTATATCCTAATCCCATTTAGGGGCCGGTGACTGAACCTCCCATGGCTAAAGTCACGGGGTTCTAGAGTTCATAAGAACTCATTTACGTTCATAGCAGCTAAGCTACTTTGATACGTACAGGCGTGTCCAGTTCGCCTCTACCGTATAGCCCTGTTAAGGGCACAACGCTAC
>DASRNX010000097.1:0-4651 GCA_035647175.1 Clostridia bacterium | reverse complement strand
GCTATTATGATAAAAATATATAAATTACATAGATAAAAAGCAGAACTTTCATTATAATTGGCGAAAACAATGGATATTGGATTTGTTTTGGAGTTTTTTGTGCAACATAAATATATGTATTAATATTCCACATATGGGGGTGAATACATGGTAAATGGATCGCTATTTTCCCATACCGCCGCTTTGGAAAGGAGCCTGGATGTAGTTTGGAAAAGGCATGAAGTCATTTCCCACAACATATCAAATGCGGACACACCGGGATATAAGAAAAAAGAAGTTGTTTTTGAGAATGAACTTGTGTCTGCCCTTACTAGGCGCAGCATTCAGGGTAGACAGACCAGAAAAGGACATCTTAGGATAGGGAACGTTCCCATAAATGAAATCGGGCCAAAAACGGTAGATGTTAATTCCACAAAGATGCGAATGGATGATAATAATGTGGATATAGACTCCGAGATGGCGAATCTCGCCTCCAATACCGTTATGCACCATGCCTTAATCCAAAAACTAAATGGAGAATTTTCAAGGCTTAAGAGTATTATTAATGAGGGGAGACGTTAGCATATGATAAAATCCATGCAAATTAGTGCTTCTGGTATGGCGGTTCAACGGCTCAGAATGGATATTATTGCACAAAACATAGCCAATATGAACACTACCCGAACTGCCCGTGGGGGGCCTTACAGGCGCAGATTGATATCTGTACAAGAGGGGATTGAGGCCAAGCCCTTTTCCCGTTTTCTTTCAGAGAGCAGTAATACTTTTACGGGCCACGGAGTTGAAGCTACAAGCGTGACGGAGGACCCGACTCCATTTAAGACGATATTTGATCCCGGACATCCGGATGCTGACGATGAGGGCTATGTTCACATGCCAAATGTAGATAATTTAAAAGAGATGGTCGATATGATATCCGCCACACGATCTTTTGAAGCTAATGTTACCGCCTTTAACGCTACAAAGAGCATGGCGATTAAAGCGCTAGAGATTGGCAGGAGATAAAGGGGGCTAACCAGATGAAGATTCAAAATCTATATTTAAACCCTTCCGGATTGACGGAATCTGCGGGGACCAAATCCGCAACTAATACCCCTAAATTTAAGGATATACTTGAAAATGTAGCACAAGATGCCCAAGAACTCAGGAAAAGGGATATTGTTAACAATACCCATATGGCTACGGGACAGGTAGACAATTTAGACAGGATAATGATCGATATGGAAAAGGCCGATATCGCTCTTCAATTTACTCTACAAATTCGCAATAAGATATTGGATGCCTACCAGGAAATAATGAGGATGCAGGTATAACATCATTTTTAATGATATCTTTAATTTGCTTGTTGAAAAGCCATTTCCTTTGGATGGTTTCCCTATCCCATAATTGGGCTGAGTTTGGGATGTGTCCGATACATAACGATGCTATTTATAGGGTCGGATTTAGCGTATAGTTCTATTTAGCAAAAGATACAGATGGGTAATTGGTGAGAAACCTGGCATTTAAGGGGAAGCAGGGATGGGATGTTGAGGGTACTGGAATCTATAAAACAACAACTGAATAATTACTGGGACAACCTTGATAAACCCAAAAAGAGGAATTTAATTTTTATAATTGGTTTAATTGTGCTGGTTGTGGTCTTTATCTCAGTCCTATTAGCCAAAAAGGATTATGTAGTGTTATATACAGGTTTGACAGAGAAAGAGGCAGCCGAGGTCTATACAAAGCTTAAAGAAGTAAATGCACAACCCAAGATGGACGGTACAGCGACTATTTTAGTCCCAAAAGAAAAGGAAGCGGAACTGAGGATGCAAATGACCTTGGAAGGATACCCAAAATCCGGGTTTAACTATGATCTCTACCTTCAGGGAAATTCCTTTGGCCAGACCAACGATGAGATCCAAAAAGATGGATTATACAGCTTCAGGAACGTTTGGGTCAGTCCATACGTTTCCTTGAGGGGGTTGAGGATGCAGTAGTGACAATCGCTATGCCCAAATCGGATTCATTTGTATTAAAAGAGGAAGAAATACCTGTATCGGCATCTGCAATAATTTTACCAAAGCATGGATATGAGATAACCGGGCAACAGGCTAAGAGCATCGAACAGCTTATGTCAACCAGTGTACCCGGGTTGGATAAAGAGAATATATCTATCATAGACAACAAAATGAACATACTAAATCCCGAGGGCACCCAGGATGCCCAGACGGTTACTAACCAGTTTGTAATGCAACAGCAATTGGAAAATAAAATAAAGGCCGAAATCGTAGGCCTGTTGGAACCGGTGTTTGGATATGGGAGGATAAAGACCGCCGTAAACGCGAAGCTGAACTTTGACAAGAGAACCAAAGAATCCATAACTTTTGAACCGGTCATGGACGATTCAGGGATCATTATCAGTCAGGAGCTTTTAAAAGAGAAGATGAGCAATAATCCCGCCGGCGGAATACCTGGTGAGACCAACAATACAACCCAATACCCGGAGGCCGGTATAGGCGGGGACTCTACATCCCAGAAGGATCATAAAAAAATAAACTATGAAGTCAATGAAATAAAGGAAATGATTGAAGAAGAACAGGGTAAACTGGACAACCTGTCTATAGCTGTTGTGATAGATAACGATCAATTGGATCAGCAGACTATCAACGGGGTCAGGGAATTGGTAGCTACGGCTATGGGCACAGATTTGGAGAGGGTGGCGGTTCAGAGTTGGGAATTCAATACAGACATTCAACAGGAGCTATTAGACGCCTTACAGGGGCAATCGAGGGAGAAACCTTGGTTAAACGCCAGTAGAGCTGTAATAATTGTATCTTCTTTGGTTATAGTTTTGGCCTTAATTGCAATACTGCATAAGAGCAGGCAATCAATTCCTGTGGAAGTCATGGAAGAATATATTCCGGAAGAATCAGTAGCCGTTGAAGAGGATAGTTTACCCGATATAGCAGCTACAGAAGAGGACAAGATTAGAGCGCAACTAAATAGGTTTGCAGAGGAACAGCCGGAAGAGATTGCCCAATTATTAAGAAATTGGCTAAGCGAGGAATAGTGCGTATAAGGGGTTGGGGATAGAAAATGGCAAGGAATAAGGGGACAATAAACGGTAGGGAGAAAGCTGCTATTTTACTGATATCCCTGGGTACGGAGAGGGCCTCGGAGATATACAAACATCTTAAAGAAGAGGAAATTGAACAGTTAACGCTGGAAATTGCGAATCTTCGAAAGGTTGACAGCGAAGTAAAAGACACCATCCTTGAAGAATTTTACGAGATATGTCTTGCAAGAAACTATATAGCTGAGGGTGGTATAGGATATGCCAAGGAGGTTCTTGAGAGGGCCTTGGGGGGCCAAAAGGCATTGGAACTGATCAATAAATTGACTTCCTCCCTGCAGGTCAGACCCTTTGATTTTGCCAGAAAGGCGGATCCTACACAATTATTAAATTTTATCCAGAACGAGCATCCCCAGACCATCGCGTTGATTATGGCCTATTTAAGGCCTCAGCAAGCGGCAATAATATTGTCCGCACTCCCACTGGAAAAACAGGCGGAGGTGGCATCCAGAATTGCTATAATGGACAGTACTTCTCCGGACATTATAAAGGAAATAGAGAGAATTTTAGAAAAAAAGCTATCCTCAATGGTGACTTCTGACTTTACAACTGCGGGGGGAATAGAGTCGATTGTGGATATTCTCCTATCAGTCGACAGGGGAACAGAAAAACACATAATGGAATCCTTGGAGATGCAAGACAGCGAATTGGCAGAAGAAATAAAAAGAAGGATGTTCGTATTCGAGGATATTGTAACGTTGGATAACCGCTCTGTCCAGCGATTCCTACGCGAGGTAGAGAACAACGATCTTGCTTTGGCATTAAAGACAGCAAGCGAGGAAGTTTCAAGGATTATTTTCTCGAACATATCCAAGCGGCTGCAAGATATGTTGAAGGAGGACATGGAATTTATGGGGCCTGTTAGGCTCCGTGACGTAGAAGATGCCCAACAAAAGATTGTTAATATCATCAGAAGACTTGAGGATGCCGGTGAAATTGTCGTTTCACGGGGTGGGGGGGACGAAATAATTGTCTAGGATAGTCAAAAGCGACAGAATAGTTATTAATGCCGACAAGAAGTTCTCGTCCAATAGTGTCGGCTTGAATAGTGTTGGGGGGAGGGCCCGATCCCATGCCGATGATGAAAGCGTTGATGCTAATTATTCAGGATTAATAAAAGCTGCCAGACGTCAGGCTGAGGGTATAATCAAAAGCGCCCGAGATAATGCCGAAAGAATTACAAGAGAGGCCCAAATATCAGCCACTGAGGTCATGGAAACAGCGAGAAAAGAAGGACATACCGACGGTTACGCCGATGGATACGATAAAGGCTACGCAAAGGGTGTAAGCGAAGGCCAAGACCACGGCATGGCTCAATACCGAGATATAATACAAAAAGCTATGGAATTAAAACAGAATTATCTCGACGATTATGAAAATCTCTACAGAGCCAGTGAAAGACATATGCTTGGGCTATCTATTGAAATAGCGCGAAAAGTTATCGGCGGGGTGCTAGAAAACGATGATAGGGCTTGTGTGGAATTAGCCTATAATGCTTTGAAGCAGATGCGGGGTAATGGAAAGGCCTCACTTAGGGTA
>DASRNX010000096.1:0-4189 GCA_035647175.1 Clostridia bacterium | reverse complement strand
GGCTTATGCAATTTCATGGTGATAAATTTTATAGTTGAAGTTGCTTGTCTGTAGATAAACATTACGAAAACTAAATTTATCAGCATGATAGTTGCAACGGGCTTATGCAATTTCATGGTGATAAATTTTATAGTTGAAGTTGTTTGTCTATATTTGGATTATTGCCGAAAAAAAACATTATATACTTTTTAGCAGTCGGAAATTATGTCCTCCTGCCCTGTAAGCACAGCCGGCTTGGGCATAGCCTCATAAATGTGTTTCGGCCTCATAAATGTGTTTCGCCCTCACAGGCACAGCCATCCTGATTGGGTATTTTGGATATAGCTTTATTAGGGTGTCCGAGCTTCGCGGGCACAGCTAGTCCGGGCGATTATTCCTGACATAGCCTGCTTACTAGAGTGCTCGGACTTTGCGGGTGCAGTTAATCCAACTGTACGCCCTCGATCTCGCTTAATCGGCCCATCAGCACTTCCTTGTCCATATATCGGGGCATATCCACCAAAAAATTTGCGACTGCCCACTGGTCATCGCTGGGCAATAGCCTGATCTCCCTTATTTTAATATTAAATGCACCCATGACATCGGCCACTTTCCCTATTATCTCCGGGGTATTGCGCAGTTCTAGGGTAATCCTGGTAGATCCCTTATTGCGCAGAAACGATAATTCGATCCTCTTGAGGAATATCAAGATAATATAAACCGCAATCCAAGTTGCCAGGGCTCCCCAATAGAACCCCGCTCCTATTGCCAGCCCGAGACAGGCCACAACCCAGAGGGTAGCTGCAGAGGTAAGGCCCCTTACATTGGAGCCATAGTGAATTATGGTTCCCGCACCCAAAAAACCTATCCCGCTGACAACTTGGGCGGGCAGCCTTGTGGGGTCTAAATTTACCAGGTGATGATACCTTTCGAATATAAAGAGGGATGTCAAAAAGACAAGGGCCGAGCCCACACATACCAGTGTATGCGTTCTAAACCCCGCCGGCCGATTGCTCCTCTCCCTTTCGGCGCCTATGGTACCCCCGATTATCAAGGCCAGCACCAACCGCAAAACCATCTCCCACCCCATACCCATCGACCTCCAATCGGATTGTCCCTTTTATGGGACCATTTTTTTAATTTTATCCCAAAGTATCAATGTGAATGAACACCTATGCCCCAAAGGGGAAGGGGTTTTCCCCCCGATCCCCTAAAAGTCCGCTTTCCCTGACTAAAATGGATAATCATAGTACAAGCAATTACTAAATTAACCCATTATGCTAGTTGTTTAAGGGGAAGGCTGGATTGGAACCAATAAAAAAATGCGGACTCAATGTGAATCCGCACTCTCTGCTTTCCGTTTTTCTATCATGTCCTTAACCTTCATAAGTCTGGTGCGGCTGCTTCTCTCATCCTCGTCCATCTTCATGGTTATATACCGGATGGTCTCCTCCATCTGAGGTATCATTATAAACTCCAATGCATTGACCCGTCGCCTGGTCTTTTCTATATCGTCCGCCAGCATCTGACAGGTCTTCTCAATTTCGGCCAGCTCCAACATGCGAGACAGCACGTCCGATAGGGTCACTATAGCCCCGTCCAATTCGGCGGAGGTGGATACAAACCCGTAGGGATATGGGGATAGGCCCTCATGACTTTTTTCTTCATAATCTATCTTGGGCACATCAACACTCATAATATTTCGCTTTGAGACCTTCAGTTCCACTTCACGGGTGGGGAACATTACAGCTTCCTCCAACACCTCGGGGGACATAACCGCCCTGGCCATCAAAAAGTCTCCAAGAGCGCTTGTAAGCTCCGCCTCCACCTGCTCTCTAAGTTTCATATTCCTTTTAATAAGCTCAATGAAGCGTCTCATCATCTCGTCACGCTTATCCTTTAGGAGCTTGTGACCCCGCACGGCTACGGCCAAACGCTTTTTGAGACGGCTCAATTCCATACGGGTGGGGTTAACTCTTAAAACAGCCATAGCCTATTCATTCCCTTCCTGGGTCCGGGGCAGGTATTTATCCAGATATTCATCCCTGATCCGTCTCAGCTCCGTCCTGGGCAGGATAGCTAAGAGCTCCCATCCCAAATCCAAGGTCTCCTCAATGGAGCGGTCGGTATCATAACCCTGGGATACATAGCGCCTTTCGAATTCATCGGCAAACTCTGCATAGAGCTTATCCACATCGCTGAGAGCCGCATCGCCCAGTACCGCCGCCAGTTCCTTGGCCTCTTTTCCCCTTGCATAGGCCGCAAAGAGCTGGTTCATGGTGTCTGCATGGTCCTCCCTGGTCTTGTCCTCCCCGATTCCCTTGTCCTTCAGCCTGGAGAGGGAAGGGAGTACATCGATGGGAGGTACTATGCTCTTACCGTGAAGGTCTCTGCTTAGGATAATCTGCCCTTCGGTAATATATCCCGTCAAATCCGGGATTGGGTGGGTCAAATCGTCCTCAGGCATGGTGAGAATTGGAATCTGGGTTATAGAGCCCTCTCCGCCCCTTACCCTGCCGGCTCTTTCGTACATGGTGGCCAGGTCCGTATACATATAGCCGGGATACCCGCGCCGTCCGGGGACTTCCTTCCTGGCCGCAGAGATCTCCCTCAAGGCGTCTGCGTAGTTGGTTATATCCGTGTATATGACCAGGACGTGCATTTCCAGATCAAAGGCCAAGTATTCCGCCGCCGTAAGGGCCATTCGGGGGGTTGCTATCCGCTCGATGGCCGGGTCGTTGGCCAGATTCATGAACAACACGGTCCTGTCTATGGCCCCGGTCCTTCTAAAATCCGAGATAAAGAAGTCCGCCTCCTCGAAGGTGATACCCATGGCCGCAAATACAACGGCAAAATTGCTCTCCCCGCCCAATACTCTGGCCTGACGGGCAATCTGCGCAGCAAGCTGGGCATGGGGCAAACCGGAACCGGAAAATACCGGCAGCTTCTGTCCCCGAACCAGGGTGTTAAGACCGTCTATGGCAGAAATCCCCGTCTGGATAAACTCGGATGGGTAATCCCTGGCCGAGGGGTTAATAGGCTCTCCCTCTATATCCAGCCTCTTGTCCGCGATTATCCTTGGGCCCCCGTCCTGGGGCCTACCCATTCCGTCGAAGACCCTGCCAAGCATGTCCGGAGATACCGCCAGCTCTATGCCCTTACCCAAAAATCTGGCCTTACTCTTGGATATCTGGAGGCCTTGGGATCCTTCAAAGAGCTGAACCACGGCCTTGTCTCCGTCTACTTCCAAAACCCGGCCCATCCTTATCTCCCCGGTCTGCTGCTCTATCTCCACAAGTTCGTTATAGGTGGCACCCTCAACGTCCTCTACCAGAATGAGGGGGCCTACGACCTCTGTAATGGTCCTATATTCCTTAAGCATATTCAAATCCTCCCTCCGCTGTCAGGGCTGACATCTCTTCCCTGAGATCTCTCATGATCCCGTCTAAGGTGTCAAGTTCCTCCTCGGGGGTATATTTAGCCCGGCCGATCCTCTCCCTGACGGGTAAATTTACGATCTCGCTAAATTCTGCTCCCTCTTGAAGGGCCCTTCGCCCCTGACTATAAAATTCCAAGATGAGCCTTAAAAGCTTGTGTTGCTTGTTGAGGGAGGTAAAGGTATCAACGTCGTGAAAGGCATTTTGATGCAGGTAGTCCTCCCTAATGGACCTGGAGGTCTCCAGGGTCAGCCTATCTTCCAAGGAAAGGGCATCTATCCCCACCAGCCTCACTATCTCCTCTAGCTCAGATTCCTGATGCAACAGCCTTACCGCCTCGGCCCTTAAGCGATCCCAATCCTCGGACACCTCGTCCCTCATCCATTGGCTCAGCCTGTCTAGGTATAGGGAATAGCTCTCTATCCAGTTGATGGCGGGAAAGTGCCTTCTGTAGGCCAGCATGGCGTCAAGTCTCCAAAATACCTTGACTATACGGAGGGTGGCCTGGGTAACGGGCTCCGAAATATCGCCGCCGGGGGGTGAAACCGCACCGATGGCGCTTATGGCCCCTTCCCTTTCGTCCCCACCGTAGCAGATAACCCGTCCGGCCCGCTCATAGAATTCGGCCAGTCTGGAGCCTAGGTAAGCAGGATATCCTTCCTCGCCGGGCATCTCCTCCAAGCGTCCGGACATCTCCCGTAGGGCCTCGGCCCACCTTGAGGTGGAGTCCGCCATGATGGCTACGCTGTAGCCCATATCCCTGTAGTATTCCG
>DASRNX010000095.1:0-7550 GCA_035647175.1 Clostridia bacterium | reverse complement strand
ATAGAGGTCAAAGGAAAAAAATCAGCTATTTCAGTATTTATTCCCAAATAGATAAGTAAAGCCAAATTTCTCATAAATGTAGGAAGGTTGGAGGCGCATGGGTTCTCATAAGTCCTTCACAATAAAATACAAGGCGGTGGCCACATCAAAGAGGGGTGTCACTCTAATAGAGCTTATTATGGTCCTTGCCCTTATGGCCATAGTTTTCACCTCAATCTTTTCCTTTTATTCCTTTAACCTGGGTATCTTCGGTAGGGCGCAGAATAAATCGGACATTCAACATGATGTACTTTTGGTATCGGAATTTATTACAAAGGAAGTAAGGACAGCAACCGGCATCAGCTTGTCCTCCCGCCCACCCCAAGACAATGATAAAGAATCCTACAATAGCTTTATAGGGCTTTACCAAGACGGTGTAGAGTATCACTATGATAAAGGATACCGACAGATAGCAAATACAAATATTATGGACCTAAATTTGGTTTTGTCCCCCAATAGTAATTTATTAAAGTTCCATATTACCGGTGAAAAGGACGGGGAAGAGTATAGGATAGATTCTAATGTATCCCTTCCTAATCTGGCGGACATGACGGATGAGGAGATTTCAGGTTCTTGGATCTACTATAACAAACCGTAGGCCTATAAGGGCAATAGCGATATTTATGGAGTGATACAAAATGGCAAGATATAGATATATAGCGGTTAACCAAGACGGACAAGAGGTAGAAGGCGTTTTAGAAGCCGATGGGAAAAGGGATGCCGTATCTATATTACGTCAAAGGGAATTTATCCCCCTTCTAATTAAGACCGCCAAAGGGGGCGGGGGTATTTCTGATATACAGATATATCCTAGGGCTTCGTTAAAGGATCTAGCTATATTTTGCAAACAATATGCATCCCTATTACAGGCGGGAGTGCCCCCGGTACAGGGGCTTTATACCCTGGTGAATCAGACGAACAATTATTCTCTAAGGCAAGCACTGCAAAGGGTTTATCATTTGGTGCAGGATGGACATTCCTTATCCCAAGGTATGTTAAAACAGGAAGGCAATTTCCCTACGATCCTTATAAGAACCGTTGAGTCAGGGGAATGGAGCGGGGACCTAGAGACCTCCTTTGAAAGGATGGCGGACTATTTCGAAAGGCAATACAAGATAAAGCAAAAGGTTCGAAGGGCATTAACCTATCCGGCCCTGTTGATCGTTACATCCATTATAATTATCGCCTTTTTAATGCATATTGTGGTTCCCCAATTTGTCACCCTATTTAAAAGTTCCCAGGCCCAGCTGCCCAAATCCACGCGGATCTTAATGGGATTTTATAATATCTCCGTACATAACACATGGATATTCTTGGTTTTCCCGGCATCGTTCTATCTTATGGTCAAAGCCTTATTATCCCATAAGGGGAGTCGGGTCTTTTTAGATAGGATTCTATTAAAGATGCCTCTTTTAGGGAAGCTCAATATCAAAATAATATCTGCCCGCTTTCATAGGACTATGGCGATTCTTATTTCGGCGGGTCTACCAATCACACAATCATTGGCTATTTCCTCTAAGGTAGCCGATAACGCATTTGTAATGAGTAAGTTGCAACAGGCAATAGGTATGGTCTATCAGGGTAGAGGGTTAGCCAAATCCCTAGTAGCCTTAGATGTTTTCCCATTGGAGACGGTAAATATTATCGCTATTGGAGAAGAGAGTGGAAAGATAGGGGAAATGATGGATAAGATAGCTGACCTCTGTGAATTGGAGGCAGAAACGGCTCTTGATAGGTTTGTATCCTTACTGGAACCACTTTCCATCCTATTTCTAGGCGGGATTATTGCGTATATAGTTATTTCGGTAGTGCTGCCCATGTTCCAGATGTATGTATTCTAGTTGGGGGTTTATTTATGATTTATTTAGCTATAGCTATATTATCTGTATTTTTAGGAAGCTTTTATAACGTATGTATTCATAGGATTCTAAGGGAGGAATCCGTTATATATCCGCCATCTCATTGCCCTGACTGTGGACACTCCTTAGGTCCTTTGGATTTGGTGCCCGTCTTTAGCTATGTTTTCCTAATGGGAAGATGTAGGTATTGCAAGGCAAGAATTTCTCCAAGGTATCCGCTTGTGGAGGTTCTTACTTCCATCACGTATCTTCTTCTATATAAAGTCTTTGGCTTAAGTTGGAGTCTCGTTGCCTATTCATTCTTTCTAGGGGTTTTGATAATTATCACCTTCATCGATATAGAATATCAAATCATTCCCAACAGCCTAATACTTTTGGGGCTAATTTTTGGAATATTGTTTGGTGCGATAAATATCACGACCGGGATAGTGGATGCCTTGTTAGGGCTGGTTATTGGCTTTGGTAGCCTCCTGGTGATCGCTATTTTGGCTAAAGTATTCATAGGAAAAGAAGGCATGGGCGGCGGGGATATAAAATTATTGGGGGTTATCGGCCTATTTTTGGGATGGAAACTTACACTTCTCACCCTAATACTATCGATATATATAGGTGGGGTATTCTCTATACTTCTTCTCCTGTTAAAGATTAAGAAGAGGGGCGAGTATATACCCTTTGGCCCATTTATTTCCCTTGCAGGTCTCATAGCCCTTCTATGGGGCAATAGCATCATTCAATGGTATGTGGGAATTTCATTCCCTATATAAGCATCTTTAAAGGCCTGAACGAGACCTTATGACACCTTGTTGACTACAAATGCATTTGAAATCCTCTATACACTCATTTTCGGACATAAGCTAAAACCAGTACCCATGAGGCGGTGATTTGGTATGAAAAGCTCGCGGGGATTTACTTTAATCGAATTGATTTGTGTTATTGCCATACTGGGCATTTTGGCGTTTATAGCGATTCCCGCCATCACCGACACCCTGGATAAATGGACCCTGGATTCAACTGCCCAGCAAATAATGGAGGATATCAGGTTGGCACAGCACTTAACCATAACCAACGCCATAAGCCATTACTTTGAACTGGATACCAAAAATAGATTCTACAGGATAAAGAGCATAGCGATGCGCGACCCTACCATAAAGACCATAGAATTTAGTCCGAGCATTGCCAGTATTAGCAGCACCTTAAAGAACGAGGGCAATCTCAAGAGATTGACCTTTGCCGCTACAGGCATTCCGGGTCAGACAGGCAGCATCGTACTTCGTACCAAAAAGGGCAAAGAAAAGACAATCACAATAGCCGTGGGGACGGGGAGGGTGGCAATTAGTCCATGAAAAATAACAGGGGCATTTCCCTGATAGAAATTCTTGTCTCTATTCTTATCTTAGCCTTGATCGTTGGCCCATTTACCGGCATCTTTATTCAATCAAGGATGGTGCGGCGTACGATGTCCAAACATTTGAACGCTATGTATGCGGTACGCAACGAAATGGAAATATTGATGTCCATGAATTCTGGGGAAGTATATAGCTCAAATGGTGATAAAACCGTTGGGGACTTGCTTATCCGCATTTCGGCCTATCCCTACAGCGCAGTGGAAAATTCAGACTGTATCTATATAACATCTAAGGAGATTGGTGGCTTGGGGGATGAGATCTTAGTTCTGGCGCCAGGGGGATGCAAAACCTTTATTGTTGATGCTGGTGAAGACCTATATAAGATGCAGATAGCCATAGACGGATCGTCCTATCAAATTAATAGCGGGAAGGATTTAATCTCCGGGTGCCTTAGTTTCGTCAACAGACCGTCAATCCAAATAAACCTAACAGATAAATCACCTGACATACTTTATGATTTCAATGTTTACGGAGACGCAGACATAGCCGTTTATCCCGGAAATCACGATAGCTGGTGTCTGGCTTCCAATGGGGCCTATAGGGTTGTGGACAGATGTTTTTACAGGGACTATTGCGTGTATAGAGTCAAGGTTGGGGCATTTGTCGATCCCGGTTCTAATAATCCTATCTTTGAGATAGAGGGTATAATTACAGTTAAGGATTAGCGTTGTTAAAGATCCGGCATAAAGATAGGGGTGATACGAAGATGTCCTTTATAACCCAGGCAATATCTATTAGGCAAAAAGGATTGACCCTAATGGAGCTGATCATTGCTGCCTCCCTAATTTTGATCGTACTATCCTTAGGGTATTCCATATATCTGTTTGGAATTCAAGGATATATAGAAAATGCCGAAGTGATTGAAAGTCAATCCAACGTTCGTATCGCCCTGGAACATATCGCCTATAATATCAGAAGGACCAAGGGAGTTAAAATAAGCGACGAGAGACTGATAATGGGGAGTGAAAGCTACAAATTATCCGGAGATATCCTAATGAATAAGGACAATCAATTAGCGGTGGGAATATCGGAATTTATCTTTTATAAACCAAAACCCTCCCTAGTCTACGTGGGAATTTCCGGTATGCCCGATAGAAACGGTGATGTCTTTTCGTTAGAAGCATATTTTTATCTCATAGAGTGAATACAATCCCATGCAGTATCAAAAATACATTAGCCGCTATATTCGGGATTAGTATGGTTCTGTTAACGGCAGATATAGCGGCAGATTTTAGCGAAATTTGTTCTATAGATGATAATCACAAAAGAGCGCATAAGTGTTTTGTCAGGGGGATATAATGCCAAAATTCGGCTCTCGGGGTTCCGCCATATTGTTGGTATTGCTGGTTCTGTTAATTCTCGTAATCTTGGGGATGACTTTATCCAACATGGATAAGGTGCAAATGAAAATTTTATCTACGGATAAGGTATATCAGGCCTCATATTATTATGCCGAGGCCGGTCTGACCCAGCATATAGAAATATTGCGGATGAATATGGAACAATTATATAAAGATCCAAGGACCGATGGTAGGGATGCGCTGCTGGCAGGGCTCATAAGGGTCCCGGCAACGACTCCGGAATTTAGCGATTATGGAGGAGAAAAAGTAAAACTAAAAGTTACATGTATAAAGAATAAGGCGGTTATACATAGGGATGAATTGATTATCATGTCGATATGTGATATCGGGAAGATCAGTTGTTCAGTTAAGGCTATAGTTGAGGTAAGGTGGATGGATCCTTTGGACCCAAACTTTCGGCTGGATGATACAAGCCTCTCGATAGTGGGGTGGGAGGAGATAAGATAACCTTAGAAATTTGGGGGGATATCATGGAACTGAGGCAGAAGAAAATCATTGGATTGGATATAGGGACCCGCAATATCAAGGTTATCGGGATGAACAGAACGGGAGTCTGCGGGAAATGGTCTATCGGCTCCATACCGCAGGGGTTAGTTTCAAGCCATGGGATTCTTGCAGAGGATTTATTGGCCGGAGAAATAAGGGACTTGATAAAGGAAAATGAGATAAGAGGTAGGAGATGCTCATTTTGTTTGCCCTCCCAGCATGTAATAACCAGGTCTGTTTTTCATCCATCTATGGATAGCGATGTCTTAATAGAAAACATCCGCTACGATATGGAAGATTATCTTCCTCTTGATGCGGACGAGTATTACATTGATTATAGGATAACAAAGACCGTCATAATAAACGGGAGAGAGCATTGGCATATTCTTATAACAGCTGCTCCGAAGAAAATTGTTCTGTCTTATCTTAGGGTATTGAAGATGGCGGGGTTAAATCCAATATACATAGATGTCCCGTCCAATTGTTTAGAAAAATTACTCATAAGCACTACTCCCAAGACGGATCTGTCAAATGAAAATAACGGAAACCTCTGCATAGTGGATATAGGATGCCTTTCCATTAACATAATCATATTCAGCGGGGGTCGCTATTTTATAGACAAGACCTTCTCTTTAGAAGATGGAGTTGTATCCCCTGTTAATCAAAGGGGTAGCAATGGTACGGGTCACAGTTCGGATAATCTCCCTAATGATATCAATCCGGCCATAAAACAAACACAGAGCAAGCTGGTCCATATTGGTGATGAGATAATAAAAACCATTAGATATTACGAAAATCAAATGTCGGGCGATGCACCGATAAATGAAATAATCCTATTGGGCGGAGGTTCCTTGATCCCCGGACTACCGGGCTCTTTAATGAAAAACATAGGGATATCTGTAATTACCTTTAGTGATTGGATGGATAGGAAAAAGACCGGGGGTATAAGCGGTCTAACCGGGACGGATCTTATGCTTATGGGAAATGCCATTGGCTCTACCATTAGGAGGGATTCACTTTGAAAGCAGATATAAACCTGGGAATCCCTGGGGAATCAAAACGCATCTATCTGATTTTGGTTGCAGCATCTATTTTAGTCTTGCTTATGGTATCCATCTTTATGGTTCCCATCCACCGAAGGAACTTATTAAGGGCTGAATACATTGAAATTAATCGGAAGCTGCTGGTAGAGGGGGAGAACTATAGGACTTGCATTGATCTGGAGAATTATTCCGCGAATTTGTTTAAAAAGGTAGAAATCCTTGGGAAAGTAGATACAAGACGTGGGGATGTTGGAATTATTATTGATTTGATAGACAAATATTTTTCCAAGAACATGGAATTGTCAGCTATAACTATATCAAAGAATATAGTGAACTTAAACGGAACCGCACCTAACGACGGTATAATAGCTGACAGCGTTTTAATGCTGCAGGGCGATGAAAGGGTAACAAGGACCAGAATAGAGGAGATTAGCCTTGATACAAAAAGCCTAAAGAGGGTTTTCAATATAAGCTTTACAACCCTTCTTAATAACACTGATATGGATGGGATCCTATCTGGGGACAAGGATGACCAGGAACTCGATCAGGGGGGTGTTATGGATTGAGAATTACAAACAGGGAAAGGATCTTCATATCTGTAGCAATTCTGGTTCTTTTAGCGGCATTGTACTATAGCCTGTTTTATAGGGATTTATCCCAAGAGATTATGGATATTAAACACAGTATCCGGTGGGACAGCAGTGAGCTGGAGAAAATCATACAATCAAAGGGGAATGTTCAGAGTCTGTATAGAGATATTGATAGCCTCAAAGCCAAAACGAGTAAGATAACGGACAACGAAACGAATTCCCAGATTGAACCTAGAATCATAGTCTTTTTAGAGGATTCCATCAAGAATTTGGGTCTGTCCACAAAGATAAGGTTCGGGGACCCTATAGAATACGATAGATGCGATGTAATACCCGTCACTCTTGATTTAGAGAGCAGTTATATAAATTGCCGAAAAATCCTGGGCGGCATAGAAAAATCGCCCTGGCCCTATTCCATTGATTATATAAAAACCAGTAAAAGGGAGGGTACCCCGGGGCATTCATCCAATAGCTGGGACGTGGAGATGGTTATAAGCTTTGTGTCCTTCCATAGTGATAAAGAGCCTTGATATGCTCTTTATAAGCAAGCATGCAGCGGATTTGGGTTTGAAGCCCCGGTCTCGGATATGTTATAATAAACGCAATCAAAGAAGTAAAACCTATGGGTTTTACCCAATGCGTTTATTGAATCGGTGTGAAGCAAGCCAATCGAGGCTTGCACTTATGATATAATAAACGCAATCAAGGCGAATAGAGTACATATAGGATGCTCTTCGAAATAAGGTTGTCGAGCATTACCTGGGGG
>DASRNX010000094.1:0-2397 GCA_035647175.1 Clostridia bacterium | reverse complement strand
ATATTATTATTTATAATATGTAAAAAAACTTTAATAACGCATTCGCCCCTTCAAAGAATCGTTTTATGTGCAAATTCATCAATGCCATATATCGTAATATATATCTAGAAAATACGGGCTTTCGCCTGCGTTTTAAGTCACGGGTCTTCGCCTTATTATCATAATACAGTATATCACAATAATATGTATTCTACTATGAAGGGAAGCAAACTTCAATAAATACATGGTTCATTTTTTTGAAGCACTGGATTTCTTATTGAATTTAAATATACCCATTGTTTGTTTATTTATCTTGTTCATCTATTATGTTTCCATTTTATAGTCGGCCATGTTAGAATATATTATACGGTTGTAATTCACCGTTGGTAGGCTTGGGGGATACCCCACTGCTTGGCTCGACAACTATATAACAGAGGAGCTGATGAAAGTTATGTGGAAAGAATTTAAAGAATTTGCGACTAGGGGAAACGTTATGGACTTGTCCATCGGTGTCATAATAGGGGGAGCTTTTGGAAAGATAGTTACATCTCTCGTGGGCGATATCATTATGCCGGTAATAAGCCTTCTTACGGGAAAGGTTACCGGGAATGTAGACTTTACAAACCTCTTTATCAGCCTGGACGGAACAAACTACAGGACCTTGGCTGAAGCCGCAGAAAATGGAGCCGCTACATTAAACTACGGGATGTTTATTTCCGTACTAATTGACTTTTTTATTATCGCATTCTCTATCTTTATCATGGTCCGTCAGATGAACAAATTAAGGCCCCAACCGGCACCTGTCGAGCCCACAACTAAGGCATGTCCCTTTTGCATCAGTGACATCTCCATAGAGGCCACCCGATGCCCTAATTGTACATCGATACTGGATGCGGAAGAAATCCAGGAGGGCGTAAATTAATAGTCATTAACCTAAATATCCATAATATGCGTCGAAAAAGTATATAAAGACGGGTAAGCCCCAAAAACAAACGTGAATCCTATATTTTGTACAGTTTTTATATAGCGACAACAGGGTGTCAACAAAACGGAATAATATTCGTAGGTGTAATAAAAACCCAGTCCGCAAACCATTGCAGTGACTGGGTTTTCTGGCACACCCGGAGGGACTCGAACCCCCGACACCCGGTTTAGGAAACCGGTGCTCTATCCGCCTGAGCTACGGGTGCATATAATTTGAGGTATTGGTCTACCCAATTTCCAGTAAAGTTTTTTTCATAACATACGCAACGAAATTATTTTATACTATCCAGCCTAAAAAGTCAAATATCAGTTTTTCTCCACTTTACATCTCGCCCTATCCATTTACCCTCAGGACAACGGATAATATTAACTGCTTAAGTCATTACCTGCTCAAGTTATTGCGCAAGTTTGCTATTTATTGTCCGCAGATAAACAATTACAACCTGACTAGCTCCACATCCCCCCAAGCCCCCAATTTGTCCTCCATTATGATAACTGTTCCGGTAACACCTTCGATCCCCTTAGCAAAATCTATTGCGTCTTGAATGTTATCCGCAGTCTTAACCAGGTTGCCTGCAGCCGTAGCGACCGCGTCTGCCAAAATGGTATCTGAGGCCAAAATCACCACAGCATCGGCATATCCAAAGCTCAGGGAATGGCCCACCTTTCCCGAAGAGGTACATATTCCCATAGGACAATCCCCTGCCCTTATTTTTATTCCGACCTTACTGGATAAGGGGGATTCGCCAGCATAAACCCCTATTATTCTATCCCTATCACTTTTTATATAGATATCCCCACCGTTTTCGACTATTATTTCCCGGGTAAGCCCTGATAACTCCCGTCCCACATATTGGGATATGGCGCCGGATACAGCCGCCATAGGGCCTACTCCGGCCTTTATAGCAGCCCGGCACATCTCCTTGATTATCGGTGGGGCGTTAACCCCGCATGATAGCGGATCAAGAGAAGCCAGAAACTTGGGATCTGTTTTTATATAGTCTTCTATATCCCGGCGACACCGCTTGACCAATTCCGTGGATTCATTCACCAGCAACCAATTGGCCCCAATATCCAGATCCGTTTCTTTTACCTTAACATTAAAATATACCAGATCATTAGAACCGTGAAGTCGTCTATAAAACCTTTCCTCCCCCATGGTAAATCCTGCCTTCCCCGCATAGAACCATCGCATTTATCATGCAGATAAATTTAGTTTACGTATTGTTTATCTATAACTAGCCGAACATATTCACATCTATAGCTCTTACCGGACAGGCCCTGACACACAATTCGCATACCAGGCACTTGCTCTCATCGAAATTCAGCTTCCAATCATTCTGATCCATAAACAGGGCCCCCGATGGGCAGACAGCGGTACAAGCCCCACAATCCATGCATTCACCTTGATTTCTTACTATGTTCTTATTAAAG
>DASRNX010000093.1:0-5332 GCA_035647175.1 Clostridia bacterium | reverse complement strand
TACATCGTAGCAGAATCCGGAGCAGTTTTAGGTACGGTACACACCCTCAAGGAAAATCATAGAACAAACTACATCGGAACGGATATCGGATTTAACGTGCTGGCCCGGCCCATGCTCTACGATTCGCACCACGACATTGAAATATACAAAAAATATGGAGTCCCCGAAGAAAATTTCAGAAAGGCCACTGTCGTCGGCAACATCTGCGAAAGCGGGGATATCCTCGCAAAAGATAGGCTCCTACCGGAGATTGCGGAGGGGGATATTATAGGAATTATGGATGCCGGTGCCTACGGCTATTGCATGTCCTCTAACTACAACAGTCGGCTAAGACCCGCAGAAGTCCTTATAACAGCTGAGGGCAGAGATGTTCTCATTAGGCGCAGGGATACCTTGGACGATTTGATGAGGAATTATATACTCTGAATTTAATCTGTCAGACCAAGCATAATCTAACCCTTTATACCATTGAATGCAATTGCTTCCCTTTAGGAAGCGTTGCATTTCTTATATAAATCGTACAAAGGTACAAAATACATAAGAGCTGGTCTGCATGTAAATTAATGCTATGAAATTACACCAACTATGGTATAATAGTTTCATCTCCCGGGTGCTGCGGCTCAGCTACCCAATTTGTTTTCATAAGTAATTCATATAATTAAGGACTAATATTTTGTGAAATGAGGTTTATCATGCAGCCAATTATAATAACCGACTCCTGCAGTGATCTACCCCTGGAATATGTAAAAAAACGCAATCTTCCCATCCTAAGTTTTACATACAATTTCATGGGGGTCGATCGTAAAGATGATCTGGGACAGACCATGTCTTATAGGGATTTTTATGACGGAGTCAAGGGAGGTCAGATGCCGACCACTTCACAAGTAAATACCCAGACCTATATTGACTTTTTTAGACAATATGTGGAACAAGGGCAACCGATTATTTATATGTGCTTTTCTTCGGCTCTGAGCGGCAGCTTTAACAGCGCTGTGCTAGCAAGGCAAATGCTGTTGGAGGAGTATCCCGATGCAGCCATATCCATAATTGATACCCGCTGTGCCTCTATGGGCCTTGGGTTATTGGTTCATATGGCCCTGGATCTTAGGGATCAGGGGTTAGGTTACCATCAGATCGTGGAATGGATAGAAAATAATAAGCTCAGGTTAGTCCATTGGTTCACTGTAGACGATTTGGAACACTTAAGAAGAGGTGGCAGGGTATCGGGGGCCGCTGCTTTTATAGGCAGCATATTGAGCATTAAGCCTATACTCCATGTGGACGATGAGGGCCGTTTAATACCCGTTACCAAGGTCAAGGGAAGGAAAAAGTCCCTAAAAGGTCTTTTGGAAAAAATGCAGGAAACCGCTATAAACCCGGAAGAGCAAACGGTATTTATAAGTCACGGTGATTCCCTTGAGGATGCCAACTATTTAGCGGATATGATAAGGGACCAGCTTGGTGTCAAAGACTTCCTTATAAATTACGTTGGACCGGTTATCGGTTCTCACTCCGGGCCGGGAACCATAGCTTTATTTTTCCTCGGTACTCATAGGTAATTGATTAAATTTTAATTTCATACTCCCAGTCCAAAAAAAGCCGGCATACTCTAGGGTATGCCGGCTTTTACTGTTGTACGGATCAATTTCTACTATTCGATCCTATCTATAATGTCTCACAGTTCCTGCACAAAATTTCTGCCAAATTCTCTGCACCTGTCAAGGCCTTCTTCGTCGGGATTCCACATTTCACGAATACCCTGATTGACGACCTCAAAACCTGCATTTTCCAAGTGCTGGGTGAGGACCTTTACGGATTCACCGCTCCAACCGTAAGTTCCAAAGGCAGCCGCCTTCTTGTCTTTAAACTTAAGGCCCTTGGCCAGGTCCACAATGGCCGCCATGGAAGTAAGGATGCTTCCATTAACCGTGGGTGAACCCAACAATATGGCTTTTGATTTAAAAATCTCCGTCATAACATCGTTCTTATCAGTCTTTGATGTGTTATACAGCTTTATATTAACCCTATCATCGCCCTCTTTTATCCCTTCGGCAAGGGCCTCAGCCATACGCCTGGTTCCCTCCCACATGGTATCGTATATGATACTAATTTGATCCTCCTGGTAGGCCTGGGCCCAACTCATATATTGTTCCACTATCTGCAGGGGATCCTTTCTCCAGATAATGCCATGGCTTGGACATATCATATCCAGGGGTATATCGAGTTTGATGACCTCTTCAATCTTCCTCTGAACTAGGACACTGAAGGGGTTTAGTATATTCGCATAGTATTTTATTGCCTCGCTGTAGAGTTCATCGGGATTTACAAGGTCGTTATACATGTATTCCGAGGCATAGTGCTGACCAAAGGCATCGTTACTAAATAAAATATTATCATTTGTCATATATGTAAACATGGTGTCGGGCCAATGGAGCATCCTTGCCTCTACAAACATCAGATCATTCTGGCCGATGTTTAGGGTATCCCCGGTTTTAACGGGTATGAAGTTCCAATCCTCGTGAAAATGACCCTTTATGGATTTAATACCGTTGGCGGTACAATATATGGGGGTATCGGGGATCTCCCGCATAAGTTCCGGAAGGGCACCGCTATGGTCTATCTCTGCATGGTTTACCACTATAAAATCTATTTCCTTCAGGTCTATTTCCTTTTTCAGATTTTCTACAAATTCCTTTGCAAAGGGCTTCCACACCGTGTCTATGAGAACGGTTTTTTCGTCCCGTACAAGATAGGAATTATAGCTGGAACCCTTGTCCACGGAATATTCATACCCATGGAAATTTCTCAGTTCCCAATCTATCTTTCCTACCCAAGTAACCTTATCGTTAATAGTAAATCCCATTATAGCGACCTCCTTGATACGTTAATTTTATGTTTTGCCATAGGCATCCACATTATGTTTCAGATATCGCAAAACATTTTCTTAGATTAATATACTATAAAGTGGTTTCATCCCTAAAAGAACCTTAACTGAACTTCCCCCTATTACCCCGTAACCATTTTTGTAAGTAGCACCCTACGCCTGGGAATATATTCTTACCTCGGCATAGGGGTTACAAGGATAATCATTATTCTGACGCATAGTTATCGAAGTACCCCTGAACCAATACTATAGGGGTCCCCTTATCGCCGCTTCCGCTGGTCAGGTCACACAGGCTGCCGAGCAAATCGGTTAGCTGTCTTGGGGTAGTTCCCGATGATTCGGCTTTGCCCATTAGATCATGATCCTTGCTTTTGATCCTACTCTTTACCAGGTCAGCCATGTCCTCGGGTTGAATGTTACCGCTTTCGCTGTCCGCAATATACTTAAGCTTTATTTCATTTGGTATCCCTTCCAATCCGGGCGTGTACCCGGGGGACACCACGGGATCAGCCAGCTCCCAGATTTTACCTTGAGGATCCTTAAATGCACCGTCCCCGTAGACCATGACTTCAATATGCTTACCTGTTTCCCGCTTTAGGGTTTCCTGAATCTCCATAACTATTTTGTTACATTCCCTTGGGAACAGTTTAATGCTGGTCTCCGTAGCCATATTGGATCCCAGCAGCCCGTACTCTGCATTATAACCCTTGCCCGAAACAGGTTCAGTCAGTATGTCGTCTAGGCATAGGACTTTTTCGGCTCCTGAATTTAATAAAATTTCTTTGGTTCGAAACCTGTCGTGTATATTGGCAACCAAGAATTCCTTAGCATAATCCAGGGCCGGCCTGGGATCGTTGGTTAGATATATTTCAATATTATCATCTATGGCAAGGCTCTTATACAAAGCTACATAATCTATCCCCGTGAACGGGTGCAACACCACATCCCCAAACAATTTTCTGTATTGCTCCTCGGTCAACAGGTCCGTATAGGGGTTAATCCCCGTTTCACTCATCTTTTCTACCTGCATCAGATGATTTCCAAGCTCATCCGATGGGTAGTTTAAGAAGATGTAAATTTTCTTTTTCGTCATAGCCATAGCCTTGAGTATAGGAAGGAATCTATTACGGCTTAGAATAGGAAATATAAGGCCGATATCCCCGGTAAATAATCTGTTCACATCAGCGGCAATATCATCAAGGTGTATAAAGTTACCCTGTGCCCGCGCAACCAGGGATTCGGTAATCCCCAAAACATCCATATCCCTAAGACTATAATTTTCACTTTTCATGGATCTTAGAACAGAATCAACTACAATACGTACTAAATCATCGCCCTCTTTGATTATGGGGGTTATTATACCCCTTACTGTAGTGCCTACCGTTCGTACCATAAGTATTCCTCACTCTCTAAATGTTTATTAATGTCCCATCAATTAAAACATCGGAAGCAATTGCATTGGCAATTGCAACACATGAATCGAGACTTCAAAAAGGCGGATCACCGATATCTTGATCAGCCCATAATAGAATGTATCTTTAATACTCCTTGAATATAATTCATCTTTATCTCCAACAAAATTATTATACCATAGCTGATAATAGGTGTACAGTCCCGCAAGTTTTAAGGGGTGTATAATCTAAAATCGAAGAATAATAATCCAATCGCTTAAGTCCCAAGGCTATATTCAGGTCATGGCATGGGGTCGGCAGTGTTCCATCAAAAGTTAATGCATTGACATTATACGTATATATATGTATCATAGGCTCATATATTAACGGTGGAAAGAAGGGACAGTTATATGGAGGCATCATCGAAAAAAAGTTTATATAAGTGGGTCTTATACCTTGCAGCTCCCATCGCACTGCAGAACATCATAGCAATGTCCGTTGGATTGGCCGACAACCTTATGGTCGGTTCTTTAGGTGAGCACGCATTATCGGGGGTGTTTGCGGCAAATCAACTTCAAAACCTCCTCCATATGTTGGTTATAGGTCTTGGTACGGCCCTCACTGTGTTGGCAATTCAATATTGGGGTAAAAGGGACCTGGAGAGCATTAAAAACCTGATCGGTATTGCCCTAAAGTTTAGTATAGCCGCCGGTCTGCTTTTCCTGTTGGCGACTCTGGTATTTCCCAACCAGATAATCGGGATTTTCAGCAATGTACCCGAGGTCAAGAAGGAAGCCCTGGATTATTTGAAGATTATACGCTTTACCTACCTCTTTTTCTCAGTAACCCAGATATTAATTGCATCTATGCGGTGCGTGGAGACCGTTAAGGTTGGAATGTACTTATCCATCGTTACTTTTTTCGTTAACGTCTTCTTTAATTGGGTACTCATATTTGGTAATCTGGGTGCCCCCGCGCTGGGTGTAAAAGGGGCCGCCATTGCCACCCTAATCGCTCGGGTTATTGAAGTACCCCTCATGATCTTGTATATCAGATT
>DASRNX010000092.1:0-2334 GCA_035647175.1 Clostridia bacterium | reverse complement strand
CCAAAGTTCTGATTTAATATCTCAATATTGTCGGTATTGCGAAGAGAAGCGGTTATTTCGGTAAACCCTATATTGCTCCCCAAGCGGGTTACCATATCGTAGCCTTGTACGCCTACGTTTTCAGAACCGGAACCATAAAAGTCATAACTCGGTTTCTTTCTTAGGGATACCATTACGGAAGCATCTTTGCCTGCGGGGATATTTATGGGGAACCTTAGATAAAATACTCGGTCTAGGTTTTTAGTTTCAGAGATAATATCCTCCAGCATCCCATAGTCATAACGTTCCTTGGGGAAACTTGAAAATACCCCATGCTCCAGCATAAACTCGGACATTATACCTAAAAACATATCTCTGGACACCGGGATTGCCTCATCAGCATCGTATGTCGAAAAGTAGTTATCTACAATCTCTGAGAATACATCAGATAGGCTTGCCTCTGCCCGTGTAACAGTTGCAGATACGCCTTCAAGTTCATTCCCCTCTTCACAAGCCCCATTTTTATAACCTTGCAGTACATAATTTTCAATGTCTTCTCCAACTATGATAATATATTTTTCATCGGTCTCTCGCCGAATTCCATTTGGTACGAAGTAGCTATATCTTCTAAAGCCATCTTCGTTATATTCACCGCCATTAAAGCCGTATAGCAAAATATTGGTCTTTTCAGGGTCAATTGTAAAGGAGATAGCCTGGGTTGCAGCGTCAAATTCTTCTAAGGGCGCCTTAAAGTCTGTAAATTTATATACCGTCACCTTTTGGGAGAGGATGGGATAATCTTCAAAAGCCCTTCTCATGTAATTCCCGTCTTCTAAAAGTTTTTTATAGCCTTCCCATGAATCCAATTCTAAAATATTAGAGCTGCCCTCGGGATCATCTGCCCCCATAATTCCGATAAAACCACCTGAATATCCCCCGGGATATAGGTTCGGAGTGATCATCTCACCATTCACCTTGATGGTTGGCATTTCTTCTACAAGCCCGTTAAAACTACCGGCAAAGGGATAAATCCCCTCTATAATCATATCTTCATCAGATGAGTTCTCAAGCGTATAACTGTCTGTAATACCGCTGCCCCATACGCGAAGGGAATCCTCGCTTGCTAAGGCAAAGTCGTATGAGATATCCCTTATGGCAGTAATATTATCCTCTGAGTTTTCCAAAGTCAAAGGGAAAACAGGCCCGGCATAGGACATAAAAGTAGTTGCACCTATTAAGTGGCCACTGCCTCCTTCACTTCCTGGACTCGAGCTGCCGCCAAAAGGAAACCAATTGTTAAATAGAGCAAATGTTCCGATTCCCAGCGCCAAAATGATACCGGCAGCTATGGTGCCCCATCTCTTCCAGTTTGGTCTGTAGAATCTCTTCTTTGTTTCTTGGGCCTCTTCTATCAGGTCGTCCCGAATCTCCGTTATGGCATTGAATAATTTTACTTCCCTTTTCATATGGCTACTCCTCTCTCTGTCAGATAGGTTTTAAGGCTTATTCTGAGTCGATACATCTTACCGGCCAGCTTATTTGGAGTCATCCTATAACTTGTTGCTAAATGTTTGAGTTTTTCGCCGTTCCAATATCTGAGTACAAAGAGGCGCCTTTCTGTATCAGATAGGGTATCAAGCCAGTTACTTATGTATTGAGAAAGGACATGTGTCTCTATTATCTCCTCTGTAGTTATAGTATCGGGAATGCAGTCGGAAAGTTCTGACAACATAATTTCTATACCGCCATAGCGTTTTTGTGCTCGATTGTAATGCCAGCGATTGATAGAAAGATTCCTAACAATTCTCCCTAACCACCCCCGAAAAGCTATAGGCCTTTCCGGCGGAATGCTATTCCATACCTTATGATAAGTATCGCTTACACATTCTTCGGCATCTTCCGGGATATATAGGATATTTACAGCAATGCTGTAACAAAACCTACCATATTTATTCATTGTTTCACGGATCGCTGTTTCCTTTCGATTCCAATAAAGATCGATAATCTCTTGATCTTCCACTTTTGCCCTCCTACACATGCGAAATAGAGTCCCCTCACTTATATAGACAGAGAAAACCATTAGATATTTGTTTACTTTTTTAATTATATCATGAAATGAAAAACCATTACGGATATGTCTTGGCTTGCAGGGGTGCTTATGGTTAATCTCAGATAAGATATCCGATCCAGGCATAGCATAGATATTCCAGTATATTTGTTTCCTAAATCTACTGATGCCCTGATGTTTGATTCCATGATCGCATATCTTTGCACCTCAAATTTTTATCCATGCTATATCATAAGTGCAAGCCTCAATTGGCTTGCTTCACACCGATTCAATAAACGCATCAAATA
>DASRNX010000091.1:0-13498 GCA_035647175.1 Clostridia bacterium | reverse complement strand
CTATAAAAGAGGGCCGGTTGATCGTGCTGGACGACAACCTCATAAACAGAGCCGGCCCTAGACTAATAGAGGGTTTGGAAGACCTGGCAAAGGGCATGCACCCTGACCTGTTTGATTAGGATTTTAAATCGTTATACCGGTTTCATACCCCGGTAGTGTTGTAAATATGGCGCATTAAAACACCTTTGTCATTCTGGGCATTGCCTGGAAACTTCCGAGGTCTTTGGCTTTGCCTAAAGTGACATGTTGTTTGATGCGCCTTTTAGATTTCGCCTTCGGGGGGTTAAAATATAGGGGGTAGGACATATGATTTATATCCATAGGAGAAGGCATTATAGGAAGGTCTATGTTGCCTTGCTCATATCGCTGTTTATTGTTATTCTATTCAGCTGCTCCATAGGCGCCGCAAATTTAACCATGGCGGATGCGTTGAGGATCATCCTACAAAAGCTACCCCTTATTGGGGAGATTCTAGTACAGGAGATCCCCACAGACACTATGGTTTCCATAGTGTGGAAGATAAGGATGCCCAGGGTTCTTTTAGCCGGCGTTGTAGGCGCTGCTCTAGCATTCTCCGGCGGAGTCTATCAGGGTTTGTTTAAAAACCCCATGGCAGAATCCTTTGTTCTTGGTGTATCGGCAGGCGCCGCGTTGGGCGGGGCCATAAGCATGATCTTTGGGGTGTCTCGGACAGTGGGGATTGGCGGCACAGGATCTATGGCTTTTTTAGGAGCCCTTCTAACTACCTTTTTGGTCTATCAACTGGGAAAGGCGGGGGGCAGGGTATCCATGACCTCCCTCCTTCTGGCGGGAATGGCCATTAACTTCATGCTGTCTGCGGCCATATCCTTGCTTATGATCTTCAACCGGCAAAGAATGGATAACATTATCATGTGGACCATGGGGAGCTTTTCCAATTCTACCTGGGAGAAGGTGGCCTTGGCCGCAGTCACAATTATGGCGGGGATGCTGGTGACCCGTTTTTTTGCAAGGGATTTGAATATTCTGCTCATGGGGGAGGAGGAGGCCAAGTATCTGGGTATTGATGTGGAGAGGACGAAAAAGATATTGCTGGCCCTATCCTCCTTTATTGCTGCAATGGCGGTGGCTGTGAGCGGAATCATCGGGTTTGTCGGTCTGATTATACCCCATGCCATAAGGCTCCTGATGGGACCGGATCATAGGGTGCTATTGCCCTATTCAGCGGTGGTAGGAGCCATCTTTTTAATCATTGCCGATACCTTAGCCAGAACCTTGGTAAGCCCCATGGAAATTCCCGTGGGAATCATTACGGCTTTAGCGGGTGCTCCGTTTTTTTTGTACCTGTTGGGCAAGAAGAGAAGGACTATATAGCCATGGGAGGGGGGAGCTACCATGTCAATAAAGAATAACCCCGGATTTTCCATCGAGGTAAAGGGGCTCAATTGGCGGATAGGCGATGCCGAGATTTTAAAGGATATAAGACTGCAATTGGATAAAAACAGCTTTGTGGGAATAATAGGCCCTAACGGTTCCGGAAAGACAACCCTTCTTAGAAATATTAGCACCTGGTACAAGCCCCATGGGGGTACAGTCTTGATCCACGGAAGGGACGTACTATCCTTTACCAGCAGGGCGTTGGCCCATGAGATGGCCTTCGTAACACAAAATGCCAATATAGAGTTTGAATTTACTGCCATGGACATAGTGTTGATGGGCAGATCGCCCTATATACCAAGGTTTGGAAGTGAGACCAAGGAGGATATCGAAAAAACCGAGGAGGTTATGTGGCTTACAAACACGTGGGAGTTCAGGGATAGATCAGTCACTACCTTGAGTGCCGGTGAGATGCAAAGGGTCATGATAGCCAGGGCCCTGGTTCAGGATACCCCTATTTTGCTAATGGATGAGCCCATATCAAATCTAGATATAAACCACCAGATCCAGATAATGGATCTGATTAAGGGCTACCAACGAAAAAGGGGCGTGACTGTGGTCATGGTGCTCCATGATCTTAACATAGCCGCACAGTATTGTCAGGAGCTTGTATTATTGGACGGGGGAAGGATCTTCTGCTGGGGAGAGCCTGAATCAGTATTGACTGCGGATAATATAAGGGCGATCTATGGAATTGATGTCCATATCATGGACAATCCCCTAAGCGGATACCCCATGATAATACCCATATCAACCCTTTGGGATCACCGCCCCTTGTAGGGAGATAGAAAAGACGGTGTCGGATTCTCCGGATATGCTTAAATGACACTGAACTTGGGGACAAGGAGATGTTTGTAAATGGGCTTTGATTAGCTTATAATATTTTACGGGGCCAATCTATCAGGTTAGCCCATTATCTAGGTAATGGACTATTGGGGAGCGGATGACTTCATTGATTTGGTAAGAAAACTTGGCTTATGGAGTGCAGAAAAGCCGTAGATTAAGGCAGGACGCCTTAAGCCGATTCCACCGGCAGGAGGCCGGATTGGAAGCGATAGGCTTTTCAAATGGAATAAGCCTTAGTTTTCTCCAAATCAATGTCGGAAGTAGCGTTCAATAGCCATTACCGATATATACCAAACTAACCCAATATGGGGGGTCTAACCATCACGCACAGCAAAAGAGGAGAAATAAATGATTATCGGAGTCATATCGGATACCCATGGAAGGATTACAAACCGCACCTTAGAAACGCTACAGGGAAGCGAACTCATCATACATGCGGGAGATGTAGGAAATCTAAGGGTCCTAGACGCCCTAGAAGACATTGCTCCTGTCTATGGGGTAAGGGGAAACACGGATAGGGAAAGGTGGGCACAGACCCTTCCAATGACCCGGATGGTCGAAGCCGGGGGTAAGTTCATCTATGTTATACACGACATCGCTATGCTGGACATCGATCCGAGAGCAGCAGGAGTCGATGTGATCATATACGGACATTCCCACATCCCCAAGAAGGACCAAAAGGATGGGGTCATATACTTCAACCCGGGAAGCGCAGGGCCTAAAAGGTTCAAATTGCCCATTTGCTTGGGGCGGATAAGATTACAAGAAGACGAATTGAAATTTCAATGGGTGGATTTGGAGGTCAAATAGGCTTTGTTAAATGTATTGAGGAAAAGACCCTTCGTATTAATAAAATCCAAGGAGGGGGAAGAATAATGGCCACTTTTACGATTTCAGGCAAACAATTTCTTTATGACGAGGAACCCATAAGAATCCTATCGGGGGCAATACACTATTTTCGGGTAGTGCCGGAGTATTGGAAGGACAGGCTCCTAAAATTAAAGGCGTGCGGATTCAATACCGTGGAAACATATGTACCATGGAACATGCATGAGCCTAGGCCTGACGAATTCGATTTTGAGGGAATGGCGGATATTGTAAAGTTTATAGAAACAGCCCGGGAGGTCGGGCTTATGGTAATCGTACGTCCTGGGCCTTACATATGCTCTGAATGGGAATTCGGCGGTCTGCCTTCATGGCTCTTGGCGGATCCGGATATGGGATTGAGGTTTTTTAATGAACCCTTTTTAGAGCGGGTAGATAAGTTTTTTGATGCTCTATTGCCCCGCTTGAAACCACTGCTTTGCACCCAGGGCGGGCCCATAATTGCTATGCAGGTAGAGAACGAATATGGCAGCTATGGTAACGATAAAAGGTACCTAGAGCATATAAGGCAAGGAATGGTAGATAGAGGTATGGATGTTTTGCTTTTTACCTCCGACGGACCGACGGATGGGATGCTACAATCCGGGACATTGGATGACGTATTTATGACCGCCAATTTTGGGTCACGGCCTGAGGAGGGCTTTGGGAAGCTTATGGAATATCAACCGGATAAGCCCTTGGTGTGCATGGAATACTGGAACGGCTGGTTTGATCATTGGGGGACAGAGCACCATACCAGAGACGGAGAAGATGTGGCAGACGTCCTAGACAGGATGCTTAAGATGGGCGGCTCTGTAAACTTCTATATGTTCCATGGCGGGACCAACTTTGGCTTCTATAACGGGGCCAATAGGTACGAAAAATATACTCCGACGGTTACCAGTTATGATTACGATGCACCCCTTAGCGAGTGCGGTGATCCCACAGAAAAATATTATGCAATCCAAGAAGTAATGTCAAAATACGTAAGTGTAGATAAGGATTTGATGCCCCGACCCATAGCTAAGAGGGGCTATGGACGATTGGAGCTGACAGAGCATGCATCATTGTTTGATAATCTGCACGGGATAAGCATGCCCATTCAAACGGTATCCCCGATGCCCATGGAAAGGTTCGGACAGGACTATGGGTTTATTCTCTACAGAACCACCATTCAGGGACCGAGGCAGGATAACCAATTATTCATACAGGATGTACACGATAGGGCTTTGATCTTTGTAGACGGGGAATTAAAGGGCACATATATGAGGGATGAACCCCAAGATATGATCTTTGATATACCAGAATGTGGCGTCAAACTGGACATCCTTGTGGAAAACCTGGGGAGAATTAATTATGGGCCCCACCTTAAGGATTATAAAGGCATCACCCAGGGCGTAAGGCTCGGGAACCAGTTTTTATACGATTGGACCGTATATACCCTGCCCCTTAATGATCTTTCGGGTATTTCCTATAAAACAAACAGGGGCAATGAATTTCCGGCATTTTTTAGGGGAAAATTGGACGTGGATGCCCCGGCGGATACTTTTTTATCTATGGCGGGTTGGGGTAAGGGCATAGCATTTGTTAACAGCTTTAACCTGGGTCGCTATTGGGATATTGGGCCCACCAAGACCTTATACATTCCCGCACCCTTGCTAAAGGAAGGGGAAAACGAGATCGTAGTCTTTGAACTAGAGGGCTGCCGCAGAGCTGTTGTGGAGTTTTTGGATAAACCCGATCTGGGCTAGACGTATACCTGACCTATTATGTTACCTTACTGCGCCACAAAAAAATCTCGGGATAGTTTTTATCCCGCATTGATGAAGAGTCTCATGTTTAGGTTATGGGATAAAGGACTTTGAAAGGAGTCGTTATATGGATAGCAGGAGAACTAATTTCGTCTTTTTCTTTCCCGATGAGATGCGGGCTTCGAGTGTCTCATGTTATGGAAATCAAACGGTAAAAATGCCCAACTTCGATAGATTGGCCAGGGATGGGGTCAAGTTTGATAATTGCATAGTACAAAATCCCGTTTGTACACCCTCCAGGTGCTCCCTTATGACGGGATTGTATGTACATAATATGGGCCATAGAATCCTGTGGCACCTGTTAAGGCCCCATGAACCCAGCCTGTTCAGATACCTAAAGGATGCCGGATATGATATCGGCTGGTATGGCAAAAACGATCTGTACTCCCAGGAATACTTAGAGGAGATATGCAGCGATATAGACGAGAAGCGATATGGCTACAGGCAGGAGACGTCCAACAAAGCAGGGCGTGTCCAAGGGGGACAGAACCCCTATGCCAATGACGACCCTAAATACTATTCTTTCCTGTACGACGCAATTGAATCGGAAGGGGAGGATATCCCCATGGAAGTGGATATAGCAAGGGGAATCGACTTCCTTAAAAACAGGGGTGAAGAAGACAACCCCTTTATGCTGTTTTTGCCCATAGGCATGCCCCATCCCCCATACAACACCTTAGAAACGTTCCATAATATGTACGATTCTGATGAGGTGCTGGGAGACATTATAGGCGTGGGGGAAAAGTCGGGAGCACCCTCATTTATGGAACTGATACGTAAATACCGAAACCTTGATAAACTGGATCCAAAGACCTTCGCCAAGATATACGCCGTCTATTTAGGAATGAACAGCTATGTAGATTTAATGCTGGGACAGATATTAGAAACCCTAGACAAAACCGGGCTAGCGGACAATACAGTGGTCATCGTTTCCTCGGATCATGGGGATTGGGCGGGCAACCATGGCCTTGTAGAAAAATGGCCCAATGCTATGGATGACGATATGGTGCGTGTCCCCCTACTTATAAGGTCACCCGATAATAAGGCAGGGCATGTTGTGAAAGAACAGGTAGAGCTCTTCGATATCATGGCCACGGTCCTGGAGATGGCAGGGATTGAGGCTCGGCATACCCATTTTTCCCAGTCCCTTGTCCCACAGATCCTAGGCGCACCCGGCGATCCTGACAGGGCCGTCTTCTGTGAGGGAGGCTACGATTTACACGAACCCAATTGTTTTGAAGGGTTCCCCAGAGGCGAAGGCGCTGCCAACCTGATGGATCCTGAAAACATCTATTACCCCAAAGCGTTACAGCAGCAGGAACACCCTCAGAGCGTGTGCCGAACCACCATGGTGCGCACCTTGGAGCATAAGCTTATCAAGCGTACCTCCGGAGAAAATGAACTATATGATCTAAAAAATGATCCTAAGGAATTAAACAATCTATACGACGATCCCAAAAGCCATCAAGTGAAGCTGGCCCTGGAAGAAAAAATGTTAAACTGGTATATCCGTACCTCCGACACAGTGCCTCTTGACGATGATCCCAGGGGATTTAAGTAAGGGATAAGACGAATAGGCATGGATTGGGTTGGTATCTGTATAGTTGGTCGCCAATCTCTTCGACATTTAATAAGTCTGGATAGTTTTTAGTATGATAATGTTTATCTGTAGGATACTAATGGGGATATATAGATAGGCAACGCGGAAACTAAATTTATCTACAGATGAAAGATTCTATGGTTGAAGATTTTTATCTGTAGTTACTGCCCATAGAATAGATGTCAAAGGAGTAAGCTGATGCAGGAATATTTTGTGGATCTTCATGTCCATATAGGCAGATCATCTTTGGGGAAGATTACCAAACGTGGGACATCCAATAAATTGACCTTTAGTAATATAGCCTACGAATCCCATCATAGAAAGGGAATTCATGTCATAGGGGTGGTGGATTGTGTTTCCCCCTGGATTATCAGAGATATTGAAGAATTGCTCCATGCTGGGGAACTAAATGAGATTCCGGGCGGTGGGGTAGTCTACAGCGATGACCTGGTGATTTTGCTGGGCTCGGAGATTGAGACAAGGGAGAGCCACGGCTGCAGCGCCCATTCTTTGATGTTCTTCCCGTCCCTGGCCCAGGTCAAAGAATTCTCCCGGATTATGGACAACCATATGACCAACTTGGAATATAATGCCACAGTTAGCAGGTTATCAGTTCAGGAGTTGTTTGACATAGCGGATTCATTGGAAGGGATCTTTATTCCCGCCCACATCTTTACCCCGTATAAGGGCCTCTATGGAAATTGTACGGATCGCCTTGCACGTATTTTTAATCCGTCTTCTCTGGAAAAGATCCCCTCCATCGAATTGGGCCTGAGTGCAGATACCGATATGGGAACTCAGATATCGGAGCTTGATTCTAAAACATTTCTTAGTAATTCCGATGCCCATTCCCTGGGGCGAATGGGTAGGGAGTACAACACCATGCTTTTAGGTGGCCTGGATTTTCGCGAGGTAGTCAAGGCCTTGAGGAACCAAGACGGAAGAAGGATAACAGCCAACTACGGCCTGGACCCAAAGCTGGGTAAGTACTACAGAACTTTTTGCATGAAATGTGAGAACATTACGGAGCTACCGCCCCCGATTACGAAATGCCCCAACGATCCAAAGCATAGGGTTGTTATGGGAGTTTTAGACAGATTGGTGACGATTCGGGACCGGGAGGAAAGCCCAAAGGATACTAACCGTCCCCCATACCATTATCAAATACCCCTTGAATTCATCCCGGGGGTAGGACCTAAGACCATAGACAGGCTTATTGATGCTTTTGGCAGCGAAATGAACATCCTCCACAAGGCTTCTCGAGAAGAGATTCGAGAGGTGGTATCCGAAGATATCACTGATATGATCGTGAAAGGTCGTGGGGGTGAGTTAACCATTACCCATGGGGGTGGGGGAAAGTACGGGAAGGTCGAACATTAAGCCGATTAATGGCACATCCTGTGTCCGCTATCTTCACATTATAAAAGTTCCCGAATCCTGTCGTCTTTCGGGAACCTTTAACTGATCCTGATAAAGGTGTCATTTCATTGGAACATTAGATTAAAGAGTATTAGATCGAATCAATTTCAGTTCCCACACAAAAATCAATCCCTATACAACATAATGATACCTGATCAAAAAAACGTTATAGTGGGCGGGGACTATACTTCCTAATCTTATTGTTTGAAGTTTCTGTCTACCCGTTATATATTTAATATAGGAGGTCGGGTTCCGTGCATGTGGGTGGTTATACAAATCACTTTTTCGGATTTTTGCCCATGTTTCAGGTGCCTATTAAATAACGATGGGGTTGGATATTATGGATAGGGAAAGGATTTTAATAGTTGATGATGAAGAGCTTATAAGGGATATTATCAAAGAATACCTTGGGCCCGAAGGATACATAGTAGACGAAGCCGGCGATGGCGAGGAGGCCCTGGATCTGTTTGCAAGGAATAGGTACTCCTTTATAATCCTCGATATCATGATGCCCAAAATCGATGGGTGGAGTGTATGCAGGGAGATCCGAAAAACCTCCGATGTGCCTATCATAATGCTGTCCGCCAGAGGGGAAGAGTATGATAAGCTCTTTGGCTTCGAATTGGGCGTTGATGATTATTTGGTTAAGCCCTTTAGCCCAAAGGAACTTCTTGCCCGGATAAAAGCCATAATGAGGAGAAGTAACAGTGGACATACGAATGCCGGTGAGCCTACAAAAAGGGTGTTTCAAGGGCTCGTCGTAGAATTCGATTCCCGAAATGTTTCCGTGGATGGTGGGAGAATAAATTTGACCCTAAAGGAATTTGATCTGCTAAGTCTCTTTGTTAAAAACCCCAACAGGGTTTTCACCAGGGAACAGATCCTAAATCAAGTATGGGGCTACGATTTTTTCGGCGATGACAGGACCGTGGACACCCATATAAAGATGTTAAGGGAAAGCCTTATGGGCTACAGGAAGTTTATAGTAACCGTCTGGGGTATAGGCTATAAGTTCGAACCGGGGGAAAGCCATGAAAAGCATTAGGTCAAAGCTATGGGTCGGTATGATGGTCCTCGTTGCTCTGGTATTATTATTGCTTTGGTTTTCCCAAATAGTATTTTTGGAGAGGTTTTATTTACACATAAGGGTAAGTGAAATTAAGGACAGGGCCTATAGGACAGCAACCAAGCTTATAGACGGTCAGAGCATAAATATGGAGGATAAACTCGATGCACTGGCGAGCGATGAAAACATCAACTTAGAATTTTTGGATCCGGATGGGGCCTTGATTTATTCCACGGGTATGACCGGGAGTATGAGAGGCGGGCATATGGGTATGATGAAGGGCAATGCATGGAAGCAGATCCTTCGTCGGGTCCTATCCGGTGAAGAGATCGTGACGGCCATGACACACATGAGACTTAACAGCCAATTTATTTTAATGGGTCTGCCTATAAAGAGTGATGTGGGTATTATTGGAGCCATGCTTATTAACATGCCCATTGCGCCTATCGATGCAACCGTTGCTATATTAAAAAGACAATTGATTCTTATAACCATTGTACTTGTTGTAGTCTCGGTTATCATATCATCTTTTATATCCAAGACCCTGTCAAAACCCATAAGAGACATCACTAATGCAGCCGAGGGCATGGCCCGTGGGGATTTTGATATACGTATAAAGACCAAAAGCAGGGACGAGATCGGTGTATTGGCCAATACCTTCAACCATATGGGGTCGGAGCTGACCCGGATAGATGAACTCAGAAAGGAATTAATAGCAAACGTGTCCCATGATTTTCGTACCCCACTAAGCCTGATCAGGGGTTATGCCGAGACCATCAGGGATGTGACGGGGGAAAGCCCCGAAAAACGCGAAAGGCAGCTGGGCATAATTATAGACGAATCACAGCGCCTGGGCAGTATGGTAGACGATATATTAAACTTATCCCAGATGCAGGCCGGGTATATAATTCTTTCTATGGAGGAATTTGATATCCATGATACGGTTGAGGGGATTAGAAAAAGGTTTGAGATCCTTTGTAGGGAACATCATATAGAGCTTGATAACAAAGTACACGGAAGTCACTTGGTATTGGGGGATGAATTTAGGATTGAACAGGTGTTATACAACCTAATAAGTAACGCCTTCGCCCATACCCCAAGTGGGGGCAAGGTTACAATCTCCGGTTCAGATTTGGGTGAGAGGATAAGGATAGAAATAAGTGATAGTGGGTCCGGCATCTCCGAGAAGGAGTTAAAAGATATTTGGAACCGATATTATAAGGGCGACAGAAAGGGGGGCCGCACCCTAAAAGGGCATGGACTGGGCCTTGCCATAGTAAAGAGCATATTAGATGCACATAAGCTTCCCTTTGGTGTCAAAAGCAGGGAAGGCGAAGGAACGACATTTTGGTTTGAGATGGAGAAAAGCTTTTAAACTTCTATCACACTTCTATCACATTTGCCGGTTATACTAAAACTACAAATCAATAGAAAAGGAGCGGATGGATATCACGAAATTTAAAAAAGTAGTTTTTGTTGTATCGATACTTACGTTGATTGGGATGGTCGGCGTTGCCTATGCTGCTTCAGGCCATAAAAGGCCGGCGGATATAGTATCCGAACTTACAGGAAGATCCGTTGAGGAGCTATATGAAGAGAGGGACAGCGGCAAAACCTTTGGCCAAATAGCCGACGAAGCAGGAAAGCTAGACGAGTTTAGAAGCGAGATGCTGGTAGAGAAAAAGGCCGTACTTGATGAAAGGGTACAAGAAGGACGGATATCTCAGGAGCGGGCAGATACCATATATGATGCTATGAAGGAAAATCAGATAAACTGTGACGGTACGGGCAGGCATGCCGGATGGGACGGAAATACAACCGGACAAGGCTTTGGCCATAGGCATGGGAACGGGCATGGTTTGGGGATGGGAATGGGAATGAGAAGGGGACATGGAGCGGGTTACGGAATAGGGCATGGCAGGGGCAGGAAATGATGTTGTACCCTCCATATCTAAAGATGCGCGCATGCTATAATTATAGCTGTTAGGGTGTGCAACTCAGGCACTTATGATAACAAGTGACTTTTTGGCGGAAACCCTTAATCGATGAAAGAGTGACCGGTTATGTTCAAATGTAAGTTATTGGATATAACCGGTCACTTTATCTATTGTTGCGATTAGGATGTCAAAACTCTATTTCATTAGAAAATCATACCGTAAGCAGTTGTAATACTAACCCCTCGGGCTATATACGGTGGTAGAAAATTGTATTAAAACCATTCGGTGTCCAGAGGCTTGTTATACTGATATTACTGCCCTTTCATCGATCCTGCCAACAACACTATTAGTATAGGCGTCAAAATATTTAAGCCAGAACCCCCATGCCGCCGGGTTTATGCTTTCAAAATCCACGCCAAGCCTTGTATAGCCCATTATCTTGAGCTTTCGTATCAGCATATTCAGTAGCGTCTGGTTTAGACCCTTGCCCCGGTGTTCCGGCAGACAATAGGCGCCTTTTACATGCAGGTATCCCGGAGTCTCTTGTCTGAACCTCCCATGACTAAAGTCACGGGGTTCTAGAGTTCAAATGAACTCATTTACGCCTCTGTAGCCTAAGCTATTTTGATGCGTACAGGCGTGTCCAGTTCGCCTCTACTGTATAGCCCTGTTAAGGACACAATGCTACTTTTACTTAAAATGTTTAATGCCCCGTTTACATCAGCATTGAAGGTATATCCCGATTTAGTCCTGTACAGGCCGCGCTTGATACGTTTCCCGGAGAATTTATATTCATGGGGATTATCGTCATTGTATACTGGTATCTCGTCCATTCCCCGTATCGCATCAACACAGCGTAGGCCAAAGCCGTATCGAAAGAATTGCTCCTGTAATACACTGTCATGGGCGTAGAGGCATATGGCTTTAAGTCCGGCACCCTGTCTACAGGGGGCAGGATGGGAACAAAGCTCCTCTCCTCGTCATAGTTCAGCTTTGCAAGCTGCGCCGCCGCTTCAATATGATCTGTGGTAAAGTCAACTATTTGCATCTGTTTTACCCCCCTCGTTCCAAATGAAGACATGATTTTTTTAATAGTTTGGGAAATTTCCATCACCAAAATGGTTCGGGTTTCGATAGGATTGCTAATAAATCAGAAAAGTGGAAAATCATAACACCGGAAGCAGTTGCATTGGCAATTGCAACACACAGGTTTCAACGAGGTGGGAGATTTATACCTACCACCTCGTTATATTGTTATGCATAAATACAATTAGGGATTGTATTTATGGTATAATAGCCTATAGGGAGTTTCAAGGGGGTTTACATGAAAATTAGAAGATTTAAAATCGGTGGAATTTTAATGGTTCTGCTGCTGGCTATGGCGTTAATCCTGACATCTTGTGCATTATTGGATGAACTGGATGAGATATTGGATATCATTGAAGGAGAAGATGCCCCTATTCCCGAAGGGGTTATGGCGGTACACTTTATCGATGTCGGGCAGGGGGATTCTATCCTGATAAGGTTGCCTTCCGGTGAAAACATGCTCATAGATGCAGGGGATAATGATAAAGGAAAAGTAGTAGTGGATTACCTAAAGGAGCAAGGGATAGAAAAAATAGATCATTTGGTAGGGACCCACCCCCATGCAGACCATATAGGAGGCCTTGATGATGTAATCGATGAATTTGATATTGGGGATATATACATGCCCAAGGTTTCCCATACTACCAAGACCTACATGGATGTATTGGAGGCCATTGACAGAAAGGGCCTTAAGATCAAGGCTGCTAAATCAGGCTCCACGATACCCACGGAGGGAGCAAAGGCAGAAATTTTGGCACCGGACAGCGATTTAAAATCGGATAACCTCAACGATTATTCTGCCGTCATTCGTCTGACCTATGGGCAAACGACTTTTCTGTTTCAAGGGGATGCAGAGAAGAAGACGGAGGATTTAATCCTGTCATCCCATACCAACATCAAAGCCCATGTCATCAAGCTTGGGCATCATGGATCTTCTACCTCAAATACGCCGGATTACATAGAGACCGTTGACCCTCGATATGCGGTTATTACCCTGGGGGCAGGTAACAAATATGGGCACCCACATAAAGAAATAACCGATCTCTTAGATGCAAAAGGGATTACTGTCTACAGGACAGATCAAAACGGAACCGTTATTGCGGTGTCAGACGGCAGGGAAGTATCCTTTAAATAATAAGCCATAATCTAAAGGCTGTAGTCAATCTTGTAATTATAGGTCTGTTTTACAACGTTCCCGACGCTTGTTTAAACCGGATAATTAACGGAAAAATGATTGTGGAGGCATGCTATGTGTACGAAAGGAACTATAGATAGGTTTGAGGGGGACTGGGCGGTAGTGGAATTAGAAAACGGGGAAATTGTGGACATGCCCATGGGGGTTTTACCCCCTGACGTGGAGGAAGGCAGCATTATCTATATAGATGAGGATGGCAGGATAAACGTATCACTGCAAGAGACCGATGAGCAGAGTAATAGGGTCAGAAAATTAATG
>DASRNX010000090.1:0-9898 GCA_035647175.1 Clostridia bacterium | reverse complement strand
AACAGGATCATTACAAAAATAGACTAAGTGGTTTAGATCCCGTGGAACTGGAGAATAGGGGATTTCATGTAAGACAGCTGCTGGTGGATATAATAGGGGAGGAAAATGCGCGAAACCTGTTCGAAGAAGGGGATTTTCGGTATGGAATTATTACCGGTCGTAAAATTTTGGACCAATACCATGGGAACATGGAGGAGCTAGCGCAAAGGATCAGGGAGAAGATAAATCTCGAGGCGCAGATAGACGCCTCCGTATTCGTAGGGGAGCAGGTTAAGGGATTGAAGGCTTTGGGACGATCCCACAAATCCTCCCTCACCGCTATGCACCACCGTTTTTTTAGAGGCGGAAACTGTATTATTTTCTATGATGAGATAAAGGGAATTACCTTTAATTATGGTTTTAAGGAGGTCTTGTCCTTTCCTGCCTTGGTGGAAGCCATTGAGAACGACAAGGCCGATGAAGTATATAGCCAGGTGGATGCCCTGTTTATAAAGCTTATAAAGCTTTTCCTGGCCCCCGAGATCATTCAGGCCTATCTAAATAACTTTGCACTGGAGATAGCGAAGATCATTACCCAAATGGATGGGAATATGGACGAACTGGTAGAAGAATTTACCGTGCTGAACATGGATATAGATAAGATCACGATTGATGTATTAAAGGAGGTTCTGACAAGGTTCTGCATTAAGGGTGCCGCTTATATTAAAACGCTGAGGGAAAGGCAATCCATGGGGCCCATCGCTAAGGTGGAGGATTACATTCGTCAGAACTTTCGCGAAGACATCACACTAAAGGGTATCGCCGAAGAATTCTTTATGAATCCGGTATATCTAGGCCAACTCTTTAAGAAGACCTTCGGTATCTATTTCAGTGATTATCTTCACAATCTAAGGGTGGAAGAAGCCAAGAAGCTGCTTCGAAGGACGGATATGAAGGTTTATGAGATTGCGGCGGATGTTGGATATAGGGATACGGATTACTTTGTCAGCCGGTTTGCAAAGGAAGTAAATATGACCCCCTCGCAATACAAGAAGAGCCTTATAGGTGATTGATGAGTGAAGCCCCATAGGGGAAAACGATCAATTAAGTGGGATTAGACAGAAAAACCTATATTTTTTTACGGGGGAAACTATAGTTTCCCCCGTTGTTTGATTTGAACGGGGATTATATAATTAAAGCGCAAGTAAAGCCAATAGTAATTATTCCAAACAGGATCCTTTTGATGAAATAATAGTCTACTGAACAAAAGTATGCGATTTGTACAATTAAGAAATATTTTAAATGTACAAATGACATAGACAAACAAAAGGAGGAGATTTAATGAAGTGCAAACGGTTTATTACGATGCTTATTGCCCTTATTTTGGTAATCGCCGTACTCGCCGGATGTGGTCAGACAAAGGAGCAATCCGGGAAAGCTGATCCCCCCCAATCCGGGAACGGAAAAGAAGAAACACCGCAAGATGAAAAGCCCGGGGAGGTTACTACTTACACAGCTTTTATTAACTATGCATTGACCTCCATGACCGATCCATGGGAGACACCCGTTGGTAAGAAAATTACCGAATTAACCGGCGTTAAATTAAAAACAGAATATTTGGTTGGGACCGATGCCAGGCAAAAAGCTGGCGTTATGATTGCCTCAGGCGATTATCCGGATATCATCGTTCCGGGCGAGTCCACAGGTGATTATGTGGCTGCCGGTGCGTTTGTTCCACTGGATGATTACCTGGAAGAGTATGGAGAGAACATAAAACAGATATATCGCCCCTCAGAATTAGAACTCTTAAAGATGCAGTATGGCACTACCTATCACATCAGCGGAGTCAGGGCAGGTGAGGACACCCTGTATCCTACGGCAGGTTTTTATCTGGTAGCTGATGCTGTAGAAAAGGCGGGATGGCCCGTAATCAAGACATTGGATGAGTACGCAGATCTTCTAAAGGACTATGTCCAGAAGAATCCTGAATATAATGGCAAACCTACAATCGCCTTTACACTGCCCGGGGAAGGTTGGAGGATGTCCGGACTGCAATACGGTGCTGCAAGATTCTTGGATGGCTATCCCAATGACGGACCCGCATGTGTGGATCAGGAGACTCTGGAAGCCAAGGTCATTATGACCCAAGATTTCAATTTAACATTCCTAAAATTCGTCAATGAACTATGGAATATGGGTATCGCCGATAAGGAAATGTTTATGCAGACCAATGACCAATACCTGGCCAAGATCAGCTCCGGTCGCGTAGCTGGTGTATATGATCAAAGGGGTATGTTTATCGACGGTTTAAACGCCTTAGAAAAGCAGGAACTCTATGATAGAATGCTCATTGCCTTCCCTGTGGTAAATGAGGGAGTGGAAAGAGAATACTATCGCGGACCCCGTGCCTTCGCAACCCAGTCCGGTATTGCAATAAGTACTAAAGCAAAGGATCCCGAAGGAATCTTTAAATTCTTTGATCGGATGGCAGCAGAGGATGTAAATAGGCTGAACAAATGGGGTATTGAGGGCGAGGACTATACCATGGAGGATGGAAAGCCTGTCAAGACTCAGGAACAATGGGACAAGTATATTGATGCTGACTATCAAAAGAAACAGGGAATTAATCAGTTTGACACTTTCCCAAGGAGAGAGGATGTTGATTCCGACTACGGCAGATTCTCCGACGGAAACCTGGTATCCCCTACTCTGTTTGATGATTTCTTTGAGATCAGATACAAGGATTATGAAAAAGACATCCTTAAAAACTTTGGTATTAAGACCTTTAACGACTTCTATGCACCATCCTATCCGGCAACCTACGAACCTGGCTGGGCTATCAGAACCAAGATGCCTGCCGATTTCTCCGGAAAGATCGCAGTTGAGCAAGCTTTAGAGCTGGCTACCGAATATCTGCCTAAGGTCATCATGGCGAAGACGGAAGACTTTGATAAGGTATGGAGCGAATACCAGGATAAGCTGTCCAAATTGGACCTTAAGTCCTTTGAAGATGAAATGACTAAGGAACTTAAGGCTGGTGCCCAGTATTATCAGGACTAGCAGCCATGCATGTAGCGAAAGCACTTAACACTGTAATTAAAAGCGTTTTGGTAACATGCAGGTTACAGCAAATATTTCGCATCCTATAGACTCCAATGGAGGCTCTGGGCGCAGGGCAAACGGGCAGACTAAATAAGACTTTGTAGGAAAGTACATCAAAAAATGATGTACTTTCCTATCAATAATACGGAGGTATCCTATGAATCGGGTAGCAAGATCAAAAAAAAGTAGATTTTGGGAACAATTAGTTCAGCAGCGGCAACTTCTTGTATTATCCGTACCTTTTATCATCCTTGTATTCATATTCAATTATGTACCGATTTGGGGATGGATTTTAGCTTTTAAAAACTACAACCCTGGACTAGGATTTTTTAAATCTCCCTGGGTAGGCCTGGATAATTTTAAAGAAGTATTTACTGACAGTAATTTTTATAGGGCGCTCAAAAATACACTGGCTATCAGCAGCATTAAGCTGGTATTCAATTTTACATCGGCTATTGTCTTAGCCGTGCTTTTAAACGAGGTCAAGAATATTATATTTAAAAGAACTGTGCAAACTATTTCCTACCTACCCTATTTTGTATCCTGGGTGGTGGCTGCTAATATAGTATTTATGTCCCTGTCCCCGGAGGATGGTATCGTCAATCATCTTTTAGTTTTCCTGGGAATCTTAAAAGAGCCCATCCCTTTTATGGGAATGAAGGAGTATTTTTATTGGGTCGTAGCCTTGTCCTCTGTATGGAAAACAGTGGGATATAGCGCAATTATTTATCTTGCTGCTATGACGGGTATAGACCCCGAAATTTATGAATCCGCTGATATCGACGGGGCCGGGAGACTTAGGAAGATATTTGCCATCACCATTCCCTCCATAATGCCCACCATCAAGATATTATTGGTTCTAAATATCGGTTGGATTATGAACGCTGGATTTGAGCAGGTCTATCTATTGGGTAATGCATCGGTCCAGGAAGTGTCAAATACACTGGAGGTATATGTATATAACTATGCACTAAAATACTTCCGCTACTCCTTTGGTACAGCAATTGGAATTTTTAATTCTATCGTAGCATTCGTACTTATAACTGTATCCAATTTTGTGTCCAAGAAAGTGGATGGGGAAGGTGTACTATGATAAAAGCAGAAGGGGGCGGTGGTATGAGGGTTAAAACGAAAGGTCTAAGCAGAATAACAGCTGAAGATGTTATATTTGATACAGTAAACTATATTATCCTGATTTTCTTATGTGTGGCAACCCTGTATCCTTTTTTAAATACATTAGCCATATCCTTAAACGATGCAACAGACGCAATCCGGGGAAATATTTATCTGTGGCCCAGAGAATTTTCTTGGCGCAATTATGAAATGATTCTGACTGAAAATACAAATATCGGAAATGCTTTATTCATATCAGCGGCTAGGGCAGTTGCCGGAGCCGGTACCAGTGTGCTGGCTTGCCTTATGATAGCCTATACTCTAAGCAGAAAAAATTTCGTACTCAGAAAGTTTTTTATTAAATTCTTGGTTCTCACCATGTACTTTAGCGGCGGCATGATTCCGGTCTATCTATTAATGAGGTCTTTGGGTCTTATCAACAACTTCCTCGTGTATATTTTGCCGGGAATGGTGGGCGCCTACAACGTCATGATCATGAGGAGTTATATAGAAGGTATCCCAGAAAGTCTGGTAGAAGCGGCTAAAATAGACGGGGCCAGTGAATATAGGATATTGTTTACTATTATCATGCCTATAAGCATGCCGGTTATTGCCACCATCATTCTATTTGTAGCCGTTGGTCAGTGGAATTCATGGTTTGACACCATGTTATACACTTCCAGCAGACAAGAACTCAGTACCCTGCAATTTGAACTTCAAAAGCTCTTATCCTCTACTCAGACTATGACATCATCCTCAGCCGATGCAGCCGATGCTATGGGCCTGTTGGATAAAGGAATAGTTACGCCTAATTCCCTTCGGGCGGCTATGACTATAATTGCAACGGTGCCTATTCTGTTTTCATATCCCTTCCTGCAAAAATACTTTGTTCAGGGTCTGACCTTAGGTGGGGTCAAGGGATAAATGGTGTCACCTTATATAGGGGAATTAACTTCGAATCCCGAACCTGGCCGGTAAGCCGTTATCCAAGGAGATAATGGGTCTGCCACGGACAGAGTTCGGGAATTTCTATTTTTGGCGGCATGTTTTATAAATCGTTATAATATTTTTATGCAATCTCTTCATCGGTAGTGAGGCTTGCTGTTTTTATGAACCTACCCCCAGGTCATACTGTGAGGACAAATAGGAAAAACCTAAGATATTTACGGAAAGAACTATAGTTTTTCCCGTTGTTTAGTAAAAGGTGCAATTATATAATTAAATAGAATAAATGACAACAATTACGACCTATCCTAGACATATAGGATAGCTATTATAATTAATTAAGTAATTTTATAAAACATCATTCGAACTGAAATACTACAATTAGGCGAAAACAATCTGTTTTATAACAAGACATTGGCGCTAATAACATCTTTGTTTTTATGGTACAGAACATATCTTTTAAATTCTTCTACTGACTGAATATTTTTACTCCTTTGTATATCAACAGGCAATTATAAGGTTTCAAAAGATACATTAATAGGCGCGTTAGGTTGCAGTGCAGACTATTTGATTTTTTCGGGACTTTAAAATAAGTCTTTCAATAATATCCCGAACATAGTATGAGTATACATTATATATCTACCCTTAATATATTCTTTATATGGGGCTATTGGTTTCACTGTATTAACCGAGTTTATCCTGGATAAATGGGTCCATCGCCGCTCAGTGCATCATAAATAAACAATTCGTAAGTTGAGGTTCAAAAAGGCTTGAATTATTAACGCTATATTCCAAAATATTGAATTGTATATTCTTTAAGACTTCCCAAGTAAAATCAACTGTTGAATAAAAGTATGGGATTTGTACATTTAGGGACCTCTTAAAAGTACAAATATCATAGATAAATAAAAGGAGGAGATTTAATGAATTCCAAACGGTTTATTGCGATGCTTGTTGCCTTTCTTCTGGTTGTTGTCGTAGTTGCTGGATGCGGTCAGACGAAGGAACAACCTACAAAGACTGATCCGGATAAATCCGGGGAAGTGAAAGAAGAAAAGCCGCAAGAGGAGAAGCCGCAAGAGGAGAAGCCGCAAGAGGAGAAGCCCAAGGAAGTCACCACTTACACAGCGTTTTTCAACTATGCTCTGACCTCAATGATCGATCCTTGGGAGACACCCATCGGTAAAAAGATTACCGAGCTAACCGGTGTAAAGCTGAAGACGGAATACTTGGTCGGAACTGACGCCAGACAAAAAGCCGGCGTTATGATTGCCTCCGGGGATTATCCCGATATCATCATCCCTGGCGAATCCACAGGTGACTATGTGGCGGCAGGCGCTTTTGTACCATTGGACGATTATCTGGAGGAGCATGGGGAGAATATCAAGCAAATTTATCGCCCCTCGGAACTGCAGCTGTTAAAGATGCAACACGGAACCACCTACTACATTAGCGGAGCTAGGGCAGGTGAGGATACCCTGTATCCTGCAGCAGGTTTTTACCTGGTAGCCGACGCTGTAGAAAAGGCGGGATGGCCGGTAATCAAGACATTGGACGAATATGCAGAAATTCTAAAGGACTACGTTCAAGAAAATCCCGAATATAACGGCAAGTCCACCATCGCATTTACCCTTCCCGGCGAAGGCTGGAGAATGTCCGGACTGCAATATGGTGCCGCTAGATTCTTGGACGGATACCCCAATGACGGTCCCGCATGTGTAGACCAGGAGACCTTGGAAGCCAAGGCCATTGTGACCCAGGATTTCAACCTAACATTCTTGAAATTCGTTAACGAACTATGGAATATGGGTATCGCAGACAAGGAGATGTTCATGCAGACCAATGATCAATACCTGGCCAAGATCAGCTCCGGTCGTGTAGCCGGCGTATATGATCAGAGGAGTATGTTCATTGACGGTCTCAATGCTCTGGAAAAACAGGAGCTCTATGACAGAATGCTCATCGCCTTCCCCGTTGTAAACGAGGGGGTAGAGAGAGAATATTACAGAGGACCAAGGGCCTTCTCAACCCAGTCCGGTATTGCTATCAGCACCAAGGCCAAGGATCCTGAAGCCATCTTTCAGTTCCTCGACCGTATGGGAGCAGAAGATATTAATAAGTTGAACAAATGGGGAATTGAAGGCGAAGACTATACCATGGAGGATGGCAAGCCCGTTAAGACCCAGGAACAATGGGATAAGTATAACGATGCCGAATATCAAAGAAAACAGGGGATAAATCAGTTTGGTGACTATCCAAGAAGAGAGGACGTCGATTCCGATTACGGCAGATTCTCCGACGGAAACCTGGTATCTCCCACCCTATTTGATGAATTCTTTGAAGTAAGATATAAGGATTACGAAAAAGAAATCCTTAAAAACTTTGGCATCAAGACCTTTAACGACTTCTATGCGCCTTCCTACCCGGCAACCTACGAGCCCGGCTGGGCTATCAGAACCAAGATGCCTGCTGACTTCTCCGGAAAAATTGCAGTGGAACAAGGTCTGGAATTGGCTACCGAATATCTGCCTAAGGTCATTATGGCCAAGACGGAAGACTTTGATAAGGTATGGAACGAATACCAGGATAAGCTGTCCAAATTGGATCTTAAGTCCTTTGAAGAGGAGATGACCAAGGAACTTAAGGCCGGTGCCCAGTATTATCAGGACTAGTAGCTACGCATGTAGTGAAGGGGCTTGATACTATAACTTGGAGCGTTTTCGTATCATGTAAGTTACAGCAAGTGTTCTGTATCCCATAGATCTCCGCGGGAGCTATGGGTGCGGGGCATATGGGCAGACTAAATAAGACTTTGTAGGAAAGTACATCAAAAATGGTGTACTTTCCTACAAATAATACGGAGGTATTGTATGAGCCAGGTAGCAAGAGCAAATAAAAAGAGCTTCTGGAAACAATTAGTTCAGCAGCGGCAACTTCTTGTATTATCTGTACCTTTTATTATTTTAGTATTCATATTCAACTATGTACCCATTTGGGGGTGGATTTTAGCTTTTAAAAACTATAACCCGGGCCTGGGATTTTTAAAATCCCCTTGGGTAGGCCTGGATAATTTTAGAGAAGTATTCGCTGACAGTAATTTTTATAGGGCACTCAAGAACACGTTAGCCATAAGCAGCCTTAAGCTGGTATTCAATTTTACATCGGCTATTGTCTTGGCCGTGCTTTTAAATGAAGTCAAGAACATCCTATTTAAAAGAACCGTGCAGACCATCTCCTACCTGCCCTATTTCGTATCCTGGGTGGTAGCGGCCAATATCGTATTTATGTCCCTGTCCCCGGAAGACGGTATTGTCAATGTGCTCCTAATGAGCATGGGAATCCTCAAAGACCCCATACCCTTTATGGGAATGAAGGAGTACTTCTATTGGGTAGTGGCCCTGTCCTCTGTATGGAAGACAGTGGGGTATAGTGCAATCATCTATCTGGCCGCTATGACTGGGATAGACCCCGAACTCTACGAGTCTGCCGAGATAGATGGCGCAGGAAGGCTCAGAAAGATATTTGCCATCACCATTCCATCTATAATGCCCACTATCAAAATATTATTGGTTCTCAACATAGGCTGGATTATGAACGCTGGTTTTGAACAGGTCTATCTGCTGGGGAATGCATCGGTCCAGGAAGTGTCCAATACTTTAGAAGTCTATGTGTATAACTATGCACTAAAATACTTTCGCTATTCCTTTGGTACAGCAATCGGTATCTTCAATTCCATCGCAGCATTTGTGCTTATAACCGTATCCAACTTTGTGTCTAAAAAGGTAGATGGGGAAGGTGTATTATGATTAAAGTTAAGGGGGCGGTAGTATGAAATCTAAGAGGAGAACTCTTGGCAGAATAACGACGGAGGATGTAATATTTGATGCAGTGAACTATATTATCCTGATTTTCCTGTGCGTAGCAACCCTATATCCATTTTTGAACACTTTGGCCATATCCTTAAACGATGCAACCGATGCAATCAGGGGGGATATATATCTTTGGCCCAGAGAATTTTCCTGGCGCAACTACGAGATGATTTTAACGGAGAACACCAATATCTTAAGAGCCCTATTTATATCCGGGGCCAGGGCGGTTGTAGGGGCTGGTACCAGTGTGTTTGCATGTCTTATGATAGCCTATACCCTAAGCCGCAAGGACTTCGTACTCAGAAGATTTTTTATCAAATTCTTGGTTCTCACCATGTACTTTAGCGGTGGTATGATCCCGGTCTATCTCCTTATGAGATCTCTGGGGCTTATCAACAACTTCCTCGTATATATTCTGCCGGGGATGGTAGGAGCCTATAACGTCATGGTCATGAGAAGCTATATAGAAGGTATTCCTGAGAGCCTGGTAGAAGCGGCCAAAATAGACGGGGCCAGCGAATATAGGATATTGTTTACCATTATAATGCCCATTAGCATGCCGGTCATTGCCACCATCATCCTTTTTGTGGCTGTTGGGCAATGGAATTCATGGATAGATACCATGTTATACACCTCCAGCAGGCAGGAGCTGAGCACACTGCAATTTGAACTGCAAAAGCTCTTATCCTCTACCCGGACTATGACATCTGCAACGGCGGATTCGGCAGAGGCCCTGGGTCTGTTGGAAAAGGGGATAGTGACGCCTAATTCCCTGCGAGCGGCTATGACCATTATAGCAACGGTGCCTATTCTGTTTTCATATCCCTTCCTGCAAAAATACTTTGTTCAGGGTCTGACCTTAGGTGGGGTCAAGGGATAAATGATGTCAC
>DASRNX010000089.1:0-3959 GCA_035647175.1 Clostridia bacterium | reverse complement strand
TTCATTATTATATACCCACCCTTATAATTATTCAATCACCTTTTTTTATATAATTACCGTTATGCTCCACCGCATTTTTGAATACGGCAAGAATTATCAGCGTTTTAATCCACCATTAGACGATGTTTTTTATATCCCGCTCATCAAAGTGTCAATAGCCCATGACTAAAGTCACGGGTATCCGCACCGAAATTATGAACGAATGAATAAGCGATATCAGAAATAGGCATTAATAAATGTATGACTACTGGCCGGAATAAAACCATAAAACTTTTCATAAAATCAACCAAGCGCTGATACATCAGTATCCCTTTTGCACTTGGTTGATTGAAATCAAAAATAATAATAGGGAGGAATCTGTATGCCAAACATAAAAGAGGCCATGGACAGAATAAGAATACTGCAATGCCCCACCGGTCAACTGGAAGAGCGGGTAGCGAATATTCTGGAGGATCATAACATTTCCCCTAAAAGTGAAATCCTAATAAGCAGAGAAAAGAGGTTGGATAAGGATGGTGCCGAGGCGTATACCGTCACAATCTCCGATAGGTTGGATCCCGCCATCACCCTTCTGGCCAAATCCGGAATAGACGACTACGTGGTCCAGATAAAGGATATATACTTTAACTAGAAGTATTTTCTTATTATCTCAAATACTTCCTCCAGGCTGTCATCGCCGCCGTCATCGAGAATGGCCCTTCTGACACAACCTTTCATGTGATCATGAAGGATTTCCGCATTGACTTTCCTGAGTATAGATATTGTAGCCATGATCTGCCTTGATACGTCTATACAGTATCTGTCGTCTTCCAGCATCTTGATTATACCGTCTACCTGACCCCTTGCGATTTTTAGGTTTCTGAATACGGGATCGTTTTTTTCTCTATGCATGTTTTCCCCCCCCAACCCTAAAGAGAATTTGTTTTTAGAGGGATGCCGCATTTTGGGCATCCCTCTAAACTTTTCATACTGTTTCCACACCTACAAGATCATATCCTGCATCTTCAATCGCCTCAGTGAAGGCCGCCTCATCGATTTCCTTTGAAAGTTCCACCACGCTATATTGTCCCTTTAGGTTGACATCCACGCCTTCCACCCCGTCCAGTTCCTTCAAGGCGTTTGCCACATGCATTACGCAATGCTGGCAGGTCATACCTTTAATAGATAGTTTTTTCTTTATCATTATTGTCCTCCATTCATGTTTTGGAAAAATCCTTATTTTGTACACCCTTTAAGCCGTTTCGGCTGTTGATCCGGGCCTGAACCTCTTAAGCCTCAGCGCATTGCTGACTACGGATACCGAGCTGAAGGCCATCGCTGCCGCTGCGATCATGGGATTGAGAAGGGGTCCGCCGAACAGGTGCAAAAGTCCCGCGGCAATGGGTATTCCGGCTGTATTATATCCAAAAGCCCAAAATAGATTTTGTTTTATATTGGTTATGGTCATCTTGCTCAGCTCTATGGCGGTGGATACGTCCATCAAATCGCTTTTCATGAGTACGATATCGGCAGATTCCATAGCCACATCGGTGCCCGAGCCTATGGCAATCCCTATATCCGCCTGGGCCAAGGCTGGCGCATCGTTGATTCCGTCGCCTACCATGGCAACCTTTTTCCCGGAATCCTGGAGCTTTTTTATCTCCAGAGCCTTATCCTGGGGCAATACCTCTGCAAGGATCATATCTATATCCACCTGCTCTGCAATCGCTTCTGCAGTACGCCTGTTATCCCCGGTAACCATTACCACCTGAAGGCCCAGCTTATGAAGGGCTCTTATGGCATCTTTGCTGCTCTCCTTGAGCACATCGGCAACGGCGATTATGCCTGCAAGTCTCCCGTCTATGCTTACATACATAGGAGTTTTGCCTTCTTTAGCAAGTCTTTCGGAATCGGATATTGCCTCGCCCAGTTCAATTTGCCTGTCGTCCATCAGCCGCTTATTGCCAAGGAGAAGATCCTTTCCCGAGATCCCGGCTTCGATACCGTGTCCGGGTATGGCGTTAAAGCTGTCGGGCGTATAAAGATCCATATCCAGCTCCCTTGCCCTTTCAACGATGGATTCTCCCAAGGGGTGTTCGGAACCTTTTTCCGCAGATGCCGCAAACCTTAAGAGTTGGTCTTCTTCTACCTCGCCGTATAAGAGTATATCGGTTACCTTGGGCTGCCCCAGGGTAATTGTCCCAGTCTTATCAAGGACTACGGTGTCAACCTTATGCGCCGTTTCCAAGGCTCCTCCGCTCTTTATAAGAACGCCGTTCTCTGCCCCTTTCCCCGTTCCTACCATGATGGCCGTAGGGGTTGCCAGCCCTAATGCACATGGGCAGGCAATAACCAGGACGGATATAAAGATGGTAAGGGAGAATACTGCCGATTCGCCGCTGAGCCACCAACCAAGCCCCGCTACCACCGCTATCCCAAACACGATGGGCACAAAGTATCCGGATATAATATCCGCCATCTGAGCGATGGGGGCCTTGCTGCCCTGGGCCTCTTCCACCAGCTTTATGATCTGGGCAAGCGCCGTGTCGCTGCCTATCTTAGTGGCTTTGAAGCGGAAGGAGCCCGTCTTATTGAGGCTGCCGCCCACAACATTGTCCCCTGCCTTCTTTTCAACGGGTATGCTCTCCCCCGTCAGCATGGATTCGTCCACGGAAGTCAGCCCATCCGTCACCTGCCCGTCTACGGGAATGCTCTGTCCGGGCTTTACCACTATGATATCCCCGACCTCTACTTCCTCTACGGGTATGGTGATCTCCCCTCCGTCATGGATTACCGTCGCCATCTTCGGGGTAAGGTCCATAAGCTTTTTAATGGCATCGGATGTACGCCCCTTGGCCACGGTTTCCAAAGTCTTACCCAAGAGTATCAGGGTGATTATGACCCCCGCGGTTTCAAAGTACAGATGCATGGCATAATCCGTGTTGCCTTGGGTTATCTGCCATATCGCATAGAGCCCGTATATAAATGCAGCGGATGTACCCATAGCCACAAGGGAGTCCATATTTGGGCTGCCCTTAAAAATAGTTCTGAAGCCGACTGTATAGAATCTATACCCCGCAATTACCGTGGGAATCGTGAGAAACAATTGAACAAGGGCGAAGTTTAAGGGATTGGTGTCGGGGTTCATAAACCCGGGTACCGGAAATCCTATCATATGGCCCATGGCTATATAAAATAGCGGGGTCGTAAATATCAGGGACACTATAAATTTGGTCCACATGACGGAGATCTCCTTCTCCCTTCGAATTTTATCAGTATCCCCCTGGGTTTTTGTCTGGATTTCCATGGGCTTATACCCGGCCTTAACGATTGCCTCTCGTATCTGAGACAGCCTGACTACCTCCGGGTTGTATACAACCTTTGCCCTGTTCGTAGCTAAATTTACGTCTCCCGTCTTGACTCCCTCCAACTTATCCAATGCTCTTTCTACAGCCCTAGAGCAAGATGCGCAGGTCATCCCCTCGATGGGGATTACGACCTCCCGGTTATTCTGCTCTTCCCTTACGCTGTAGCCTGCCTCCTCCACAGCCTTTTTAATGGCACCAAGGTCCGCCCCGTCCCCGTGTACCACGGTTAGGGCCTCGGTGGCAAAATTAACATTGGCCGTATCTACCCCCTCAAGTCTGCCTACCCTGCGTTCAACGGCGTTGGCACAGGCGGTACAGGTCATTCCGTCTATCTTTAGTACTTCCTTTTTATTAGCCATATAATCAACTCCTACAAAATATATTGGCCGCTGCTCGAATGTATTTATACAAATGTGGGGGGACTTCCATTGTATAGACCTTCTTCTAAACACCTATACCTGGGTAGACTCGGTCTCATTAAAATGTAGTTTTCCCCATAATTGATGAAACAAATTCCCTCAGCTATACTATACCCCCCGGGGGTATTATATCCCGGGAATAATATTTTTTCAACTATTATTTTATTCCGCCTTACAGTTTTAAACTTATGCC
>DASRNX010000088.1:0-15719 GCA_035647175.1 Clostridia bacterium | reverse complement strand
GTTAAGCATTCCGGCAATGGCTATTGAACGCCTAGTTACCTCGCGATAGTAACTGGGCAGTTGGTGTTTCAAAAAAAAATAATACTACAATAACAGAGGTTATTAATAATGTATTATTTGAAACTTCTATATTTCTGATATTGTTTTTGAAAAACTGGGGCTTATTCTTTCTGAAAAGAAAATATACAATTGCAAACTGCCCGAAAGTATCATAAAATTGTTCTAATGCATTATACACATCAATACATCCACGGAAAGGAATACATTAGAATATGGGAATAGGAACATTAGTCAATACCGGGGCCATTATCCTAGGCGGGCTCTTGGGGATCACGCTTAAGAATGCCTTCTCCGAAAGAATCCAAAACACCCTTATAAAAGCCATCGGAATATGTGTGTTATTCATAGGGATAGGTGGAGCACTGGAAGAGATGCTATCCTACGAGGGCGGAAAACTGGTAAGCGGCGGAAGCATGATGATTATATTCAGCTTCGTTCTGGGCTCCCTTCTGGGTGAGGGAGTGAATTTGGAGAGGAGAATAGAACAATTCGGTGCCTGGCTGAGAGCGAAGACGAGAAACGAAAAGGATACAAAGTTTATGGACGGTTTTGTATCCACATCCCTCATAGTCTGTGTTGGAGCAATGGCGGTCGTAGGCGCTATACAGGATGGACTTTCGGGCGATTATTCACTGCTTATGGCAAAATCAGTTCTGGATTTTATAATAGTCATGATCATGGCAGCTTCCATAGGCAAGGGGTGTATCTTTGCGGCCATCCCGGTTGCGCTATTGCAGGGTACCATAACGATTTTGGCAGGGTTTATTGAGCCTCTAATGACAGTGAGGGCTATGTCCAATCTTTCCCTGACAGCGTCGATGCTGATTTTTTGTGTTGGCGTAAATCTGGTTTGGGACAAAAAAATAAGGGTGGCGAATATGTTGCCAACGATACTTTTTGCACTTATATTCAGGTGGTGACAAAGCGTGTATGACGGGACATGGGATTATCGGACATCAACCCTTTTTTGATGGCTCTTATTCCCCTGACAAATTCATTCTTCCCCCCCTGGGCCGGATGTCTCACCTTCTCATGGTCGATTCCGAGCCTCGTAAGGCTTTCGTCCGCCTTATTGCCCACCGCAACTATTTTCTTTATATCAAATATTTCGATAATCCTAAGCAGGGGAGCCTCGCCTATCAGAAGTTCCTTTTTTAGTGGGGTTCTGTTTGTCATGCCTTGTCCCTCAACAAACAAGACGCCTTAAGCCGATTCCGCCGACAGGAGGCCGGATTGGAAACCATAGGCTTTTCAAATTGAATAAGCCTTATAATATGCTAATGCGTTAAAACATCAGAAGCAATTGCAACACACAGGTTTCAACGAGGCGGGTGATTTATACCCACCGCCTATTTTACTAATGGGAACTCGCCGCTTATAGAAGCGGAAGACATCTTGCCGACTCGTTATACTGTCGCCTAACAAAGGTAATGAACTGTTGAAAAGCGGACGATTATATTGAATTAAATTCGTGAACTGCATCTATCATAGCAGCTATATTTTCCACCGGGGTATTAGCCTGGACATTGTGTATGGCACCGAACACAAATCCACCGTCTTTGGAAAACACTTCGCATCTATTTAAGACCTGTTTTCGGACTTCCTCGGGAGTACCGAAGGGAAGCGTCCACTGGGTATCTACGCCGCCGCCCCAGAAAACTATGTCTTTACCGTATTTCTTCTTTAATTGTTCCGGTTTCATGCCTGCAGCCGAACATTGGACAGGGTTAATTATGTCAAAGCCGGATTCAATAAAGAGACTTAGGAAGGGCTCAATAGCCCCGCAGCAGTGTTTAAAGGTCTTCCAATCTGTATTGTCGTGTATCCAATCATTTACCCTTTTATAGTATGGCATGTAGAGTTCCCTGTAGGTGTCGGCAGAGCAGAAGGTGCTGGTCTGGGTCCCAAAGTCCGTTCCGCAGATATAGGCTATATCAACCAAATCACCGATTCTTTCATTGATAAGCTTCAAGCTTTGAAGGGCTATATCTATTTGCTTATCAAATACTTTGTGTATATAGTCCTTTCGGATGACCGTGGATACATACCATTCCTCAACGTCTCTTATGCCCTTTGGGTGTTTCATAAAGGGGCCCGGTACAAGAGCAATATCCCCAAGGGCAGTACCCCCAAAGTTAGCCAGAACTCCCAGACCTGTTTTGGCGGTTCTTTTTGCCTCGGAGACAAGGTATGAAATATCATCTTCGTTTAACGGCTTAAACTCTTCCAGGTTATCATTGGGGTCTAATTCCTCTTCTATAATCTCCGGTTGACGAATAATAGAATCGAAATAATAGCCGCCTTTTGGCATTTTGCCGCTGGGCGGAGCGGTAAGGTCCCCTTCGGGGTAAATATAGGTATTGCCGGCTTCATCTTCGGTTATATTAAAGTCCCCGGGCACCAATACCTCAAGTCCGTTACGGAGGCGCCATTCCTTCCAATTATCGTTAGGAAATCCGAACATGTTATTCTTTTGTCCCAGTGGGACCATATCAATTCCGATGATCTGCTGTAGATCGTCCTCTATTAGGCCCAACATCTGATAGGGTTCGTTTATCTTGACGGGTCTTTTTTCCAGTCCGTAGAAATCCCTCAGGGCGGCCACACAGGTGACATGCATGCCCGTTACAGCAGAACCGCCAAAATCCACGGGAATTCTATCTGGTAGTCTATGATTTATTGCGTCCAATATCCTTTTCTTAGATCCCATACCGACACCCCCAACGTTATTTTGTTCATTAAATGGAGTCACCCATCTTTTAACAATCCATTACCGAGATGTGGATTATGTATAGTATCACGATAGATCAACAACTCCAACTATAAAACTTTTCATCTATTGATAAATTTAATTTACCTATTGTTTATCTGTAACGAGCAAACCCCGTAATGGAATTATGCCAAAAGGAAACTTATATCTAGATCAAATTTATACGACAACTTTCTTGACAAACACCGATACTAAAATGAGCTAATACAACGGGCTGATTTAATTATAGAGCAACCATAAATAGGTGTCAAACCCCTATTTTACCGTTACAATTTCCAGAAGAATGTTCCGTTAACCCCGTATCAGTTATTTGCTTGAAAGAGCCCTATGCAAACGGGGGATATCCCCTCGTCCAGATATACTACTTGTAAAACATCCAAGAATTATGTATAGTATCATTAGCAAATTAGGCCAGTAAAAGTATTTGCATAATAAAGGGGTTATCATCTCATTTTGTGGGGTTATATCGTATAAATTACAAATGGATCCCGCATTATATGCCTTATATGCTATCTTCCATTTAATTATCCGACAATATCCAGAACACAATATAGATTTATCTTGAAATAAACAGTTAAAGGGGGATATGAAAATATGAAAGAGATAACAGAGTATTTATCGTCCTTTATGGAAAAGATTGATTTCCCAAAAGAGGCCATTGATGCTTTATTGGATGTTCATGATAGCCTTGCATCAAATGAAGCCCATAACAAAGGGATGGATTCCATTATACACAGGTACTACTATGATGCCGGACACAAAGAAATAGACGAAATTTTGAACGAACTAACCCACTTGGGCCAGAAGATGGATATAAATCCATACACAATGCACTTAATGTTTTTATTATATTGTTCAAGAATACTTAAAGAAAAATATAAGGCCGCAGGGGTTTCCTTGGACATATTTTGGAACTCGATGTTGGATCTGGGCTACAAGCTCAGAGAATGCCGTGATATCCATGGTGTTTGGGGTACCTTTGTTGCCGGTTGGCTTTCGGATTATTTCGTAATGGAAAGATTTGGCCTCGGGAGGATGCAATACGAGGGCATTAGCTTCTCCCGTGATAGATACATAAAAAATGGATACGCGGTAGAAAAGGGCGACAGGGTATATAACATGCATATCCCCTCGGCTGGACCTCTGACCCGGGAAAAGCGAATGGATTCTTACAAAAGGGCCTATGATTTTTTTAAGGATGAACTGAATGGAGGACCCATTGTGCTGGTTTGCCATTCATGGCTTCTCTATCCCGACAACGAAAGGTTTTATCCAAAGGGTTCAAACATAATCGATTTTATGCACGATTTTGAAATAGTATATTCAGTGGATGAGGACAATTTCTCCGAGGCATGGAGGGTTTTTGGCAGAGACAGCGATAAGGATATCGATAAATGGCCTACCGATACATCCCTGCAAAGGGCCTATGTTGATCGGCTTAAGGCCGGTAACAAGACCGGGGCCGGATTCGGGATCATAATTTTTGACGGAGAAAAAATTCTTTAGATGTACGCGGGGTATACCTATATTTGTGCGGTAAACACTCTTCATTAGTATCCCGATATCGAAAAGCTTATTTTTATCCATTATGCTGATTTGCTTGATTTATTTTTACACAAAACCAGAAGGCGTAGTTGAACCAGTAATGAAGGCTTTTATGCATTGTATCTATGTATATTTTTGCCGGATTGGCAAGGCCACATTTTGACATATTAATTTTGGGGGGATTTGTGTGATGAATTATGTAATGGTTATAGCTTGTATATTTATCTTTATGTTCCAGACCATCAGCTTTAAGGAATTTAACAAGAGCCATATGAAAAACATCGCCAGCTATTTTTTATTCAACTTTATCTACTTTGGTATGGTGGTCTTGATCCTTTTGGCACTGGGCGGCTTTAAAGGCCTAAAACCATATACCCTATGGCTCGGCATATCCTTTGGTACCCTTTTCGTCGGGACTATCCTCTGTTATATGAAGGCTATGGGTATGGGCCCTTTATCCTTTACCGCGCTATTTTTTGCCTTCGGTCTGGTAGTACCCATCTTGTACGGTCTGTTTTTTTGGAACGAGAGCATCAGCCCCCTACAACTGTTGGGGCTTTTATTGCTCCTTATAACCTTTTATATAGGAAACGAATCCACTGACGAAGACGGAGAGAAAAAATGGGGTGGAAAATGGCTTCTTTTTTGTCTTATAGCCTTTGTGGGGAATGGGGGCCTTATGGTTATCAGCAAGGGTCATCAGGTCACCATGGAAGGGCAGGAAACCATCGAATTTCTAGTGATAGGCTTCGGTACCGCCGCTGTTATCTCCTCGCTTCTTTTTATGTGGAATTTCTTTCGTAACAAACAGGACGTCTCACATTTTAAGAGTTGGTCATTGGCGTGGGTAAGCATCGTTGCCGGGGTGAGCACGGCCATAGGCAACTGGTTAGCGCTTATCCTGTCTACCAGGATCCCCAGCGTAGTACAATTTCCCTCCATTAATGGGGGAACGGTTTTTTTGTCCACCCTCGCTTCCAGCCTAATCTTCAAAGAAAAGCTGGGCAAAAAAGCTATAATCGGATTGATTATAGGCCTGTTAGCGTTGGTGTTGCTCAGCCTGTAACCTTTATGGTCGAAATCGTTGATCTGTAATAAATTATTTTTGGATATAACCCCCCTTTTGCGCTACCCAGTCCTCATTGGCGTAGGCGGCGGTATAATCGTCCCTCATGTAGTTGAGCATTGTCACCAGCCTGCTGAGGCTGCATGTCACCTGGAGATTTGACCATTTTGGTGAGCTGAAAATAAACACCCTGCCTGTCCCGGCTCCCGCATAGTTGTGGTATCCGGCCTCAACTATCTGCTCCTTAGTGCCTAGAAAGACTTTAACATCCGATTCCTTTGCCCATATTTCAAATAAGCCCATGAGGTAGGAGGAGTCTGATAGATCCAACGAGGATATATCAATGGCAACATATTCTATATCATCGCCCAAGGCATCCTCCCTGATGGACTCAAGAAAGATGGAATAATAGGCGTCTGACCTGTCCCCGTCGGACAGGCTCTTGGTTGTTATGCATCCGCCCAAATCAAATACCACACCGTATTGTGCGGAATAGGCGTTCATCTTTGTGATAATCCGGTGCCCTTCGGCACCGGAGGCTATTGTCGGGCGGTAGTCGTTTACATCAGCTACAGATGATGAACTGCAGGGAATAAATTGTACATTATCATCTGTTTGCAGTTCTCCGTCTACAAGGGTAAAGACCTGCCTGAATATGCCACTGTCCCCGTCCTTTAGATTTTTGTTCCCACCGTAACAGAAGTTCCCGAGACAATAGGTAATATATTTTCCCCTGTACCTGTCTATACCCTGTAGGGCATGGGGATGGTTGCCGATTATAAGATCATAACCCCAGTCGATGCACTTTTTACCCAGTTCCACCTGATAATCGTCTACACGGGAGGTGTTCTCGTCCTCTGCACGCCCCCAATGGATGCATGCAATGGCTATATCGGCGGCTTGTCTCCGAAGCTCCTCGACACCGGCCTTTAATCGGACCTCAACTAAGGGGCCGTTATAGTGTTCATCCACGGATACGAACCCGATTTTTACACCCTTGGCCTCGAATAATCCATAAGAATCATCCCCGGCCCAAGTGATTCCCGCCTGATCCAGGGCATTTACAGTATCTTCATATCCCGATATGCCATAATCGAAGGTATGGTTGTTTGAAAGGGATACCGCCTCCACGGAGCCTTCCCTTAATATGTCAACATATTCTGGTTTCCCTTTGTGGTTATGTATCTTTGTTTGCTCATCGTTGGAGGTGGTAAGTGGGCCTTCTAAATTTACTATGGTAAAATCGTCTTCCCCCAAGATGTCCCTAACATTTTGAAAGAAATAAGATGGCCCATAATCATCATAATAGGCATCAAAGGACTCCGGATAGACCATTTTTGAGTTGATGCCCAGGGTACAATCCCCGGTTGCCGTGATTGTCACAGTCACAACCTCCGGCTCTTTTTCCATGTCAATATCGACACTTTCGCAGTGATGGGTTGGAGGATTTATGACGGCACCAGAGTAAGGGGGTCCCGATTCGTCCACTGGATTTAATATATCGGCTCCTTCACCAGAGTAACATCCTGAAAGCAGCCACATCAAAACCAAAAATATTGACAGAGATGTGATATACGCTTTATCCTTTTTTATTAAAAACTTAAAATCCATATTTTCACGCCCATCCCGTAAAGCCATATTAGAACGTCGGTAGCAGTGTACAATAGCCATTACTGATACATTCAACCTGCACAAAGGCCCAGGATAATGCAAATCTCACTATAATTCTAGCACAAGTTATGCCCAAATGGAATGCCCTGCCACTTTATTTAGATTATGCACCCCATCAAAGCCCTTGTATTTGCATAAAACAAAGCAAAATGCTATAATTTAACCTAAGATAAGGTCGTAAACGCTAGGGTCTTGGAGGTAATCTACGCTATTCGCCGGGAGGTGAAAAATATGAGGATTGTCACTTTTGCAGACATTGAAGTCGACATAAATAGTGGAAGAATTCTTGACATAGGCAGCATCAAGTCCAACGGGGATACTTTTCATTGTGGATCCGTCGACGAATTTGCAAAGTTTTTGTGTGGGTCACAATATATCTGTGGCCATAACATTCTAAACCACGATTTAAAGTATATAGAAGATGTCATAACCCAGAAGGAATTCGATGATTTAAGATATATAGACACCCTGTATCTTTCCCCCCTCTTATTTCCCGCCAGGCCATACCATGCCCTCTTAAAGAATGATAAGCTCCAATCAGACGATGTAAACAACCCACTCAACGATTCCATAAAGGCCAGAGATTTGTTCTTTGACGAGGTCACAGCTTATAACCATACAGATAAGGGCTTTAGGGACATCCTATATCATCTCTTAAAGGATGAAAAAGAATTTTCGGGATTCTTCCATTTTATTAAGTGCAGGGCTAATGGATCGGACATTGAAAACAGGGATGATATCGGGGATAAGACGAATCCTGGGAATAAAATAGACATAAAAGGGGCGATTAAAAAAAAGTTTCACCCCCATATCTGTGAAAACGCCGACCTTAAGGGCATGATATCCGCACATCCTATCGAACTGGCCTATTGTCTGGCCCTTATAAATGCAAATAATAGATATTCCATCACCCCGCCATGGGTGCTCAAAAGCTTTCCCCGGGTAGAAAATGTTATGTATATGCTACGGGGCAGGCCATGCCTTGAAGGCTGTACGTACTGCCATAAGGCCCTCGATATACACAACGCCCTTAAAACCTATTTTGGGTATGATTCTTATAGGGAATACGGGGGAGAACCCTTGCAGGAGAAGGCCGTCAAAGCCGCCGTAGATAATAAATCCCTACTGGCTGTATTTCCTACTGGGGGAGGAAAGTCCATTGCGTTTCAGATTCCCGCCCTCATAAGTGGGGACAGCACAAAGGGTCTGACGGTGGTTATCTCCCCGCTGCAATCTTTGATGAAGGATCAGGTCGATAATCTAGAAGAGGTGGGCATTACCGAGGCGGTTACCATAAACGGCCTATTAGATCCCATAGAAAGGGCAAAATCCTTTGAAAGGGTGGAGAAGGGATCGGCTTCCATCCTATACATCTCACCGGAATCTTTAAGGTCCAGAACCATAGAGCGATTGCTCCTGGGGAGAAATATTGTGCGGTTCGTCATAGATGAGGCTCATTGCTTTTCGGCCTGGGGTCAGGATTTCAGAGTTGATTATATGTATATAGGCGACTTCATAAAGTCCATACAGGAAAAGAAGAATATTGATGGGGGAATCCCCGTATCCTGCTTTACGGCTACTGCCAAGCAGAATGTGATTGACGACATTCAAAAATACTTCAAGGATAAGCTGTCCCTTGAGCTTAATTTATACACTGCAGGCACATCCAGGGATAATCTTCGCTATATGGTCTTTAATAAAGAAGGGGAAGAAGAGAAATACAACGCCGTGAGGGACCTGATAGAAGGGAAAAAGTGTCCCACCATCATATATGTGTCCAGGACAAGAAGGGCGTCTATGCTGGCCCAGAGACTATCCCAAGACGGGTATCCCGCCAAGCCGTACCACGGAAAGATGGACAAGGGGGAGAAAACCCAGAACCAGGACGCCTTTATAAAAGGTGAGGTTGATATCATGGTGGCAACTTCCGCTTTTGGAATGGGCGTGGATAAAAAGGATGTGGGGATGGTTATCCACTATGAGATTTCAGATTCCTTAGAGAGCTATATCCAAGAAGCGGGTAGGGCAGGCAGGGACGAAAATATGTCTGCAGATTGCTATGTGCTGTTTAATGATGAGGATCTGAGCAAACACTTTATCCTCCTAAATCAAACGAAGCTGAGCATTAAAGAGATCCAGCAGGTATGGAAGGCTATCAAGGATGTAACGGGGTTTCGATCTAAGGTATCTCAGTCTGCACTGGAGATTGCTCGTAAGGCAGGCTGGGATGATAGCGTGGTGGATATTGAGACCAGGGTAACGGCGGCTATTGCGGCCTTGGAGGATGCGGGCTACCTAAAACGGGGGCAAAATGCGCCCAGGATATTTGCTAATAGCATCCTAACGAAGAATGCCCGTGAGGCCATCGAAAGGATTCAGACATCTGAAAGGTTCATGGAGGATCAAAAGGTATCGGCGGTTAGGATAATCAGAAGACTTTTCTCCAGCAAGAGCAGTAAACACCAAGGCGATGAGGCCGAATCCAGGGTTGACTATATATCGGACCATTTAGGGCTCCCCAAGGGGGAAGTAATACAGATTATAAACCTTCTTAGGGAAGAGGGAATTTTGGCAGATGCCAAGGATCTTACGGCCTTTATAAGGGGGCGTCAGGGCGAAAACCATTCAAGAAAAATCCTAAGATCCTATTGGCAAATAGAAAGATTTTTGTTGTCCTGCGTAGAGGATGGGGAGCAGACCCTTCACATAAAGGACCTTAACCAGCGGGCGGAGGAGAGCGGATGCGAAGGCGTGACCCCCGGTAAGATAAAAACTGTACTAAACTTCTGGGCCATTAAAAATTGGATAAAAAAGCAGACCCATGGATACTCCAGGAATCATATAGCGATTATGCCCCTTCATGAAAGGAATGATTTAGAGGATAGGCTGGCAAAGCGCTATGAGCTATCGGACTTTATACTGGGGTACCTATATGAAAAAAGCAAAACAGAGCCCATGGGAGATCCCAATGGCCAGGAGGATGTCTTAGTAGAATTTTCGGTACTGGGCATTAAGGAAGGGTTCGAAAACAGGCAAACCCTTATTAAGGCCCAGGTTTCATCCAAGGATATAGAAGATGCCCTGTATTATCTGTCTAAGATAGATGCCCTGAAAATCGAAGGCGGTTTTATGGTCATCTATAAGGGGCTCACCATAGAGAGGATTGAAAGGGATAACAGAAAGCGTTATAAGGTCCAGGATTATGAAAAATTGAAGCAATTCTATGATAGTAAGGTGCAGCAGATACACATTGTAGGCGAATATGCCAGAAAGATGATCCATGACTATAAGTCGGCGCTGGAATTCGTAGACGATTATTTCCAGCTCAATTACAGTTCTTTTTTGAGAAAGTATTTTAAGGGAAACCGCCAAAAGGAGATCACAAAGAATATCACCCCTGCCAAGTTTCGACAGCTTTTCGGTGATCTTTCCCCAACCCAATTGAAGATTATTAATGACAGTGAATCAAAATATATCGTTGTGGCGGCGGGACCCGGAAGCGGGAAGACCAGAATATTGGTTCATAAGCTGGCCTCACTCCTTCTTATGGAGGACGTTAAGCATGAGCAATTACTTATGGTCACCTTCTCAAGGGCAGCAGCTACTGAATTCAAGAAAAGGCTTCTAGGGCTCATCGGCAATGCGGCCAATTTTGTGGAGATAAAGACCTTCCATTCCTATTGCTTTGATCTACTTGGAAGGGTAGGAAGCCTGGAGATGTCGGGACAGGTAATAAAGGAGGCAACAGACAGGATCAGAAACGGGGATGTTGAACCCGGAAGGATTACAAAAACTGTTTTGGTAATCGACGAGGCCCAGGATATGGATGCCGATGAATTCAGTCTAATTAAGGCGTTGATGGAATACAACGATAATATGCGGGTAATCGCTGTAGGGGACGACGATCAGAATATCTTTGAATTTCGTGGCTCCAGCTCAAAATACCTATGGGAACTGGCCAATAAAAAGGGTGCCGCTGTATATGAACTGGTGGAAAACTATAGGAGCAGGGCCAATATAGTCGATTTTTCCAACCAATTTGTACAGAAAATCTCCCACCGCATGAAAACAACTCAGATAATTCCCGTCAAGGATTATAACGGCGATATAAAAATAGTGCGCCACAGAAGCCGGAATCTGGTTACACCGTTGGTTAATGACCTAATATCCGGGGAAATTACGGGAACAGTCTGTGTTCTGACAAAGACCAATGAAGAGGCCGCCCAGGTCACCGGGCTGCTTTTAATGAATGGAATTAAGGCGAGGCTAATCCAATCAAACGATGATTTCAGCCTTTATAACGTTTTGGAAGTGCGCTACTTCTTAGATCACATAAATTCATTCGGAAATATCTATACCATCAGCGATGATTTGTGGGAGGATGCCAAAGCCCATTTGGCCGAAAGGTACAGCCAAAGCACAAACTATGGTCTGTGTATGAATATAATCAGGGATTTTGAACTCACCAACACCGGGAACAAGTATATATCGGATTTGGAGGTCTTCATCCGTGAATCAAGGATGGAGGATTTTCTCGATGAAAGCATGGAGACAATATTAGTTTCTACCATCCATAAAGCCAAGGGAAGGGAATTTGATAATGTTTTTTTGGTACTGGACCGATTCGCCTGTGAAAGGGATGAGTCCAGACGCCAGCTCTACGTTGCCATGACCAGGGCAAAATGCAACTTAACCGTCCATTATAACGGGGAATATCTTGATTTTATAAGGGCGGCGGACCTTAATGTCGTTGACGATCTTAGGATCTACACATCGCCTCCCCAATTGGCGGTGCAGTTAGGGTTTAAGGACGTATGGCTGGATTTCTTTCAATGGAGGCAACACCTGATATCCGATCTAAGCAGCGGAGATACACTTATAGTTGACAGGGATTGTTGCTGTAACGATAACGGGCAGGCAGTCATAAGGTTCTCCAAGGGTTTTGTTAAAAGGCTTGAAACTATGAAGAAGTATGGCTATGTCCCAAGGACCGGCCGAGCAAGATTTATAGTCTATTGGAAAAAAGAAAACACCGAGCGGGAGATAGAGGTTATTCTGCCTGAGATCCATTTTGAAAGAATTGAGGGCGTACAGGAGGCCAATCTATAGCCACTTTTATCCCAAATATTCGGGGTATTCTTGAAAATCGGATCTGATTGCCTTTTGCATGATGGTAAAATGGATCTTGATATCACCCTTTTCCAAATCACAGGGGTATTTAGCGCCGCATTCTGCGCACTGGATGTAGTCATTAGTACCGACAAGCTCCCTGTTATCGAATAGGAATGGTAATGCCTCCTTTTCTTTGCTCCACCCCTCTGTTAGCGGAGTATCGACCTTGTAGGTGTATAGATAGGTTGCTTCCTTTTTAATTTCTAAATGGGTTCCGCTACACTCCGGACATTCCAATGGTCTATTAATATTCAAGGTCTTTATTTTCCCTCCGCTTAAATTCATTTAATGAAACGGATATCATAACTGAATCATCATCGCACCACTATAGTCAGTATTTTCCCCCAACAATTGATAGGGTATGCATGGTCCTTTTCTATAGCATCATCCCTGTCGGGACTTTCCTGAAAAACGGAATTAAACAGTTTCTCGCGGACAGGTTTTCCGTATCATAACCAAAAGGGTACTTGGTCCAATCGGTAAAACGTGGTATATTCAAGATGCAACTTATAGTTAAGTTGTGGGATAGATGTATTTTCCTATATTGATCAAGATAGAGCACCTGTAGATAAGCAATTTCAACTATAAAGTTTAGCCCCGTGAAATTGCACAGAATTTTCGCAATTATTATACCGATAAATTTAGATAATCTATTGATTATCTGTATATAGTCTGGGGTATCAGACAATATACAGGAAAACTAGAATGGGTTTGTGATATGGATATATATAGCAGGATTATGACAAGGCTGTATACATTGGCCAAAACGGATACCGTCGGCATCCCGGACCCAAAGATTGGGGATGGGATGGAGGAAGTTGCGCGCCAAGACCCGCCTTTGGGTGCAGGTACAGAATCAGGGGATCATCCGATGAAAAGCATATTGGGGAAATTAGGGTTAAAGGACACGCCGGAAAACCGTGCCTTAATAATGCTAATACCCCTATATGGTCTTTCATTCAACGAGGAAAGCGCCAGATTTATCCTGGGAAAAGGGCATTGGTCATCCTTTCTGTATGAGCATCTATTAGAAAGAATTTTAGAGTACGGCAACATAGAGGGGGCAAGGGCGGTAGAGGAATCCTTTCCCGATATTCACACCCTCCCCGAATTTCTCAAAAACCTTCGATCCAACATGAATAAAATTTGGGGCCATATAATTGAGCAATCGGAGTCCCTGGCAGAAGGCATTAAAAGTGAGAGTCTGAAGACGTTACTCGGTGATATATATAGCAATATTCTCCTTCAACTGGACAATAGTCATCCCTTTTATAATGTTCAGATTCCGGTTAGAATCAGGGACAGAATTTATTCCTGCCAGGTCTGGTGCGGCAGGGAAAGGGATGTCATCTATTTAGAATTTATGCTACCAAACCTAAACAAGATCGGCTGCTTAATGGAAGAATGGAGGGGTCCCCTTAAAGTCGCCTTATATACTGAGGGGAAATATCACAAGGTTATTAAAAATGGGTTTCCCCACTTAAAATCGGTGCTTAACGGACTGGGATATAGGTGTAAATCCCTGGAGGTTTATGATATCGCCCGGTTCAGCGGATTGGCGGATTTTCTTTCAGATTTCAAGGAAGTATACAGGATGATTGATTTGAGTATATGATAGGAGGGCAATCTTGGAGCAAAGGGACATAAAAAAGGCTGTGGTTTTAAGTTATGACGAAAATGATCAGGCTCCTGCAATAGTAGCTAAGGGTGAAGGCTATGTAGCACAAAGGATTATAGACATCGCTGCATCTGGGGGGATTCCCCTGGTAAGATCACCGGAGCAGGTTGATGCCCTATCCCGGGTAGAGATCGGTGAATATATCCCCCCGGAGCTCTATCAGGCTGTGGCAGAAATATATGCTTTTTTAATGAGGGTCGACGTGGATATATCCTAATGAATTTTAGTTTAGGTGCGTACCCTGTATAATGATCAGGGGTTTTTAGCGTAGATAGATTAAATATTTTAAGAAGGGAGCCAAAATCATGCCTGATTATAAGGGGAGTTTAAAAGACATTAACAAAAGTATGATGGAATTGGGCAAGCTATTGCCTGACGAGATGAATGGTTTTATGAATCTTCACAATGCGGCCTTAGCTAAGGGGGCCATGGATCCTAAGACCAAGGAGCTTATAGCTTTGGGGATTTCCATTTGCATCAGATGCGAACCCTGTATCGTAAGCCACGTTGACAGCCTGATAAAGATGGGGGTAACAAAAGAGGAGATTAAGGAAACCGTAGCCGTGGCCATATTCATGGGGGGCGGTCCATCGGTCGCTTATGGTGGTAAAGTATTGGAGGCATTCGAGCAATTGAGCTGATCATCGGCACCAATTATAGATAAACAATAGGTCCATTGATCTATATGAAGATGATAAATCTTATAGTTGGAGTTGTTTATCTATGATCAAGGCGGACAATTGGGATAGTCTCTGAATCGGTCATGGAATGGGTATGCACCTTATCATATTGGGCAACACGAGCACAAAAAATAAATAATTTCAATAAAATGGTTGCTTTTTGCTATGGCGGGATATATAATATACCTATGTTTGAACTTGGGTCTGTGGTTGAAAATCGATGCCAGTCGCAGGCAAAACGATCCACGTAATCCGGTCAAAGACTGGTGAGCATGGTGCGGCTTAGATGTAAGTCTGACCTATGGCCAAGCAGGTTAAATACCTTGCTTTGACATAGAGAGGGGTAGTAGTGGGAGGCATGCACCTTGAGCGAACCTTCCGGTCAGCGAGTGTGGGGGCAAAGACCAGGTCAGCTGGGTTTAAACTAGGAAATTCACTTATAGCGAGGAGATTATGTCCATGTACCAAGACAAAACCTTAGTGTGCAAAGACTGCGGACAAGACTTTACCTTTACCGCAGGGGAACAGGAATTTTATGCAGAAAAAGGCTTCCAGAACGAGCCGGCTCGCTGCAGGGACTGCCGTGACGCTAGAAAAGCTAATCGGAGAAGCAACAGTGGCAGAAGGGAAATGCATGATGCTGTATGTGCAGAATGCGGCGCCCATACCCAGGTCCCCTTTGTTCCCAGAAATGACAGACCAATCTATTGCAGCGACTGCTACCAGAACCACAGGTAAGCCCATAGGCTGAACAAGTTCTTCATCCTCATTAAACTATTGAATTGGTCACAAAACCCCGAAGCATGCTTCGGGGTTTTTTAGTGGGTATACGAATTGTCGAATTTTGGCCCATAAGGTATTCTGTTTTTTGGACCCGACAATAATAAACAGAGTTATCCACATGGGGAAATGCCCAAAACATGAGTTATTCACAGGGTTATCCACAATGTCCACAAGTAAGACATCCACATATCCACAGGTGTAGATTAATGGGGTGGTAAAACGTGGGAAATAATGTAATAATTTGCGGAGCATTTTTCCATATAGTAATAAACATTTAACCGTATGCATAAATAC
>DASRNX010000087.1:0-10718 GCA_035647175.1 Clostridia bacterium | reverse complement strand
ACCCTCATCCAGCATTGGAGCAACAACTGCAGTATCCAGCGTGGACAAGGCCTTTTGAAACGCTCTGATCTTAGGCCCAAGGACCGGTCCTAGGACCCTGAAGTTGGGCTTTATGGTAAAGTCCATATATTCGTTTAGGTTTTCGGCAAACACTACCTCTTTGATGTTCAGCTCTTCCTTGATCAAAGGTATCAAGTCCGAAATTAAAGATTTGTATTTACCGTCTATGAAGATCTCTTTTAGGGGTTGGCGTACCTTGATCCGGGCAGATTCTCTGGCAGAACGTCCAAGGGTAACCAGACTCCTTATAAGGTCCATTCGCTTCTCTACCCTCTCGTCAATGAGCTCTAAATTCACCTTTGGAAAATCGCTAAGATGAACCGAAAGTTCCCCGGTTAAATTGGTGTATATCTCCTCGGATATAAAGGGAGCAAAGGGGGCTATCATCTGAGAAAGCCCTACCAGTACCTCATAGGTGGTGCTATATACCGCCTTCTTATCCTCCGTTAATTCGGATTCCCAGAATCTTCTCCTGGATCGGCGGATATACCAGTTGGACAGGTCCTCGTTGGCAAAATCCTGTATCCTCCTCACAGCCCTGGTGAGGTCATAGGCATCCATATCCTCTTCTATAGCCTTTTTAAGGTTGTTGTACTTGGACAGGATCCACCTATCCAGTTCGGCTCTGGCCTCGTAATCCACGAAAAAGTTCCTGGGATTTAGCTTATCGGTATTGGCGTAGAGGGTAAAGAAGTTGTATACGTTCCTTATGGTTACAAAGAACTTGCTGACCACTTCCTTAAGCCCATCTATATCAAAGCGGGTAGGGGTCCATACAGGTGAAACAAACAGGAGATACCAGCGCAGGGCATCGGCACCGTATTCTTCGAATAGATCGAAGGGATCCACGGTATTTCCCCTGGATTTAGACATCTTCTTGCCTTCCTTATCCAAAATCAGATCGTTAACCAGCACCCTCTTGTAGGGGGATACCCCCATAACGAAGGTCGAGATGGCAAGGAGCGAATAAAACCAGCCTCTGGTCTGGTCTATTCCCTCGCATATAAAGTCTGCAGGGAAGAGCTCCTGAAAGTTCTCCTTATTCTTAAATGGATAATGATGCTGGGCAAAGGGCATGGACCCGCTGTCAAACCAGCAGTCGATGACATCCTTGACCCTGGTCATGGTGCCCCCGCACTTTGAACACTTTATATGAACATCGTCTACATAGGGCCTATGAAGTTCAATGCCCTCGTCTATATCCTCTATGGCCCGCTCTACCAGTTCCTTTCGGGAGCCGATGCTCTCATCGTGGCCGCAATCGCACCTCCAGATGTTTAATGGGGTTCCCCAATACCTGCTCCTGGATATTGCCCAATCGTTGAGGTTTTCCAGCCAATTCCCGAACCTCTTCTCTCCCACATAATCCGGGTACCATTCTACGCTATTATTATTTTCGATGAGCTTATCCTTGAGCCTGGTCATTTCAATATACCAGCTGGGCTTGGCATAGTACAGAAGCGGAGTCTGACATCTCCAGCAGTGAGGGTAATTATGCTCCATCCTCTGTTTTCTAAATAGCTTGCCTTCCTCCGCCAGCCACCTGATAATAGCAGGGTCCGCATCCATGACGAAGTCCCCCTCCCAAGGGGTCTCTACAAAAATACCGTCCTCGTCCACGGGCTGGAGCACCGGCAGGTTATACCTTTGACCGGTATTGTAGTCATCCTCACCGAAGGCCGGTGCGGTATGGACTATTCCCGTACCGTCCTCCACGGTTACGTAATCTGCCAGAGTTACGAAAAAGGCCTTCTTCCCCTCCGGAACGTAGACAAAGGGCATTATCTGTTCATATTCAATATACTCCAAATCCCTGCCCTTTATCTCCTCTATAACCTGATAATCCTCTCCCACCACCTGATCGGCAAGGTTCTTTTCTACATAATAGACCTCTTCACCTGCCTTGATCTTCAGGTAGGTCTCATCGGGATTCACGGTCAGAGCAACGTTGGATGCCAGGGTCCAGGGGGTAGTGGTCCATACCAGGAAGTATTCGTCTGCACCCTTTACCTTAAACTTAACATAAACCGTATCGGTCTTTATTTCCTTGTAGCCCTGGGCAACCTCATGGGATGCCAGCCCCGTACCACAGCGGGGGCAATAGGGCAGGATCTTATGTCCTTCATAGATATATCCCTCTTTAAAGAACTTATCCAGTATCCACCAGACGGTTTCTATATAGTCGTTTTCCAAGGTGATGTAGGGATTATCCAGGTCGATCTCATAGCCCATCCTCCTGGTCATCTCACGCCATTGCTTTTCATAGGCAAATACGGATTCCCGACATTTTTTATTGAACTTGTCTATACCGTATTCCTCTATTTCCTGCTTATTCTTTAGCCCCAACTGCTTTTCTACCTCAATCTCTACGGGCAGTCCATGGGTATCCCATCCGGCCTTTCTCTTAACCTGATATCCGGTCATGGTCTTGTATCTGCATACCGTATCCTTGATAGTCCTGGAAATGACATGGTGGATGCCGGGGTTCCCGTTAGCCGTGGGAGGACCTTCATAGAATAAGTATGATTCCTTTCCCTCCCGGCTGTCTATACTCCTCTGTAGTATATCGATTTCCTCCCACTTCTCCGCAATCCTCTTTTCATTCTCATTGACGGGAAGATTGGATAGGGATCTAAATAATTCCATCGCTTAACTTCCTTTCTAAGCCTCAATCTCTATATTGATAAACAACTTCAACCATAAAAGTCATCATCTGCAACTAAATCCCGTTGACCTATCGTTTATCTGTAATAAACAAAAATCCCCGAGTCAAAAACTCAGGGACGACTTTGCCGTGTTACCACCCAGCTTATAGGCATAAATCTGCCTATCGCTCGTTTTTGTATAACGCATCTCGCGCGATACCCTATATGCCATCCGTCGGAAGGCCTTCAGGTATCGAACTCCCGGGCGATCTTCGTAAAGATTTTTGTGGCGGCCTTTCACCGTATGGCCGTCTCTCTAAAACAAAATAACCTTACTACTGTCCCGTTCATAGTCTTTGTAATCTATTAAAATGTCGAAGCCGATTGTAATGACAACTATAGCACAATCGTTAAAGTTTTCATAAACGCCCATTATGCTTCATATTACCGCAAAAACCATGGTTTTGTCAAGGCCGATTTTTACCAAAACCTCGGGGGTCCCATAAAATACATTATTCGATATATTGTGTCACAATACCGCAGGTTTAACCTTTTTTAAAATTTATTCTAGTAGCTATTTACCCAATTATACCTTTGCATAATACCCTATCAAGTCAACAACATTATAAGGGGTATGGTAATAATGGACAGGATAGTGGACAGGGCCACACAGCGGGAGGCCAGCAGGGAATTGGCCCCATATCTTTCGGCAAAGATCACGGTGTTAGCAGCGGCGGGCATGGCAGTCAATACGACACATATCCTAAGAAGATCCCTGTCTATGCCTATGGGCTTTAGGATCGCGATGGTTATCAAGGGAATTATTATAAGCCTCAATAAGGAGCCATAATACACTTCCCATCCGATAAATATTTTCTTCAAATCCGTATCCGCCAACAGGGCCCCTATGATAAGCATGGACAGCGGCGCCGTCATGCTCCCCACCATATCCAATGTCTGGATGATGGGCTTTGGCAGATCCAATGAAAATAAGAAAACGATCATGCCTATTGCAACCGAAAAAATCCCGGGGTTTAAAAAGGCTTTGTGTATGGAAGCCGATTCCCTGTCGGCGCTAAAGAGCATCACCCCATAGGTCCAAACGAAGATATGAAAGACAACATTATAAATAGACCCATAAAAGACCCCCATCCTTCCATAGAGCCCTTCCAGAACCGGGAACCCCATAAATCCGCAATTGGAAAATACAATTATGAACCTTAAAACCCTTTGTTTGTCGACAGGGTATTTGATGAAGAGGTATTTGCCTAAGATAGCGGTTAAACCGTGTATCCCAAAGGACAGGGCAAAGACTATACCGGCATTGATAAGCATGTCCGATGAATACCTGAAATTAAAGGACAGCACCACCAAAAAGGGTGAAGTGATGTATAGGAGCAATTCCGATAATCTTTTTCTGACCTCATCGTTGATTATCTTGCGCTTAGCTGCTACCATACCCACTATCATTATTAAAAATAGTACCATTACCTGTTCAATCACCGGATTGTTCCCCAATTTTTATCCCCCAAATTAGGCCCCTTAATCATAATGGGCCATTGTTTTACCTTAATTTCATTAGTCGCGCCAGCTGAATATATGCCGGCACCGGCTGTTACACGCTGCCTCCGATATTGTGATTCGGGGCCACATCAAATAAAATCGTCCGCTTATCACTATCTCACTGCCTTTGTCATGCGGCAAGGTAATGAGACAGCACAATGCGTTAGTTTATGTCGAAAAATATATCCAATAGCCATTATACCACAGGTTTGATTGCCGTTATAGTGTGAATTATAGGTTCGTTCATCCACTAAAATTCGGCGGATCTTACGGTCCTGGGGAAAGGGATGACATCTCGGATGTTGCCCATGCCGGTCATGTACATGATAGCCCGCTCAAACCCCAGACCATAGCCGGCGTGCTTTGTTCCGCCATACTTTCTAAGCTCCAGATACCACCAATAGTCTTCCTTATCCATGCCCATTTCGGCTATGCGACTTTCCAAGACATCCAAGCGTTCTTCCCTTTGGCTGCCGCCGATGATTTCGCCAACCCCGGGCACAAGCAGATCCATAGCAGCCACGGTCTTTCCGTCGTCGTTGAGCCGCATGTAAAATGCCTTTATATCCTTGGGATAATCCGTAACGAAGACCGGCTTTTCAAAAACCGTCTCCGATAGATATCTCTCATGTTCCGTCTGAAGGTCACAACCCCACTCAACGGGATAGTCAAACTCTACCCCGGACTTCTTTAATATATCTATGGCCTCGCTGTAGGTAACCCTACCAAAGTTTGAATTTACTATCATGTTCAGCCTGTCCAGCAATCCCTTTTCGATAAACCTATTAAAGAACCCCATCTCCTCAGGGGCATGCTCTAATACATAAGAAATTATATACTTTAGCATCTCCTCTGCCAGGGCCATATTATCTTCAAGGTCAGCAAAGGCAATCTCCGGCTCCAGCATCCAAAATTCTGCGGCATGCCGAGCCGTATTGGAATTCTCCGCTCTAAACGTAGGCCCGAAGGTGTAGATATTTCTGAAGGCGTGGGCATAGGCCTCCCCTTCCAGCTGCCCGCTTACCGTCAGGCTGACTTCCTTCCCAAAAAAATCATGGGAGTAATCCACCCCGCCTGATTCATGAAGGGGCAGGTCTTTAAGATCAAGGGTTGTCAGCCGGAACATCTCGCCTGCACCCTCTGCATCGCTGCCGGTAATGATGGGCGTGTGGACATAGACAAAATCCCTGTCATTAAAGAACTTATGGATAGCATATGATGCCAAGGATCGCACCCTAAATACAGCGGAAAAGGTATTGCTCCTGGGGCGTAGGTGCGCAATCTCCCTCATAAATTCCAGAGAATGTCGCTTTTTCTGAAGGGGATAATCGGGCGTGGAACTTCCCATTAAATCAACCTTCTGTGCCTTCACTTCAAAGGGCTGCTTGGCCCCGGGGGTTAAGACCAGCTCGCCCGTCACTTGGATAGCGGAACCTACGTTAAATCTGGATATCTCTTTAAAGTTTTCCAAGCTTTCTTCATATACGACCTGAATGTTTTTAAAAAAGGTACCATCGTTGAGTTCAATAAAGCCAAAGCTCTTAGAGGCTCTTACCGTCCTGACCCAGCCGGATAAAGTAACGATTTGGTCCTTATAACTCCCTGGATCCCCATAGATATTCCTTACCAATGTCATTGACATTCGACTTCCTCCCTAATAATGATACATCTGCAAGTATATGATCCGGGCGCATCAATCCCCGGCTGCTCCGCCTATATCAGCCCAATTCACAGAGTACGCAAAATAAGATGCGCATCCTCGATTATTGGTTACATGCAAAACAATCGTCCGAGGACAAAACCTCCGGGCAAAATCATGCGCCAAATTATGATGCCAGCTACCCCGCAGGCAAAACAGTCTATTTCCCGAATATATACTTTATATATGGCGAATCCGCAGGAAACATGATAACGGTTTCGTCATTTATAGTTGTCCTATAGGATTCTAAAGTAGTGTACAGATCAAAAAACTCCGTATCCTTCCCGTAGGATTCATTGTAAATTTTAGCGGCTTCCTTCTCCCCCTGTGCGATTATCTCCTTTGCCTTGGCATCGGCTCTGGCCAGGGTCTCCGACACATCCTTATTGGTAGTGGCCTGTATCCTGGTCGCTTCCGCATCGCCTTGGGACAGGTATTCTTGGGCTTTACTCTCCCTTTCGGAGATCATCCTTTTGTAGACGGATTCCTCGTTGCTGGTCGGCAGGTCTGCCCGTTTCATCTGTATATCCACCACTTCTATACCGTTGGAATTAGCCTTTAGAATGTCATTTACCCTATCCTTCACTATGATATCCGCATCACCCCTGGATTTGATGGTATGGTTGATGATCTCGCCATACTCCAATTTTCCAAGTTCCGTCCTGATATTAGAATATATGATGTCCCCAAGCCTTGCCTCCGCCCCATTTATGGTCCTTAAGGTCTCCAGCATCTTTTCGGGATCGGTAATCTGCCACATGCTATAGTAGTCCACCATGATTCGCTTTTTATCTAAAGTGTTGATCTCCGCCGGCGGAACATCGTATAACAGAATCTGTTTGGGGAGGGTAGTGACATCCTGGATAAAGGGAACCTTCATACGGAGCCCCGGGGTGTCTGCCACCTCAATTATCCTACCAAATTCCTTTACTACCTTATATTCATTAGGATGAATAATATACAGGTTACTGAGGACGATGGCAACCAGGATAACGATTGCTATTACGGTAACGGTCAGAAAAACTATTTTTTTATTGCTGGTCATGTTGAACCGCCTCCCTTTCTATGGTCTCCAACGGAAGATATTTTACCGTGCCTGAAGCATCATCGACTATATAGATCTTTGTCTTTGGCAGGATCTGCTGCAGGGTTTCAATAACCAATCTCTGTTTTGTTACCTCTCGGCTATTGATATATTCTGAATAAACGGCATTAAACTTTGCCACATCCCCCTTGGCCTTTTCTATACGGGAGGTCTTTACGGCCTCGGCATCGCTTATTAAGGCATCCCGCTCGCCCATAACCTCATTCATCTTCTCGTTCTTATACTTTTCCGCATTGTTTATCTTGGTGACCCTCTCCTCCCTGGCATCGGTTACGGCCTTAAAGGCCTCGCTTACCTCGAGGGTAGGAAGATCCACATCCTGGAGGTTCACATTCACTATGGATATTCCAAGCCCATATCGGTCCACCAGTTTTACAAGATTATCCCTTATGTCGTTGGTTATCTGAGTACGACCGTCGGTCAATACATCATCTACCAAAGCGCTGCCTATAACGCCCCTCAGGGACGATGAGGTGGCAACATAGAGAACCTCTATGGGATCTTCCGTATTATAAAGGAAGGCGATGGGGTCCACTATTCTCCACTGTACTTCCATATCCGCTAAGATGATATTTTCGTCCCCTGTTATCATCTTGGATTCCACTTCGTCATAGATTTCTTCGCCGTTTAGATCCTCATAACCTAAGGTCAATGAGAATGTTTCCTTTGACAGCTTTTTTACGTCTTGAATTGGGTAAGGGAATTTATACTTGAGTCCCGGTGTTATAATCTCGGCGCTGGGTCTTCCAAACGTCATCAGCACTGCATAGTCAGTCTGATCTACGGTATAAAAGGAGGATAATAATAGAATGATAACCACCAATATGATTGCACCTATAATTATACCCCTTTTATGGATACCTTTTAAATACACACAAACCACCCCTTCATATATGAATTGAACCTATATGTCGCGAAGAAGATCTTTCTTTACAAAATCAGCTAAATCATCTAATTTTGTGCCAAAACAATGTATTTTTCGTAACATATGAAATAAGAATGATGTTTTGCGACACGCGTATACCCATGAAAAATATTTGTCGCACAACATATAGTGTAAGATTCAATTTGATGCTCGGTACGCAAATCGCCAATGTTCTACATAGGCTTTCCCCGGACTCCCGATTTAAATAAACTGGGGGTCCGGGCTGAATATGATGCTATCATATCACAGCTATGACTTTTTACAATATATTATATACTCATTATTTCATATACGAGCCTTGTAGTCTGATGTGAATCGGCATATTGATAGGTCAAATCATAACAATTCTTTTCTCAATTGTTCGTTGGATTTTATAGACAGATAGGCCGGTGGGACATCAAAGGCTGTCTTAGCCCCGTATTGGCCTTCCAAAGCCATTTTGTGTACTGCTCTGGCATAAGTCGTCAATATGCTACCGGTAAATTCGGGATTGCTCCCTAAATTCAATGAAAACTCGACGATCTGGTTATGATTGTAATGATGGCCGGTTTCCCCGCTACGGATGACTATACCTCCATGGGGCATTCCTGCATGGTCGGCTCTTAGTTCTTCCTCGTCTACAAATATGACTTCCGTATCATAGTCTTCAAAATAATTGGGCATGGTCTTTATCTGCCGTTCTATTTTCCCCTTATCCGCCCCTTTCTCGGCCACCACGTAGCATTGTCTGAGGTGTCTCTCCCCAGCGGATAGCGCGGGGTTTTCCCCTCCCCTGACCCTATCCAGTGCCTCTTCTATGGGAATGGTATACTGAACTGCATTCTGTACCCCGGGTACCCGCCTTACCGCATCGGAATGGCCCTGGCTTACTCCCCTGCCCCAAAAGGTATAGGTGTTGCCCCTTGGCAGGATGGCCTCTTGAATTAACCGGTTCACAGAAAAGATCCCAGGATCCCAGCCCACCGAAATCATACTGACCTTAGATGCCTCCTTGGAGACATTATCCATTTTAGCGAAATATTCCGGGATCCTCCCGTGGTTGTCATAGCTGTCCACGGTGTTGAACATCCCGGCAAGATATGGACCCTGTTGGGGCAGGTCCGTTGCCGAACCGCCGCAGAGTATCATTACATCAATCTTTCCTATGTAGGATTCCACCTCTGAGATATGTACCGGATTGGCACGGGTGGTTTCTGCCATAATATCCACTGGATCACGCCTTGTAAAAATCGCTTTCAGTTCCATATCCGGGTTATACCTCACCGCTGCCTCCACGCCCTTCCCCAGATTGCCATAGCCCGTGATCCCAATTCTAATCTTTTGATTCATATTGTTTTCCCCCCAAATTTTGGCGTTTGATGTCATAAAATGAATTAACGCATTGTACCAGTCGGATATATATGTGTAACGGCTATTATTAGGACAATAGACCCCCGCCCATGGGGCGGGAGCTATTTAGTCCAAGAATTCCAGCTGTTCCTTCCTATGGGCTTGTTTTTCCCTGGTCTTGTCCAGCGTTAATTCGTCCATACGCGAAGCATTATTTTCAAGATATCCGTCGGCAAATTCTAAATTCCTCTCCAGATTCTCCGTTTCATCGACTTCTTCGTGCTTCCCGTAAGCGATTATATTCTTTAGGTTCTCCATCCTGTCTTCCCGTTCTTCTTGAATCTTATGGGCGTGCCTAAGGTTATCAGGGTCGGAAATATCAGAATGCTCTTCCAGGTGCCTCTGGGTGCGTACATAGCGATTGCTAATATCTAACAACTCATCTATCCGCCGCTCATTGGCCAGCTTTAGTTCATCCTTACTGTCTATTCCCTTTATCTCCCTCTGTTCCCGGTCCACAGAATTCCTCCCTTCAATCATACAATCGATATTATTTTTCCCTATAATTCGATTTATATTTAAGCGAAAAATCCCATGAAGGACATGCTAAATATACCGAGCCGGGGGATACTTTTGTAGGACCACCTAATATCTGGCACAAAATTTTCGGGGGATCTTCAACCCAAATTGCCCTTTAGCCCAATCGCCTCAGCGGCTTTCTGCATCCCCTTTATGGTCTCTTCGATAACCTCACCGAGCTCCATTTCCAGCATCTGCACGCCCTTTTCTATTAATCCCCTGTCGACTCCTGCCGCGAAGCTCTTCTGTTTCCATTTCTTTCTCACAGATTTTGTCGTCAAATCCAATATGCTCTTGCTTGGGCGCATAAGGGCTGTAGCTGCAATCAGACCTGTCAGCTCATCTATGGTGTATAAGACCTTCTCCATTTTCTCTGTAGGCTCCACATCGGAGCAAATGCCCCATCCGTGGCTTATTACCGCGTGGATGTAGTCTTCGGGCCAGCCCCTCTCCGTCAATATCTCTTTGGTTTTTGTGCAATGTTCGTCAGGATACCTTTCATAATCAAGGTCATGGATCAGACCTATAATCCCCCATTTTTCTATGTCTTCACCAAAAAGCCTGGCAAAATGCACCATCACCGCTTCCACCGAAAGAGCGTGTTTTATCAGGCTGTCGTTTTGGTTGTATTCCTTCAACAGCTCCATTGCCTTTTCCCTGGTCGGTATGATTTTTTCCATAGCAAAAACTCCTTTTCCTTTAGAATGCTTTAAGCCGTCCGTTATGCCGGTTAAATATATACAGATAATACGCCGGCAAAACGGGTTAAAGCAATGCCAAACCACCAAAATTACTTACTATAGCGGTTGGGAC
>DASRNX010000086.1:0-5016 GCA_035647175.1 Clostridia bacterium | reverse complement strand
CAATAATTATTCCGAAGAAGGAGCACCGTGGCATATTCGCCTGGACTTTCCCGGACCTCACCTTCCCTGCAGGCCGTCTGAGGACTTCGCTCGGATGTATAAGGCAGAGGACATACCGCCATGGGCCAGCTTTAAAGAGGACTTTCATAATAAGCCCTACATCCAAAAGCAACAGCTCTACAGCTGGGATATAGAGGACTATACATGGGAGGATTGGCGGGATACGGTAGCCCTTTATTATGCCACCATAACCGAGATAGACCATGCCATAGGCAAAGTGCTCGATAGGTTGGAAGAATTAGGCCAAGCCGAGAACACCATAGTCATATATACCGCAGACCATGGGGATATGTGCGGGGGCCATAGGATGATAGATAAGCACTATATCCTATACGATGACGTGGTCAAAGTCCCCTTGGTTATCCGATGGCCCGGGGTAATCCCGCCGTCTTCCGTAAGGGACGAATTCATATGTCACTTTTTAGATATTCCACCTACCATATTGGAGGTTTTAGGACAAAGTATTCCGGATTCCTATTCGGGAAGATCCATGCTTAACCTGCTAAAGGGACAAAAGGCAGAGGGTTGGCGAACCGAGGCGGTATCAACGTATAACGGTCAGCAATTTGGCCTGTATACCCAGCGCATGATACGAAATAATAGCTGGAAGTATATCTGGAATACCACGGACATAGACGAGTTATATGACCTTGAAAAGGATCCTGACGAGCTCTATAATCTAATGGGACAGGAAAAATATATGCCCATAGTAACGGAGCTTAGGAAAAGACTATATGAGATTTTGCTGGAGGAGGGGGACGGGTTGGTAAAAACCCATTGGATGAGAAACCAGCTAATAAACAATAAAAAGATTGATATATGATAAAATTGATATGGATAATGAAGTTTGTTGTACGGTATGGGGCATATGATTTGCAAAGTTTTCTTAAATTGTTGCGCCGGCTCATTATCTTACCCGACGCTAAGGATAATGGGCTATTGGTAAGAGTTGCAATAGGCGTCCAATAGCTATTGCCGACAGATACCCGATCTGCAACCGCGTCCCCTTGATGTGTTGCGATCATGATTACGAGGATAAGGAGTGGTAATATTGCTAAAAACTATAGGGCTGAGATGCGAATATTTGGACAATCCCATAGGGATGGGTGAGACGAATCCCCGGTTTGGCTGGATATTGGATTCGGACAATAGAAATGTTGTCCAGGAGAGCTACCGCCTACAGGTGAGTATGGGCGAGGACTTTACAGATCCTATTTGGGACACAGGCATAATAGACTCGTCAGAATCCGTCCACGTTGAATATGCAGGGCCTAAATTGGAATCCTCTGCCAGATATTTTTATAGGGTGAAGGTGTCCGATAACCATAAAAATGAAAGTCCCTGGAGCGATGCAGCGTTCTTTGAAACCGGTATCCTGGATGCCTCTGAGTGGAAGGCGGCATTTATAAGTCCGGAAGGGGAGGACGAGGGGGCTTCGTCCAAAGGAAAACTTTTGAGGAGAGAATTTAATTTAGATGGCGAGATTGAATTTGCCAGGGTCTATGCCACCTCCCTTGGAATGTATGAACTCTACATAAACGGTGCCCAAGTAGGGGATGGGCTCTTGACACCGGGCTGGACGGACTATAGGGAGAGGCTCCAATACCAAACCTACGATGTTACAGAGCTTCTAAAGGCAGGCGATAACGCCATAGGCGCATCCCTTGGTATAGGCTGGTATAAGGGGGATCTGGCGGGATGGGTCGGTCGCCGGAATGTATACGGAAGCCAAATGGGACTCTTGCTTCAGCTGTTGGTTAGGTATACCGACGGACGTGAAGCTATAGTAGTCACCGATGATAGCTGGAAGGCCTCGGAAAGCCCCGTAATATATTCAGAGCTATATCACGGCGAGACCTACGATGCAAGACGAGAGCAACAGGGTTGGGATCTGCCCAGGTTTGATGATGCGGATTGGTCTAATGTATGGGTGATGGACAAGGATATATCGACGGTGGTCCCTCAGGATGGGGTTATGATTCGTAAGCGGGAGGTTCTAAAACCTATATCCATGTTCAAAACCCCCAAGGATGAGCTGGTCATAGACTTCGGACAGAATATGTCCGGCTGGGTAAAGTTCAGTGCAGTGGGCAAGGCCGGCGACAGGGTAGTGTTAAAGCATGCCGAGGTCTTAGATGCCGAAGGCAACTTCTACACGGAAAATCTCCGCGCCGCAAAGAGCAGGATAGAGTATATCCTAAAGGAAGAGGGCACAGAAACCTATGAGCCCCATTTTACCTTTCAGGGGTTTAGGTATGTAATGATCGAAGAATATCCCGGGGATGTGGATCTAGAAGACTTTGAAGCCGTGGTAATCCACTCGGATATAGAAAGGACGGGGGATTTTTCCTGTTCCGACGAGCTTATTAACAAGCTCCACCATAATATCCTATGGGGGCTTAAAGGTAATTTTGTGGACATACCCACGGATTGTCCCCAAAGGGACGAAAGGCTCGGCTGGACCGGGGACGCCCAGGTATTTATGAAGGCCGCCTGTTACCTAAAGGATGTAAGGGTTTTCTTTAAAAAGTGGTTTAGGGATATAAGGGCTGGGCAGCTGGGAGACGGGGGGATACCCTATGTTATCCCCGATGTCTTGACGGATACCACCGAGGAAGGACTGGTAGGCGAAAACCATTCCGCCACGGGGTGGGGCGATGCGGCAGTTATCTGCCCCTGGACCCTTTATGTAACCTATGGCGATAAGCGGATCCTGGAGGAACAATATGATAGCATGAAGGCCTGGATAGAATACATTAGGAGTAGGGCACAGGATCGGGTCCTTTGGAATACGGGATTCCATTTTGGAGATTGGGTGGCCTTAGATGCCAAAGAGGGCAGCTATTTTGGGGCTACTCCCAACGATCTCACGGCAACGGCCTATTATGCCTATTCAACGAGGATTTTGGTAAGGGCGGCCGGGATACTAGGGAAGGACAAGGATGCAGAGGAATATTCAAGGCTTCATGAGGAAATAGTTAAGGCCTTTAGGAATGAATTCTTTACCCCCAACGGAAGGCTGGCTGCCCCTACTCAGACCTCTCACATCCTGTCTCTGATGTTTGGATTGGTACCGAAAGAGCATATGGATCGCACCATAGAGGGGCTTATAAAATTATTGGACGAAAATGACGGACATTTGGTAACGGGTTTTCTGGGTACACCGTATTTTTGCCATGTGCTGAGCAGGAACGGGAAACTCAAAGAGGCCTACGATCTCTTACTAAAGGAGGATTACCCGTCCTGGTTGTATCAGGTAAAGATGGGTGCCACCACCATATGGGAGCATTGGGATGGCATCAAACCCGACGGAACCATGTGGAGCCCGGATATGAACTCCTTTAACCACTATGCCTACGGTGCTATAGCCGATTGGCTCTATGGGGTAGTTGCAGGTCTTGATACAGACCCTGAAAATCCCGGGTTTAAGCGCATCATCATGAAACCCCAGCCCGGTGGGGGATTGACCTTTGCTAAGGCTGAATACAGGAGCGTATATGGGAAGGCTTCGATCAAATGGGCCATAGAGAACGGAAACATGAGGGTTGACGTATCGGTACCCCATAATACTACTGCTCATCTGGTTTTACCCGATGCCGATGCAGCGGATGTAGTCGGCGAGGGGGCTGATTTCATTCCCTGCTCCGGTGGATGCGAAGCGGAGATTGGCTCCGGGACCTACAGCTTTAGCTATCCCTATGTGGGGGGATGAAGTATAGGTTAATGAGCGCAAAGCTGTATTAAGTTAACCTGTTGTGCTAGTTAAACATGTCGGTAATGACTATTGAACGCTACATCCGCTTTTCAACAGTTCATTATCTTTATTACACAGTGAGTTGATGAACTAGCACAACGCATTAAATTAACTATATGTTTTACGATAAACTGCTTACATTATGTTTCAGATATCGTAAAACATTTTCCTTGATTTATATGTTACGAAAACTACATTGATCTATTGATAGGTCTTATTCGTAACATATATAGTATAACAAATTAGATTCCAAGACTTTTGAATTGATTATCAACAGGGGGTAGAGGCAGTTGACCATTTGGGGGATTTTTATCAGCGCATTTTTAATAGGTTTTTCCGGAGCCATGATGCCGGGTCCCATGCTGGGGGTTACCATCGAAGGGAGCCTTAAGAGGGGATACTCGGCGGGTCCCTTGGTGGTCTTAGGGCACGGAATCCTGGAATTCGCCCTTGTTTTTGCCATGGCCTTTGGCCTAAAGGATTTCTTTTCAAACCCCATCATAGCGGGTCTGATAGGGCTCTTTGGCGGGGGTTTTCTTGCATGGATGGGCTACGATATGATAAAGGCCTGCCTAAAAAAGACGGTTTCCCTAGAGGATCAAGGAAATGGGGGTATGGGCCAAAGAAATCTGGTCCTAGCAGGCATAGTAGTAAGCGCAACAAACCCCTATTTTATTCTATGGTGGGCTTCTACGGGGATGGAGTCCATACGCCAAGCTTACGTTTTGGGCGTATTGGGTGTTCTGGTCTTTTTCTTCGGGCATATCCTATCGGATTTTACATGGTATGTTGCAATATCCACGGCATTTTCCAGAGGTAAAAAACTGATGAACGATACCGTTTACAGGTGGGTTATCCTGTGTCTGGGCGCTTTTATACTGATATTTTCAATTAAGTTTATAATAGGCGGGTGGCAGATGCTGTTTTAGTAATCACCCTGTACTCTGGGGGGCTGCATTACATATGCGGCCCCATCACATTAAGCAATTCGGGTATCACTAAACAAATAACCGATCAGTCGGAGTTTCAAAAAGTTGAATTATCAACGTTTGCGGATATATTTTCAAAAACGGACCCAATGTGGGACATAAGGCAAAAGGATGTGTAGATAGACAATAGATCAATTAAATTTATCGGCATGATAATTGCAGCGATTCTATGCAATTTTATGAAGATAAATTTTATGGTTGGAGTTATTTATC
>DASRNX010000085.1:0-4916 GCA_035647175.1 Clostridia bacterium | reverse complement strand
TTTAAAACGCCTTAAATTATGTGAACATCTCATCATATTACTTGTTGTCTTTAATTGCTGCCTGGGCTGCTGCCAATCGTGCAATGGGTACGCGATAGGGGGAGCAGGAAACATAATCAAGGCCCATACTATGGCAGAACTCGATTGAACTGGGGTCCCCACCGTGCTCTCCGCAGATTCCAAGTTTGATATCTGAGCGGCCTGCCCTTCCTAATTCAACTGCCATCTTCATAAGCTTGCCTACGCCCTTTTGGTCTATGCGGGCAAAGGGATCGCTTTCGAAGATCTGCTTCTCGTAATAATCGTCTAGGAACTTGGCTGCGTCATCCCTGGAGAAGCCAAAGGTCATCTGGGTTAAATCGTTGGTACCGAAGGAGAAGAAATCAGCTTCCCTTGCAATCTCGTCTGCCAAGAGGGTTGCTCTGGGGACCTCAATCATGGTTCCCACTTCGTAGTCGACCTTAACACCCTTTTCTTCCAATACAGCATCGGCAGTCCTTACTACCACATCCTTAACGTACTTTAGTTCCTTGACTTCGCCAACCAAGGGTATCATAATTTCCGGAAGAATATTGAATCCTTTTTCTTGCCTTACCTCGACGGCGGCTTCCATGATGGCCCTAGTCTGCATCTCGGCGATTTCCGGATAGGTAACTGCCAACCGCAGGCCCCGGTGTCCCAGCATGGGGTTTACTTCCTGGAGTCCTTCGATGGTGGATTTTAGCTCCTCAAAGGTTAGACCCATATCTGTAGCCAAAGCCCTTATATCCGAATCGGCATGGGGTAAAAACTCATGAAGAGGCGGATCTAAGAGGCGTATTGTTACAGCCCTGTCTTCCATAACTTCATAAATGCCCTTAAAATCGGACTTTTGTAGGGGCAGCAGCTTTGCCAGAGCTTTTCTTCTCTCGTCCTCGCTTCTGGCCACGATCATCTCGCGGATGGCGGGAATTCTGTCCTCTTCAAAGAACATATGCTCTGTACGACACAATCCAATACCCTGGGCCCCAAAATCCAAAGCCTGCTGGGCATCCCTGGGGGTATCAGCGTTGGTTCGAATATCGAGAGTTCTAAATTCATCGGCCCACTCCATTAGAGTAGAAAAATCCCCCGTAAGAGTAGGTTCCTCGGTGGGCAGTTCTTCACCGTAGACACTTCCAGTGGACCCGTCTAAGGAGATAAAGTCGCCCTCTTGGTAGGTTTTATCGCCTATTATCATATTCTTGGCGGCCTCATTGATCAAAGCATCACCGCACCCTGCTACGCAGCATGTCCCAATACCTCTGGCAACGACTGCAGCATGGGATGTCATACCGCCACGGGAAGTTAATATACCTTCAGCGGCATACATGCCTTCTATATCCTCCGGTGAAGTCTCCTGACGTACCAGGATAACCTTTTGTCCGGCCTTTGCAGCCTCTGCGGCGGCTTCTGCCGTAAAGTATATATGGCCGGTAGCAGCACCCGGAGAAGCAGGGAGAGCCCTAGCGATAGGGGTAGCTGCATTAAGAGCCTTGGGTTCAAAGGTTGGATGTAATAAGGCATCCAATTGTCTAGGGTCAACCTGTAACAAGGCTTCCTTCTTTGTTATAAGGCCTTCATCCACCAAGTCTACTGCTACTTTTAGCGCAGCAGCTGCGGTTCTTTTACCGCTCCTGGTCTGGAGCATATAGAGTTTACCCTTTTCTATGGTAAATTCCATATCCTGCATATCCTTGTAGTGTTTTTCTAACCTTTCGGCAATGTCAGCAAATTCCTGATAAATTTCCGGCATTACCTCTTCCAGTTTATCTATGGGTTCGGGGGTTCTGATACCGGCAACTACGTCCTCGCCTTGGGCATTTATCAGATATTCGCCGTAGAGTTTGTTCTCGCCTGTAGCCGGATTTCTGGTGAATGCTACGCCGGTGCCGCAATCCTCACCCATATTTCCAAATACCATAGCCTGAATGTTAACAGCGGTGCCCCAATCTCCGGGTATATCGTTCATCCTTCTGTAGACTATAGCCCTGGGATTATTCCAAGAGCGGAAAACCGCCTCAACGGATGCTAACAATTGGGCCTTGGGGTCCTGGGGAAAATCTTCACCCCTGATAGACCTATATAGTTCTTTGAATCCCTTTACAATTTCCTTAAAATTTTCCGCGGTCAATTCGGAATCTTCGGCTATTCCGTTCTCTTCCTTGATCTTGTCCATTATTTCATCAAAATTGGATTTATCGATCTCCATTACAACATCGGAAAACATCTGAATGAACCTTCGATAGCTATCATAGGCAAACCGTACATTACCCGTTAATTTTGCCAATCCTTCTACGGCATCATCGTTCAACCCCAAATTTAACACCGTGTCCATCATGCCAGGCATCGACGCTCTTGCCCCGGACCTCACCGATACGAGGAAGGGATTATCAAGATCACCGAATCTTTTGGCAGCTATTTTCTCCAGCTCCAACATCGCATCATGGATTTGGTCCACGATTTCCTGCGCAATAACGCGGTCATCCTCGTAGTATTTCGTGCATGCCTCAGTGGTAACAGTGAATCCTTGGGGCACAGGCAATCCAAGATTTATCATTTCCGATAAGTTTGCCCCCTTGCCACCTAAAAGATTTCTCATGGTGGCATCGCCTTCGCTAAAAAGGTATACGTACTTATGTGACATACATCCGTCCTCCTTAATATGTATTTAATATGAAAATAGGGCTTATCCTTCACGCCTATTGTCTTATTTTTACGCCCTATTATCTTATACAATTTTAAGCCCCTGGTCAATAATATTCTACATCTTTTTAGTTTTTCCTGTTTTTGCCCTTGAATTCGTCTATAAATTGCCGTGTCTTTAGTTTTTTATCGATTCGCTCCTCAATATATGCTCTTAAGATAGTATCCAGCTCTTCCCTTATGGTGTGCGGAATCTTTAGAATGTTTATCCTGTTCATGTCCATACCCAAAATGTGCTCCAAGGTTTTAATTGTCCCCATTTGAATATTGTTTCCAATTCTATTCTTGTTATAACAATTGGAGCATATCAAGCCGCCCTTTTCAACATCAAAATGATACGGGCCTTTGTCGGACTCACAAACTATACATCTGTCCAATACAGGACGATAGCCGATATGATCTAAAAGCTTTATTTCAAAAACACGGGTTATCCCTTCAGAATCCAGATCTGAATAGCATAAGTAGGACAGAGTTTGCAAAAGCAGATAAAAGAGGTGGGTATCCCCCTGTCCGGGACTGACCACCTCTTCCGTTAAATCCAGAACATAACTGGCATAGATGAGCTTGTCCACATCATTTCGAATTTCGTAGAAAGAGTCAAGAATGCTCGCTTGGGTCATTATATGGAAATCTCCCCTGCGATATAGGGTATATTCCCCAAAGCAGAATAACTCCGTAGCGGCAAGAAAGCGGCTTTTTGCTTTTCTGCAACCCCTGGCTAATACAGATATCTTGCCCAGCTCCGGCGAAAACAGCGTGAGCATTCGGTCTGCCTCCTTAAAGTTGGTGTAGCGTAGCACCACCCCTTTGGTGGGCAGGTGTCTCGTAATCTCCTTCATTTTGTTCCCTCACCCCATCGTTATCCATATCTTTATATAGCAGATAAGTCGAAACAGAACCCGTCTTTGTAAAAAAACCCCAGATCAATTCCTTCACCTTATAACCCTCCCCTGTATTTTCAACATATATAGAGCAAATAGGTGTAGCCCGGTGGATAAACAATTCGTTATGCACCCTGCAGGGCATAGAGTTCCTTGTTGATTTTATATTAGCCTTTCCCTCAAGAAGCTACTATATTCGATGTAAAATAATCCGAAATCGATAATAAACGACATTTTTAAATTTACGTATCGCTTCGATTCATTGTCTTGCTATGTGAAAAAGGTAATGGACTATTGAAAAGTGGATGATTTCACTTTATCGGTTATAACCTAAATCCCTAAGGGCTCTGGGGCTGTTTCTCCAATCCTCCGTGATCTTTATCCATAACTCCAGGTATACTTGAATGCCCAATAGGCCCTCGATATCCTTCCGCGCCCTTTGACCTATCTCTTTAAGCATCTGTCCCCTTTTGCCTATAACCATACCCTTATGGGATTTCTTTTCCACAAATATGGTAGCGTAGATATCCATTAATTCCTGATCTTGACGCTCATTAATGCTGGTTATCTCCACTCCGATGCCGTGGGGAATCTCCTCCCTTAATAAATCCAAAGCCTTCTCCCTGATGAGCTCGGCTATTATCACCCGCTCAGGCTGGTCGGTGACCATATCATCTGGATAGTATTTAGGCCCCTCTTCTAAGTAGTCTAAAATCCTACTCTCCAGCTGATCAAGATTTGTTCCATAAAGTGCGGATATCGGCAGATAATTATGAAATTGGAAATTCGATTTAAACTCTTCCATCACTTTATCCACTTCTTCCGGAGTCAGTCGGTCCGCCTTGTTGAGGGCAACTACTACAGGGGATTTAATACCCCGGAGCATCTCCATTATCTTCTTGTCACCGATCCCGATACCATTGGCTATATCCAATACCAATAATACCAAATCTACCTCATTCAAGGTGTTTACGGCGGTTTTCACCATATATTCGCCCAGTTTATTCCTCGCCCGGTGTATACCGGGTGTATCGATGAAAATCATCTGATAGTCCTCACGGGTCAAAACGCAATGTATTTGATTTCTTGTGGTCTGGGGTTTGTCCGAAACGATGGCAACCTTTTGCCCGATTATGGTGTTAAGCAGAGTGGACTTACCCACATTGGACCGCCCTATTACCGCAACAAAACCAGATCTGAATCCCTTATCCATTTTATCATCCTTTAAGTTTAGCATATATTAAAAACAATTGAAGCGTTTTTTCTATTTGGAGTTCACATCGTGTAAAGACTTAGAACCTGGTTCGCAGC
>DASRNX010000084.1:0-6177 GCA_035647175.1 Clostridia bacterium | reverse complement strand
CTACTGTATCGGTTCATTATCTTTCTATCAGGTATGGACAATGGGCTGTTGATAGTAGGAATGTAGGAGGTTTAATATGGGGAAGAACATAGTTCAAAAAATAATAGAAAGCCATCTGGTATCGGGTGAGATGGTACCGGGGCAGGAAATATCCATAAAAATAGATCAAACCCTAACCCAAGATTCCACCGGGACCATGGCTTATCTGCAGTTCGAGGCCATGGGGGTACCAAGGGTAAAGACCAAGAAGTCCGTTGCATATATCGATCACAATACCCTTCAGGCCGGGTTTGAAAATGCTGATGATCATAAGTATATTCAGACCATCGCATCCAAACATGGGATATATTTCTCAAGGCCCGGAAACGGCATATGTCACCAGGTGCACCTTGAGAGGTTTTCAAGGCCCGGCTGGACCCTTTTAGGTTCCGACAGCCACACTCCAACCGGTGGTGGTGCCGGAATGCTGGCCATAGGCGCGGGGGGATTGGACGTGGCCGTGGCCATGGCAGGAGGCGCATACTATCTTACCATGCCCAAGGTTTGCCGCGTGGTATTAAAGGGCAAATTAAGGCCCTGGGTTGCCGCAAAAGACATAATTTTAGAGGTCCTAAGGGTCCTGTCCGTTAAGGGCGGGGTGGGTAAGGTCATGGAATATGCAGGAGAAGGGGTATCCACCCTGACAGTTCCGGAAAGGGCAACCATTACAAACATGGGAGCCGAGCTGGGGGCTACCACATCCATATTCCCCAGCGATGAGGAAACTAGGAAGTTTTTCATAGCACAGGGAAGGGAAGGGGAATGGACGGAATTAAAGGCGGATGAGGATGCTCAATACGATGAAGAGATCGAAATTGACCTGAGCGCTTTGGAGCCACTGACGGCCAAACCCCATAGCCCTGATGATGTAGATACAGTCGAAAACGTGGGCAAGATTAAGGTGGACCAGGTAGCTATAGGCAGCTGTACCAACTCCTCTTACCTTGATCTTATGAAGGTTGCCGAAATATTAAGAGGAAAAACCGTGCACCCGGACGTTAGTTTAGTTATTGCACCCGGCTCTAAGCAGGTCTATACCATGCTGGCTAAGAACGGGGCATTGGCGGATATGATAGACGCCGGAGCCAGGATATTAGAGAGCGCCTGCGGCCCTTGTATAGGCATGGGACAGGCCCCTGCATCCGATGCGGTATCCGTAAGGAGCTTTAACCGTAACTTCTATGGACGAAGCGGAACTCCCAGCGCCAAGGTATACCTTACAAGCCCGGAGGTAGCAGCTATAACGGCAATTACGGGGTATCTGACGGATCCCAGAAGCATCGGGGAATATAGGGATATAGAGATGCCTGCAGAATTTGTCATAAACGATAACTCCATAATATCGCCTGCGGAGGACGGGGATGAGGTAGAGGTGGTAAGGGGACCCAACATAAAGCCCTTCCCCATCAATACGCCCCTGGCCGGCAGCGAGGGGGGGGTCGTACTCCTAAAGATGGAGGACAATATTACCACTGATCATATTATGCCTTCAAACGCAAAGCTGCTTCCTTATAGATCCAACATTCCGCATCTGTCGGATTATTGCCTAGTACCTGTGGATCCGGATTTTCCAAAGAGGGCCAAGGAAGCCGGAGGCGGCTTTTTGATAGCGGGCCATAACTACGGCCAGGGTTCCAGCAGGGAGCATGCGGCCCTTGTACCCCTATATCTGGGCATAAAAGGGGTTATAGCCAAATCCTTTGCAAGGATTCATATGTCAAACCTTATAAATTCCGGGATACTTCCCTTGACCTTTGCCCGAGAAGAGGACTACGAGGCGATAGACGAGGGCGACGAGCTAGTCATAGAGGATGCTATGGAGAAGGTTAAATCCGGTGACAGGCTCACGGTAAGAAATGTAACCAAGGGCAAGGATATCGAAGTTGTCCTATCCCTATCCCACAGGCTGAAGGATATCATCCTGGCCGGCGGGATGCTTAATTATACAAAGCAGAATGCATAAGATGGCCTAGAAAAAATAAGAAAGGCGTATGAATTCGCTGATTGGGGTTTTAGAAGATGCCGGAATGAACCATCCTCCTATGCAATCAAGCAAGACGCCTGATTGGAAACGATAAGGTTTTTAAATGGGAAAAGCCTTAGTTTCCCTAAATCAGCGATGAAATAGCGTTCAATAGTGATCACCTATATATGTCTAAATGCACAACGAATTAAATTAGAGGGAGCGGTCAGAATCCGCTCCCTCTAATTAATTTTTGCTTAATAATCATCAGATATAGATAAACAACTCCAACTATAAAACTTATCACTTACAGATAAATTTAGTTGATCTGTTGTTTATCCATAAATAATCGGCATCACTTGGCTAGGTTCATCCACTTAGAATAAACCCCCTCCAGCTCATCCTTTAGCAGCTCATACCTTTGCTGAACCTCCAGCATCTTATTAACATCGTCATATAGGCCCGGATCCGCCATCATCACTTCCAGATCCTTTATCTCATCTTCCAACTGATGTATCCGAACCTCAAGGTTCTCAAGACGCTCCTTTTCTTCCTTGGCTCTTTCCCTTTCCATGCGCTCCCTGCGGCGTTCCTCGCGGCTGGCGGTCCTTGTAATATCGGGGATTTTTTCATTACGTCCTGTCAGGGCATCTAGGGCTCCTTTTTTGTTTACATAGTCATCATAATTTCCTAGGTATTCTGTGATGTCCCCGGATTCCATTTCGATGACCCGATCGGCTATCTTGTTTAAAAAGTATCGGTCATGAGATACCATAAGAATAGTACCGGGGTATTCTGTCAGGGCTTGTTCCAGTTCTTCCCGCGATGCCATGTCCAGGTGGTTGGTGGGTTCATCCAACAGAAGAAAATTATTATTGGATAGGACCAGCTTGGTCAGGATAAGATGCCCTTTTTCACCGCCGCTGAGGGAGGCAACGGATTTATACACAGAATCGCCCTTAAAGAGCCTGGCCGCCAAGGCATTTCGTATCTCGGTTTCCCTCATTTGGGGGAAATCGTCCCACAATTCTTCTATGACCATATTTTGCGGGTTGAGGCTATTTAGCTCCTGGTCATAATATCCGATTTCAACCCCCACGCCCTTCTTCACAATACCCGAGGACGGGGGCATTTCATCCAGGATTATCTTAAGTAGGGTGGATTTTCCGCATCCGTTAGGGCCGATAAGGGCCACTCTATCTCCAAGGCGGATATCAAAGGAGATATCTTCAAATAAAGATTTATCACCAAAGGCCTTGGATAAAGACTCTACCGATAACACGTCCCGCCCGCTCTGCCTGTCTATACCAAAGGAAAAGTCTATACGATCCATATCATGAATCTTTTCCAGCCTTTCCATCTTATCCAGTCTCTTCTGCCGGCTTTCGGCAGCTCTGATGCTTTTTTCCCTATTGAAGGAACGGTACCTTTCAATAATCCCCTCTTGGCGGGAAATCTCCTTTTGCTGCGCTATATACTCCTTTTCCCGTTGAGCATTCCACTGAGATTTTTGGATGATATAATTGGAATAGTTTCCGCCGTATAGACGACCGGCTCTATTTTCTATCTCCAGTATATTATCACAGACCGCATCTAAAAAATATCTGTCATGGGAGATGACCATTATAGTTCCGGGATAGGATAGAAGGTATTCCTCCAGCCATTGCATGGCACTTAGGTCCAGGTGGTTGGTGGGCTCGTCCAGGAGCAGGAGATTGGGCTTTTCAAGAAGCACCTTAGCGAGGGCTACCCTGGTCTTTTGGCCGCCGCTAAGGTGTGCGATGGGGGTATTAAATTCATGCTGGGAGAATCCAAGGCCTATTAGAACACCCCTTATATAGCTCTCGTAACTGTAGCCGCCCCGACTATCAAAGGATTCCTGCAGCCTGGAATATTCACTTAAGAGCCTGGAATATTCCGTTTCGTCCATGGAACTGTAATGGGCCATCTTTTCTTCCATCCGCCTGAGGGTGTCTTCCTGTTCTATTAGGGCTTCAAATACCCCCAAAAGCTCGTCCCAAAGGGTTCTGTGGGACATAAGCACCGTATTCTGGGGTAAGTATGCCATGGTGGTCTCCCTGTGTTTGTGGATTTCGCCGCTGTCTACCGATAAATCCCCGGCAATTATATTGAATAGGGTGGTCTTTCCGGCACCGTTGCCCCCTACAACCCCCAGGCGAGATCCATCATTGACAGTAAAAGTTATTTGGTTTAAAATTAAATTAACGCCGAAGGATTTGGTTACCTTATCACAGGCTAGAACTATCATCTTTGACCTCCCGATTATAATGAACAAATTATAATGAACAAATTATTAAGCAATATACGATTATTCTGCCGGCGGTATATTTATTATAACAATAACCCACCGGTTACTTCTATAGTAGCGCTTGGGGCGAAAGCCCACACTAAATTAAACGCCGTTACGCTGCATAATCCGATTTAGCCATAGTTTTTGCGGCGAATCAAATATAAACGGTCTAAATAAATACTTTTTGTGATATAATCAGATATGTTACGAAAAGGACTCATCCGTGGGAATGCATTTTCGATAACACTTTAATCACAGAAATAGCTTTATGCCAAATAAGTCCGATGTTATTAAATCGCATTCTAATGCATCCGGCATAGTTTTAATGATAGCAGAAAATCATAAAAAGTGAAAGTCATTAGTCGGGCTCCTTGATATATTTATGAAAAAATGTAGGACAGACTATTAGCAATCCTAGAATATGAGCGTAATCCAGGGAGGGTGTGTTCATGCAAAAAAGTAGCAGAATTTCGGAAGCGGTTATCCGACGGTTGCCCAAGTATTATCGATACTTAAAGGATATGGAAAAGGGCGGAATGCAGAGGATTTCATCGAAGGAACTCAGTAAGAGGATGGGCCTTACGGCCTCCCAAATCCGCCAAGATTTTAATTGTTTTGGCGGGTTCGGGCAGCAGGGATACGGGTATCATGTAAGCGATTTGTGCAGTGAGATAAGGAAGATCTTGGGGCTTCATAAGAAATACAATGTCATAATTGTTGGTGCAGGGAATCTGGGACAGGCTTTGTCCAACTACTCAGGATTTGCAAGGGAAGGATTTAACATAACAGCCATGTTTGATGCAAACCCCCGCCTGATTGGTATGTCCATCAGGGGGGTACAGATCTATGATATCGGAACAATGGGAGACTTTATAATCAACAATGATATAAGGGTGGGCGTAATATGCGCACCAAAGGATCAGGCCCAATCAATAGCGGATCAGATGGTCACCAGCGGTATAAAGAGTATTTGGAACTTTGCGCCCATTGATGTAAAGGCTCCGGATGATATTGCGGTAGAAAATGTACACCTAAGCGACAGCTTGTATACCCTGACGTATAAGATGAATGATATCGATTGATAAAATGCATTTATTGAAGTAATAGGTTTCGATATTTTGTGTATGGGGCAAAGCAAGCAGGACAGCGAAATATTTAGGCGGTGGGGTTAAGATGAAAAAAATACAGGATATTATAGGGTTACCCTTAATCAGTATTGATGGGGCTATGGAGCTGGGTACTATAAAGGATGTTTTAATCGATCCGGCCAGCAGCAAAGTAAAGTACCTTCTGGTTATGGACGATAAATGGTACCTTGGAGCAAGACTCGTTTCCTTCGGCGATATACTATCCATTGGTATCGATGCAGTTACGATTCAAGGTGAAAGAAGTTGCAGGAGATTTTCTGAAGTTGAGGAAGCGGTCAGGCTGGCCCAAAAGGAAGTCAGGGTTAACCATTCCAGGGTATTTACCGAAAAAGGACAATATATGGGATCAGTCAAGGAATGCTATATAGCCTTGGCGGATGGGGTTATCAGTAAATGTCATCTTGAGGGGGTCCGCGGCCCGGAAATAATAGAGCACCCTAAAATTGTATCCTTTGGCCCGAATATCCTGGTGTTTCAAGAAGGTAAGCAGGCGGGAAAAGAGACGATCCCCAGCGTTATAAAGGCCCCCGCTAAAAATAGCGTAAGGATGTTTGAAGAAAAACAAAGGCAGTTTTTAATAGGGAGGAAGGGAACCAGGACCGTGTTGGACGGATCGGGAAACATTCTTCTTGAAGAAGGCCAGACATTGACCGGTGAGATATTGGATAAGGTAAAGGATAAGAACAAGATAATGGAGTTGACCATAAATACAAGAT
>DASRNX010000083.1:0-4657 GCA_035647175.1 Clostridia bacterium | reverse complement strand
ACCCCCATTATTGTTTTACAATAATTATATTAATAGTATATTCCGGAAATTATTGTTTGTCAATAATTAATTTGATGTAATTGAATATTAATTTTAAGAATGACCCTATAAAAAAGGCAGCTCTGCGGCTGCCCTTTGAAGCGATTAAAACCAAACTCATCTGCTTCATTCGTCTTCTTTATCTACATCCTTTGTTTTACATATTTTTTTCTGTATCTTTTTCATTCTCTTGATTCTCCTTAGTTTTTTTGTCCTCTTTATCTTCTTTATCTTCCTTGTCCCCTTTAGTGTTTTTATCTTCTTTATCTGCGTCTTCTTTTCGTTGTTTGCAATCGCTGAATACCTTATCCCCATATTCCTTTAAATCTTGCGATGCGCTATTTATGGTCTTGGCATCGCTATTTTTATCACCTATTATCTTGTTGAGGTTGGCCAGCCTTTTATCCAGCCCGGCCTTCTCCCCATCCTTCATATAATTCCCATACTCTTCCATCTTGTTTTTGGTCTTATCTGCTATGGCATTGGCATTCTCCATAGCCTTCGCTCTCTCGGCTGCCTCCTTATCCTTCGCTTCTTTATCTCTTTGTTCTTTTTCCCTCTGTTCTTTGTCTTTCTGTTCCTTGTCCTTTATCTCCTTTATCTCTTTTCTATTTTGGCAGTCCGTAAATATCCTTCCGCTAAGATCCCTCAAGGCTTTCGCCGATTCGTTGATACCTTTTGTATCCCTGGAATTTATCGCTGTCTTTAAATCCCTCATCCCCTTGTCCAAGCCATCCCTTTCTTCTTTTTCAAGAAATCCCTGGTTCTTTTTGATCTTTCCGGAAGTTTCCGTTAGCAAGGTTTCTGCATTCTTTATAGCGTCGCCGCGCTGACTCAGGGTGGATTGTAGCTTTATGGTATGCTCTTTAAAATCAGCGGTCACTTTCTTTATAGTATCAATGTCTCCGCTCTCTACCGCATGATCCACCTGGGAGATATAGGATTTTATCCTATGAGTTTCCTCGTCCTTTATTATCTTTTCATGGCTTGCAATGAGCCGATTTGCCTTTTCCACTATCTCTTTGCCCTGGGCCACGGCTCCCTTAAATGCCTTTTCCTTTTCTGCAAGCTCCTTCTTAATATATTTGATATCATTTTTTGGATCGATTTTAATGTCTACCCCAAAGATCTCTTTTATCAATTTCCCTTTTTGCCGTTCATGGATTCCCCAATAGCTTATCTTATCCATGTTTAAAAAGCCCCCGGGGATGGTGTGGCGTTGAATATTCTCAAATTCCATATTGACCGCAAAAAGGGCCAGGCCGGCAATCTGCTTGATATCCATATTGCTATGGACCCTTTCCATTACAGTCGTGTAGTATTGGGGCAACTTCAATAGCTGCTTTGTGGATTTTAGCTCTTTGAATATAGCTAACACTATTTTTTGTTGTCGATCTATCCTGTCTATATCACCTTTGCCTGTATTTCGGGTCCTGGAATAATCCAATACCTGTTGGCCGTTTAAATGCTGAAAACCCTTCTCAACGATTCTCTCGCCTATCTTTACCCTCAGGTCCACATCGTAGTCTACGCCGCCCATAATATCTACTACATCCTTAACCACGTTCATATCAATCCCAATATAGTAGTGTATGGGGATACCGCCGAGAAAATGGCTGACGGTTTCTATGGTCTTATCAAAACCTTGTCCTTTGAGGCCACCTCCCCGTGTAAAGGCGGCGTTGATTTTTTCACGCCTTTCTCGCCCCGGTATCTCTACATAACTATCTCTGGGTATGGATATGATATCCACCTTGTTTTCATCGAAGTCTGCGGATATAAGCATAATGGTATCGGTGCGAAAGGAATCCATGGTTTCGTAGCGCTCTACACTGGCATCGAGCCCCAAGAAAAGAAAATTAACCCTTTCACTGAACTCAAATGGGTCCTCCAACAAAGGGTCTACTTCCACACTGGCCGGTTTGTCTTCCTCTTTAATATCGGCGTTTGGAGTATCCACCCTTTTAGGCGGGTTTTCAAATAATACTTTGGGGTTGGCAATCTGGTAGTAGCTATAGACCCCATAGCCTATCATGGACAGAATAATCACCGAAACGATGATAATTATATACTTTTTCACTTGTCCCACCCTTTCAAAATTCAGCTTTTCTGCAGTTGCCATAAACGCCTACTACCTATAGATGCTTGCCGCTACAAACCCTTATCATTAATAATTCCAAATTAACCATCTTTTAGTCATCCGAATATATATCAAAGCATTTTAACGGGACTTAACAGCAAAGCAATTTAGAGGAGCATCTTTTAGCCCCTACAGGTATTATACTATTCTAACCATATATATGCATTGATTTTATGTGTAAATATGATTACAATTCTGACAAATCAGGCCCCAATAGTCTTCGACAGCCTTAGAAGCAGCAATGGTATTAATAGAATGGATCGATAGAATAAATCGGTAGAATAGAATATCTTTATCGGGTAGGAGGTAGATGATTATCTCATCTACCGACCTCCCACACCACCGTACGTACCGTTCGGTATACGGCGGTTCATTAGAAATTAATGTACCATAAGATAGCGTTCAGATAAACGCTTATAGCCAATGTTATCAAAGTATTTAATAGTAAGGGTGGTAGCAAGAATAGGGCTGTTGGAGGTTCTCCAATAGCTCTTTCTTGTATTAGCGAACTCCCAGGCCTTGCTATCTTCGGTTCCCAACCGAACCAAATTATCGTGCTTGGTTCTGATTTTCTTCCATTGTTTCCAATAACATGCCCTTAGTCTACGCCTAATCCATGCATCTAGGGATTGCATTCTACCTTTGGCATCAGCTAAACCGAAATAATTGACCCAGCCAGTAGTTATTTGGTTAAGTCTATAGATTCTGTATTCCATGCTTATTCCCTTATTCCGGTTAGTGATTTCCCTTACCTTTTCCCTGAACCTTTTGATGGATTTATCATGAATTCTTATCTTAATTCCATCCTTACTGCAATAGAAGGAGAAACCTAAGAACTTCCTCTTCCATGGTCTATCCACTGCGCTTTTAGATTCATTTACTTTTAAACTCAGCTTAATTTCAATGAAGTTACTTATACTTGCCATTACCCTGTTTCCAGCCGACCTGCTCTTAACATAAATGTTGCAATCATCCGCGTAGCGGCAGAACCTATGCCCCCTGTTTTCTAGTTCTTTATCCAATTCGTCTAGCATGATATTCGCCAATAACGGGCTTAAGGGCCCGCCTTGGGGAGTGCCTTCTTCTGTGCTTACCTTTAGTCCGTTTATCAGCACCCCTGATTCTAAATATCTTCGGATAAGTTTTAAAACCCTTTTGTCCCCTATCCGACTTTCTAATTTAGACATTAAAATATCATGATTTACCCTGTCAAAGAATTTCTCAAGGTCAATGTCAACCACCCACGTATATCCATCATTCATATGGTCTTGTGCGGCTACTACTGCATCTTTTGCTCCAAGGCGTGGTCTAAAACCAAAACTACTATTTGAAAATGTATGATTATATACCCCACCAAGCACCTGGGCTATGGCTTGTTGTATAAGTCTGTCCAGCACCGTGGGTATTCCAAGTAATCTTATTCCACCGTCTGGCTTTGGAATTTCTACCCTTCTAACTGGCTCTGGCTTATACTTCCCTCCCAGTAATTGTTCCTTAATGGCTATCCAGTTTTCGTTTAGAAAAGGTAAAAGTTCATCTACCTTCATTCCATCGATTCCATGGCTACCCTTATTGGAGACTACACGCTTGTATGCTTTCCTCATATTTCCTCTTTCAACTATCATATCAAGCATATTACTGGTGTACCTTTGTACATTGTTCCTTCCATCTTCCAACGCCGATGGCATACTACGCACTTCCATTGATCCCCGGGTTTCCTTCCCTTCCTTCAATGGATAGCCCCTTGATTGGGTTGTCTGCGGTCTTTGCATATCCTTCGAGTTCATAAGATTTCCAAAACCTCCTAATGTTCTGCCCTTCCCTACCAATTCATGACTAGGTAGGTACTATGGCTTCTGCTGACTTCTCAGGGTTCAGCCATACATCACTGTATGGGTTGCTATTTCAAAATTCATTTCCATGGCATATCCCTGAGACCTCCCCGGGTAAGAGCGATAACCTTCATCCCATATATCTGCCAAATATACTGATTAGAATTCGGGTAGTGTTGGACTTTGTTTTGTTTCGCAAACTCATCCGTTCTAAACAGCCTCGTATCTGGTTTTTGTGCATCAGACCGGGACTTTGCCTAGGGCTTCCTTCAGATTCCACCTCACGATGGACACCCTTGCCTTCAGCTAATGGTTCCCACTACCAAGCCCATAGCGGACTCTCACCGCCAAGTTACCGCCCATGCCGGGCACACATAATAATTGGGGAGGCTGGGCCTCCCCATAGGTACGATTCTTTTATGCGCCAAAGACAAGCATTTCTTCAGTAGTAGTAACAATGTATGCCCTTTCGATGCTTACAAGGGTCCTGACAAAGGGATCCTTATCGATTAAGTCTGCCATAGCAACCCGAACTTCCTCGGATTCAAGGTCTTCCCTTGGCTCGGGAATCTTTAGTGAAAATCTTTTAGATGCACTATCTAAAAAATCTAAAACCAAAACTTTCGTCATCTCCATCCTCCTTATC
>DASRNX010000082.1:0-2895 GCA_035647175.1 Clostridia bacterium | reverse complement strand
AGCTACAACAGCGCCAAGCTCCAGACGCTTAGCCACGTATCCTGGGTCATAGATCTCTACCACCTGACCCGCAGGTACACCTATCTGATTCCCATAGGAGCTGTAGCCCGCGGCTGCGCCCTCGGTTATCTTTATTTGCGGGAGCTTGCCTTCCAAGGTCTTATCAATATGGGTTCTCGGGTCCCCACTCCCGGTTATTCTCATGGCCTGGTATACATAGGACCTTCCGGACAGTGGATCTCTGATGGCGCCTCCCAGACAGGTGGATGCACCCCCAAAGGGTTCTATCTCTGTGGGGTGGTTATGGGTTTCATTTTTGAACATTACAAGCCATTCCTCATCATGGCCATCAATGTTGGCGGTGACGGCTATACTGCATGCATTGATCTCTTCGGATTCGTCCAGATCCTCCAACATCCCACGTTTTTTCATCTCCTTCATGACTATGGTTGCAATGTCCATAAGACAGATGTCCCTGTCTTTACCACCGTATACATACTTCCGGGAGTCCTTATAAGCCCCAAATACGTATCGGACCCATTCACTGGCAAACCCCGCCTCAAATTCCACATCCTCTAATCTGGTCAAAAAGGTGGTATGCCTACAATGATCGGACCAATAGGTGTCTATCATACGCATCTCGGTTATGGTGGGATCCCTCTTTTCCACATCCCTAAAGTAGCCCTGGCAGAACATGAGATCATCCATGTCCATGGCAAGCCTCAGCTCTTCCATTAATTCTTCCAGCCCTTCGTGGGAAGCGTCCATAAACCCATGGATTATATCCACCTCTTGGGGGATTTCGTAATCTTCCTTCAGGGATTTAGGCTTTTCCAAGGATACAAGCCTTGATTCCACCGGGTTTACTATATAATTGATGATTCTGGTATAGTCCACCTCATCCAGTTGCCCCTTTAATACCACCATTCTGGTAGCTCTGACTAGGGGAAGCTCTCCTAAGGTTATAGCCTGAATAGATCTCGCCATGGCATGGGCCCTTTGATCGAACTGCCCCGGGAGATATTGAATAGCCAAGACCTCATCTCCCGCATCCTTTGGCAATTGTTCATGATAAACCGACTCTGCATGGGTGGGCCTAAAGATAATATCACAGACCCGTTCATACTCCCCTTGGGATAAGCCCATGATGTCATAGCCGTATGCTATGCCAAGGGAATCCAGTTCATCTACCCCTAGGTTCCTCTTAAGATCCCGGTACAAGTTGTTCGCTTCTATATTGTATTGGTCCTTCTTTTCTAAAAAAATTCGCCTTACTTCATTAGGCATAATGATCCTCCTAAAATTCGGCCATAGGCCTAAATTTTATTATAGATAAACAACTTCAACTATATAATTTATCATCTGTAGATAAATTTCGTTGAACTGTTTAACTATTGTTTATCTGTAAATACTATGTAATCAAAATTCTTTTCCAGGGCCCTTACTACATCCCCGTCGACCTTATTATTCCTAACCTGCTTCCATAGGATGTCCATTATTTCTTCTCCGGAAAACTTCTTTCTGTAGGGCCTATCCTCTGATAAAGCGGTGGTCATATCGGCCAACGCCAGAATCCTGGCACCAAGATCCAGTTCACTGCCCTTTAAATGGAAGGGATACCCGCTACCGTCCAGCTTCTCATGATGAAAAGCCGCCCAGTCCCGTACCTTGTCCATTATATCCAATCGATCGATTAAATAATAGGTATGATAAGTGTGCTGTCTTATAATCCGATACTCCTCCTCAGTCAGTCCACCGGATTTATGGAGAATGGATAGGGGAATAGACAGTTTTCCTATATCGTGAAGCTCCCCGGCAATCTCCAAAATGAACAAATCCCTCTGCCCCATATACATCTTTTCCCCCAACCTTCTGGCTATGGAGGCTACCCTTTTAGAATGGATATGAGTAAAGGAGCTCTTTCTGTCCACTATGGCGGCGCACAGCTCCGCCAGCTGCCGTATATCCTTTTCAGCCGCAGTGCTGCAACCGTCAAAACCTTCGGACCACAGCTTGGCTAACATGTATTGGTTGTCAATACCCAACCAAAATGATTCCGTATCGGACAGCCTCAAAAAGGCACGGACTACTTCGGGGTTGAACAGATCTTTAGAAAAATCCTTTATTTTTCCCTTAATCCTACCCTTCTGGGAAAGGATATATTGATTTTGATCTATCAATACCTCTACCCTATCCGCCAGGCATATTATTTGGGCTTCTATGGGGACCGCTTCGCCCTTGGTTCCTTCAATATCCCCATACCTTGTATGATGGTGTCTTATAAATGGCTTAAGCCCCTTCAAAAGATCCACCTTATCCAGGAGCATCTCTCCTTCTTCGCAGTGCTTGGATATTATATAATCTTCCACAATAAAGTTCCGTGCTTCCTTTTTTAATTCACCGGTGTCTATGCCTATATCGTGAAGTAAGCCGGCCAACACTGTAGGTAGCGCATCTTTATCCGGAAACATCTCCCTAAACAGCCGATAGGCTATATAGGCAACCCGTTCGCCGTGGTGATAGACTCCATATTCCAATAGGTCAACGGATATCGACACCATCCGCGCCACTTTTAAAAGGTCTACCGACATGACATTTTTTTCGTTCTCTCCCAAGATAGTCCCCCTGGTCGGATTTCTTAGCAATATCATCACTTCTTTTAATCAAATTCTAATAAACCATAGTTTTCGGGCTTATCTCATTAATTGAAGAATTATATGGAAATCACATGGTGTAAAGGCTTAGAACCTGTCGCGCAGCGGAGGATAGGCCGAATCATTGTTTGAGCGCAGCGAGTTTGAGCAGGCCCCGTAGCAAGTTTACAGGTTCTTGGACCTAGAAATTTAGTGATTGGAATATAATTCTTCAAATCTATATGTTTTACGACAAACATTC
>DASRNX010000081.1:0-17190 GCA_035647175.1 Clostridia bacterium | reverse complement strand
GCGTCCGCCCCGTATGCAAAGGCAACTCTCAGCTTCTCCAGATTGCCTGCAGGCGCCAATAGTTCCGGTGTTCTAAAAGACATAACCTTTTCCCCCTATAATAATAAAACGAGTCGGCAAGATGTCTCCCGCCTCTATAAGCGGCGAGTTCACATTAGTAAAAACAGGCGATGGGTATAAAGCCCCCGCCTCGTTGAAACCTGCGTGATGCAATTGCTTCCGATGTTATAAGAGGCCACAATTTCGTGGCCCCCTTATCTTTTGTATCTCGTTAATCTTCTTGGTTCCCGATGTCCTTCCAACTGGCCTCATATTCCTTTTTATCCTTCATATGTTGGTTGTAATCGGTATTAAAAACGTGTTCCCCCGTCTTAGGATCCTTTAACACAAAATATAGATAAGGCTTTTTCGAGTTCATAAACTCCTCGTAGGGAAACAACGCCGATGTCAAAGCCAGACGGCCGGGTGAAGATATAGGGCCAATAGGCAGCCCTTGGTTCTCATAGGTGTTGTATGGTGAATCTATCTTCAATTCCTCGCTGCTGAAAGCCCAACGATCTTCGTTGACCAAAAACTGGATGGTTGAGTCGGCCCCCAGAGGCATATCCTTTTTTAATCTATTATGAAACACCGCTGATATCATAGGGAATTCCTCAGTTATACGGGCTTCACGCTGAATAACCGATGCCAAGGTTACTACCTCATCCATATCCATTTCAAGTTCTTGGGCTCTTTCCATCACCGATTCGTTATAGACCTTTTCAAATTGGGTCAACATCTTTCTCATTATATCCTCGGGGCTGGCATCTTCATAAACCAAATATGTGTCCGGAAAAAGATAACCCTCCAGTGGTGCAATCCCAACCTCACCCGTCTTCCTCTCCTCGGGTATATCCTGTAGGAAAACAAAATCCGTAAAGTTTTCTATCTTGGCGGCGTCTATAAATTCCTTTTCCGAAAATCCATATTCCTTCTCCTCAATCAAATATCTGGCTATCCTGCGGATATCCCAACCCTCTATTATAGTTATTTTTATCGTATCAATAGCCGCATTGCCGGTAAGCAGTTCGTCCATTATCCGGTCCAAATCCATATCCCTGGAAAGTTTATACTTTCCGGCCTTGAGTCTCGAGGTCTTATTGGAAATGTCCACATATAACTTGAAGACCATCTTGTTGCGGATGAGATTATTCTCATAGAGAATCTCCGATATTTTACTCAGCGAAGATCCCCTTGGGATCTCAATGTCTACCAGGCTAGAGTTGCCGGCATCCACCGGTTTAATATATCTGCTATAGGCAGTATTTATCCCGAAGTATACGGTAGAAGCAACTATTAAGATGCTAAGAAGAAATATCAATACTTGTCTCAAGATCCTCTTTAAGAAAACTGTCCCTTTCTGTGACATATCCATCCTCCACCTATTAGCTTACACTATGCCCCCTGTATTTGTTATAAAAACTTTTTATAACGAATACATTCCCATGATTTGACTCCGCATTAAAACAACATATTTCAGTAGTGTATGAATTAAATTTAACCTTTTATGACGTATGGATACTCATATATGGTTCTAGCCATAAAATGTATAATCAAAATCTAATCCTATTATATATGCGCCCATCCGGTTTGACAAGTCAAAGTAATGGGATGCGCCGGGCTACTGTCTAATACTGGTCGAAACTCGCCGCCTATAGAAACGGGAGACATTCATCCGCCCCGTTATAACATCAACATCAAATGCATTAGCAATCGCAGTACATCTCTTATATTTCCATAATAATGGGCAGTATCATAGGATTACGCTTCGTTTTCTCATAGAGAAAAGACCTTAGTCCCGCCTTAATCTTATATTTCATGGTTCCCCAATCCGTAATTTGATTCTCTTCACAATCCTCCAGAATCCCGCGGATAACCTCTTTTGCATCCTCCATCAACTGCTCGGATTCTCTAACATATACAAATCCTCTGGATATAATGTCCGGTCCTGCAACGGATAAGCCGGAAACTTTGGAAATTGTAACTACGATCACCATTAAGCCATCCTGAGATAGATGCCTTCTATCCCGAAGGACTATATTACCTACATCCCCTATCCCCAAGCCGTCCACCAAAATCCCGCCTGCGGATACCGATCCGGTTACCTTACATGAATCAGGGGTAAACTCGACTACGTTGCCAATATCTAATACTTTGATATTTTCCCTCGCCATCCCCAAGGATTCGGCCAGGTTGGCATGTTGCTTTAAATGGCGATATTCCCCATGAACGGGAATAAAAAATTTCGGTTTTACCAGGGTGTGGATGAGTTTCAATTCTTCCTGGCATGCATGTCCCGAAACATGGATGTCTGCCAGGGCTTCATATATAACATCTGCGCCCCTCAAAAACAGCTGGTTGATTACCTTTGAAATAAGTTTTTCGTTCCCGGGTATTGGATTTGCGGAAACAATTACCATATCCCCAGGTATAATTTCTATTTTTCTGTGATCCGACGAGGCCATACGGGACAATGCGGACATAGGCTCTCCCTGGCTGCCGGTAGTTATTATTACAATTTTTTCGTCGGGATAGTTTTGAATCTCGTCTATTTCAATAAGTGTCCTTCCGGGCACCTTAATATAACCCAATTCCATAGCGACTGACATTACATTTACCATGCTTCTTCCTGAAACGCATATCTTCCTGTTATACTTTACAGCCGCATCAATTATTTGTTGAATTCGGTGTATATTTGAGGCGAAGGTAGCCACTATTATTCTTCCTTTGGCGGTGCCGAAGATGTTTTGAAACGTGGCTCCGACTACTCTTTCGGATAGGGTATATCCCGGCCGCTCAACGTTGGTGCTGTCCGCCAACAGCGCAAGCACACCCTTTTCGCCCAATTTTGCAAACTTGGCAAAGTCTACGACCTGTCCATCTATAGGGGTATAATCTATTTTAAAATCCCCTGTATGGACTATAACGCCCACAGGTGTATGCACAGCTAAGGCAACGGCATCTGCAATGCTGTGGCTGGTCCTGATAATATCCACCATAAAGTTTCCGAGCCTTACCCTATCCCCCGCTTTTACGCACTTGAGTTTTACCTTGTCCAGGGAATGCTCTTTAAATTTATTTTCAATCAAACCCAGGGTCAATCTGGTTCCGTATACAGGAACATTGATTTCCTTAAGGACATACGGCAGCGCCCCGATATGATCTTCGTGTCCGTGAGTAACTACAATGGCTTTAACCTTTTCCTTGTTCTTCACTAAATAGGATATGTCTGGGATCACCAAATCTATTCCCAGCATTTCTTCCTCCGGGAAGCTGAGACCGCAATCGATAACGATGATCTCGTCCCCGTATTCTAGGAGTGTCATGTTTTTGCCGATCTCATTGACACCCCCCAAGGGAATTAGCTTTAACGTATTATTATTTTTTGATGTCACTAAAAAATTTCCTCCTCCTTTTATTAGATTTCCGCACAAATCCAACGTTCCCATTATACTTGATATATATAAACAGTGCAACTGTTATGATCACCATAAAAACACATTCTACAACAAATACGGTTATGACGCTGAAAATTCCGGCTCTATGGAGTCCCGAATGATCCTTTTTTATGATAATAGCTTAAAAAAAGCTAATCCCAGAAAAGGATTAGCATGATTACAGTAGGACCCTATTGTTCCTTTATACCGTTAATTCTCTTCTCATAAAAGTCACTTAATTCCTCTGCATACTCTTCTGAAAACCCCTCGCTATAGATCTTGACCAAGGGTTCGTCAGAATCCGGCAAGATTAGGGTCCACCCCTTATCTTCGGTAATTTTTACCCCTTCGTACAACTCTACATCAGAATCTCCCCTGTTTGCTTCGTCTATCAGGCTCCTCATTACCTTACCCTTTGCCGTCCAAGGGCATTCGATATCCCTTATGGCCATATAGATCCCGGGTAGATCCTCCACCAAATCTGAAAGCTTTTTGTCTTCCCTGGCCATTAAATCCATAATTCCCATTACGGTAGCCAATCCGTCGAAGTACAGGATAAAACGCTCCATGACCTTTCGCTTTTCGCTATCTCCGGCCTTAATAACCTCTTCCATCATAGCCCGTCTCTTGGTTTTACTCCTTATTACGCTGCCATTGTAGTTCTTTGCCATTTTTTCGATAGCACTTGGAGCTGTGTTGGGAATCACCACTCCCACATCCTTGTCCTGCTTAAAACATACAAGGCTGATTAAAGCCACCATGGTACCCTCTTTAATGGCCTCTCCCCCTTCGTCAAGGATCTCCAGCCTTTCCCCATCATCATCGAATCCTATGGCCAGATCATACCCCTTGATCGATTCGGCATCCATTATTTGTCCCTTGAGCACTTCGACTCGACAGCCCAAGTCCCTTGTCATGGCCATAAACAGCGAAGCCAAAGATTTGCTTTTTGCGCTCAATAGTATTCTATATTTCCTTTGCTTTATTGCCTCAGCATCGATGGAATTGATCAAATGCCTGATATAAAACATCTCTATATCATTTATGATACTAACTTTCTTGATGTTGTTCGGCGACTTTACGGAGAAATCACCGCTTATAAATATATTCTCGATCTTTCGTTCCATAGAATCCGGTAAATTGGCTCCGTTATTATCTATCAGACCTATATGGACCCTATTTGGATCGTCGTCCTCACATCGAATATGAATCCCCCCATCCAACCCCAGATGTCGAACGGCATACCTGGTCACAGGCGTTATTGTACTCCCTATATCGAAGATGCTCAGCCCCGAGGTAAGCACACCTGCCATTAGACTATGCTTTAGCATTATAGCCGCTTCATGTCCGTTGCTGCTAATGCAGATCCTGCTGTCCTCTTTGAGTTCCGTTCCATAGGCTGTGCCTAAGCGATTTACAAACCCGGCATCTATTTCAATATTGAAACAGCCCCTGATACCGTCCTTCCCAAAAAGGGTTCTCTTGAGTCGGGTTCCCCATATTATATTTTCATCTATAGTCATGCCCTGCTCGATGGTCTTACAGGGCCATATCTTCGCATCCGGTTTTAGTACGACCCTCTCATGTAGATGGGTGTTCTTCCCCACAACGCTTCCCTCAAAGATGCTGCAATTGTTACCCACCCGGGTATTATCACAGACAATAGCCCCCCGGGCCTCCACATTCCTTCCCAAGCTATTATGGTTCCATAATACGCTCCTTTTAATGCTGGAGTGTTCCCCGATATGATTATTTTCACCGATAACAGTAAAGGGGTGCAGACTGACCCCTTCCCCTATTGTCGTGTTCCGACCTATATAGCAGGGGGCCGCAATGCTGGCGCCGGGGTGTATATAGACCCCCTCCTCTACCCATACACCATCTTCCAGCTCTTTGGCATCGGGCTTGATCCCCGCATCCCCGTTCATAATGTCGAAATGGGATTGCAGATAGGAGTTGGTGTCTCCTACATCGCACCAATATTCTTCGGTAATGTAGCCAAACATGGGCTTTCTATCCTCCAGCAATCTGGGGAAAAGATCCTTGCTGAAATCAAACTTTACACCTGTTTCAAAGTATTCCAGGACCTGGGGTTCCAATATATATATACCGGTATTTACCGTATCGCTAAAGACCTCCCCCCAGCCGGGTTTTTCCAAAAATCTGGCTATTCTCCCATCCCCATGGGTCATCACTACCCCGTATTCTAGTGGAATCTCTACTTTTTTGAGGACTAGAGTGGCCATGGATTGGTTTTGTCTATGAAAGTCTGCAGCCTTTTCAAGATCGATATTGGTTAGTGCGTCGCCGCTCAGGACTATAAAGGTATCGTCTAAAATCTCCTGCGCATTCTTGACGCTGCCCGCTGTCCCCAGGGGCTTTTCCTCGATAAAATAGTGGAGGTTTATGGGATCACGTCCCCCATCCCCAAAATAATCCTGTATCGCTTCCGGCAGATATTGAAGGGTGACACCGATATCGTTTATCCCGTACTTTCTAAAAAGTTCGATACTATATTGCATAACCGGTCTGTTCATTACCGGCACCATAGGTTTTGGCAAATCACAAGTAAGCGGACGAAGTCTGGACCCGGCCCCACCCGCCATAATAATACCTTTCATTCTTATCTTCCCTTTTGCTAGTATTTTGCAATATGATCTTTGCCAAATTATTATGTGTATCCTTATACTAACTTATACCAATTGGGGTGTTATTAAAACACATTGTCCCCGGGGCAGGGATGTACGGACTACGTTCCCTTCTCCTTGGGACATAAGCCGGTCAATGGTTCCATGGGTAATATCCGAACAATCCGCTATGACATGGGGATAAAAAAACCCTGCTATTTTTAAAAGCGCAGGGCTTTAAGTACATTCTTTACAATAGCCATAGAACTTAACCTTATGATTGGCAACCTTAAAACCATAATTCTTGTCTATAATTTCTTCCAAAGCATCCAATAGATCCTCTTTTACCTCGCTAACTTCACCGCATTTAAGACAAATCAAATGATGATGATCATGATCTTGTTCGGGATGGCCCAGCTCATATCGATTTCGACCGTCCTCGAAGTTGTGCTTTATAAGGATTCCCAGCTCCTCCAATAAAAGCAAAGTCCTATATACGGTCGCCAATCCAATCCGGGGGTTGGTTTTTTTAACCTCTACAAATATTTCTTCCGTGCTCAAGTGCTTACCTTGGTTTTCTAAGATTGTTTCCAGTGTTGCCTTCCTCTGTGATGTAAGCTTATAACCGTTTTTCCTTAATGCCATCTTCAATGCGATCATTCCATCATGCATACAATCACTTCTTTTTTAAGTTTTATCGGTTCCTTTCTATTTCATCCATTAATTTATCGTTGAGCACCCTTATATGGGTACCCTTCATCCCTAGAGAACGGGATTCTATAACGCTGGCGCTCTCCAATTTTCTAAGAGCGTTCACTATTACGGAGCGAGTAATGCCGACCCGGTCTGCAATCTTACTTGCAACCAATAAACCCTCGTTCCCATTGAGCTCATTGAGGATGTGTTCAATTGCCTCCAATTCAGAATATGACAGGGTTCTAACCGCCATCTGCACCACGGTCTTTTCCCGTGCTTCTTTCTCTATTTCCACGGCCTTTGCATTTATAATTTCCATTCCTATAATGGTAGCACTGTATTCAGCCAAAACCAGATCGTCATCACAGTATTCTTCTGCCATTCTTTCAATGATCAGGGTTCCAAGGCGATCCCCCCCACAGCTTATGGGAACGATGGATGTAAACTTATAGGGATCATCTCCCGGAGCATATGGGACTATATGACAACCCTTTTCTAGGTTTATATTGGCCAAGGTCTCATTGAATTTAAGGAATTGACTGTTACACTGCTGGGTAAAGCTGGACATTTCGCTGATATCGTCTCCCCAGCTTTTGAAGCATTCTTCATCCGCCAGGGCATATCCCAATATTCTGCCCCTGCGGCTGGCAATAAATATATTGCTATGTAAAATCTCACTCAATACCCTTGCGAGATCGGAAAAGCGAACGGGATCTGAACCCGATCTTTGTATAATCTTATTTAATCTTCTGGTTTTGCTCAACAAGCTTTCTGACAATCTAATTCACTCCTTGATTGATTCCTTGTATGGCTATATATAAATGCCGGGTTAGGTGACGTAAAATGTGGATAAAAACCCTAGTCATAAAGTTCGCCTGCTGCAGATAAATTTATTTTTCGTATTGCTTAGCCGTAGATAAACAATTCCAGCTTTAAATTATGAATTATGTGTTTTTTTGAAACCCCCTTAAAGAATAAACTTATGGAGATTCTCCTCATGCACCAGGTCCTTGAGGGCTTTATGCACATAATCAGCATCAATTCTTATGTCCTGTCCCGATAGATCCTCGGCATTAAACGATATATCCTCCATCAGCTTTTCCATTACGGTATGCAGCCTTCGCGCGCCTATGTTCTCGCTGCTTTGGTTTAAAATAAAGGAAATCCTAGCTATCTCAGCAATGGCCTCATGAGAAAATGAAAGATTTATGTTTTCCACCTTCATCAGCTCTTTCTGCTGCTTTAATAGGGCATTTTCCGGCTGGGTCAGTATTTGTTCAAAGTTGGATTGGGTTAGGCTCCCTAATTCCACCCTTATGGGAAATCTGCCTTGGAGTTCCGGTATTAGATCAGATACCTTGGAGACGTGGAAAGCCCCGGCGGCAATAAAGAGTATATGATCCGTCTTAATTGGACCGTATTTAGTCATAACCGTAGTGCCCTCCACTATTGGTAAAATGTCCCTTTGTACCCCTTCTCTGGAAACATCAGGTCCACTGCTCATTTCCTTTCCAGCAATCTTATCTATTTCATCTATAAATATAATTCCATGCTGCTCTGCCGCCTCTACAGCCTCCTCTATGACCTCGTCCATGTCCACCAATTTTTGGGCCTCTTCCTGTTCAAATATTCTCCTGGCTTCCCGGATGGTAGTCTTTCTTTTCTTGGTCTTGCGGGGCATTATGCTCCCAAATACATCTTGAATCTGTATGAGCATGTCCTCATTTCCCATGCCCGGAATGAAACCTATCCCGGAATACTTTGAGTCCTCTACTTCAATCTCCACCTGCATATCCTCCATGGTCCCTAACCTTAGTCTCTGGCGAAACTTTTCCCGGGTTCCGGCCATGGATTGGGTGGATTGTTCATCGACGGGGGCTTCATCGGAGTCTTCATGGCTTTCGTCTTGTTGAAACAAAAGCCCTAAAGGATTTGGTTGTTTTCGCTTTTTTGTAGGCAGCAAGATATCTAAAATCCTATTTTCAGCAGCCAGCTCAGCCTTTTCTTTAATGGATTCCGTTTTGCTGTTTTTGGTCATGCGAATGGCGGCCTCCACCAAATCCCTTATCATGGATTCCACATCCCGACCCACATAGCCTACCTCGGTAAATTTCGTTGCCTCCACTTTGACTAGGGGAGCCTCAACTAATTTTGCCAGCCGCCTTGCAATCTCCGTCTTCCCTACGCCGGTAGGGCCCATCATTATTATATTTTTCGGGGTAATATCCTCTCTTAAATCCTCCTCGATGAGGCTGCGCCTAAAACGGTTTCGTAGGGCGACTGCTACCGATTTCTTTGCCTCATTTTGTCCTATAATATAGCGATCCAATTGTGAAACTATCTGCTTCGGGGTCAAATTATCCAATAGCGCCACCTCCTAGATTTCTTCAATATAGATGTTGTCGTTAGTATAAACGCATATGGAAGAGGCAATTTCCAGAGATTTTCTTACAATTTCTTTGGGTTCCAGCTTCGTGTTTTCCATAAGTGCCTTAGCCGCTGCCATTGCAAAGGATCCCCCTGATCCAATTGCGGCAACCTGATCATCGGGTTCGATAACCTCACCTGTTCCCGAAATAATCAGGAGTGTTCTATCATCAATGGCGATAAGCATCGCCTCTAATTTTCGTAAAATCTTATCCGCGCGCCATTCCTTTGCCAACTCCACGGCGGCTCGCTCTAAATTTCCGGAATACTGCTCCAGCTTTGCTTCGAAGCGTTCGCTAAGACTAAATGCATCGGCTACGCTACCGGCAAATCCAACCAATACCCTATCATGATAAAGCCTTCTTACCTTTCTGGCTCCATGTTTCATAATGGTGTTTTGGCCGAAGGTAACCTGTCCGTCACCGCCAATTGCTGCCCTATCATCCTTCCTTACAGCCACTATGGTCGTCCCTTTTAACATATGCAGTCTTACCCCCCTAATGCTCTAATTGACTAAACATTCAAATAGTATCATACAATATCGCAAAATTCAACCTTTTTAATAGGGCTTATATGGGAAACTAGGTCGTATGGGTATTAATATATTCCTCTATTGCTTTTAAGGCCCTTTGGGCTATAGATTTGTTCTTCTGCTGTTTATTCCGGATTCTCTGGCCCAGGGGGTCAATGATCCCAAAATTGATGTTCATTGGCTGGAAGTCCCCAATGGCGGGGTTGGAAATGTATCGGGATAAGGCACCGATAGCAGTAGTACCCGAAAATGCGGCAACCTGTTTGCCGAGCAAGGTCCTTGCCAGGTGATATCCAGCTATAAGGCCGCTGGATGCCGATTCCACATATCCCTCGACTCCGGTTATCTGACCTGCAAAGTATATCCTATGATCCTCCCTTAACCGATAAAAGGAGTCTAGGAGCTTAGGGGAATTAATAAAGGTATTTCTATGCATAACCCCATAGCGAACGAATTCTGCATTTTCAAGCCCGGGGATCAAGGAGAAAACCCGCCTTTGCTCGGGAAACTTAAGATTCGTCTGGAAACCAACCAGGTTATATAATGAAGCCTTATGATTGTCTTGCCTCAACTGTACCACGGCATAGGGTTCCTTCCCGGTACGGGGATCCTTCAAACCAACAGGCTTTAAGGGCCCGAACCTGAGCGTGTCGAAACCCCTTTTGCCCATCACTTCCACGGGCATACACCCCTCAAATATCCGCTTTTCAAAATCCTTCAATTCTACAACTTCGGCGTTTATAAGCTCATTCCAAAATTTTGTATACTCTTCTCTGTCCATAGGACAGTTAAGGTAATCGTCACCCCTGCCATAGCGAGAAGCCCTAAAAACCTTAGACTCATCCAAAGAATCCAGGGTTACAATAGGCGCCGCAGCATCAAAGAAGTATAGGTAATCCTCTTTAATCAGCTGTGAAATAGCCCCCGCCATGTTGGCCGATGACAGGGGGCCTGTAGCTATAATTATATATCCGGATTCCGGTATCAGCTCTACTTCCTGATAGTGAACAACGATATTGGGATGTCCCTTTATGGCATCGGTAATATATCCTGAAAAGGAGTCCCTGTCCACAGCCAATGCGCCGCCTGCCGGAACGCGGTTAAGATCCGCAGCCTTTATGATTAGGGAATCGAGCCTGCGCATCTCTTCCTTTAATAATCCCACGGCATTTTCCAGCCTATCGGATCTAAGGGAATTACTGCAGACCAGTTCTGCGAGATTCGAGGTGGTATGGGCGGGGGTCATCACTTGAGGCCTCATCTCATAAAGCTCCACCTTAATGCCCATACTGGCCAGTTGCCATGCGGCTTCACATCCGGCCAAACCGCCGCCTATAATTGTAACCTTTAATTCCATCATTTACTCTTTTCCTCTTTATACTTACACTTATCATTAGAACATATGACGGTTTTTGTCCCTCCCCTTTGGGTTTTTTCCACCATATAGGAGCCACATTCTGGGCACGGCTCTTTTACCGGCAGGTCCCAGGACACAAAGTCACATTCGGGATATTTGCTGCATCCATAAAATTTACGTCCCTTTTTTGTCTTCCTTACCACAACATTGGAACCACACTTAGGACAGGGAACATCAATCTCTTCCACTATGGGCTTCGTATTCCTGCATTCGGGGAAGTTGGGACATGCCAAGAATTTACCGTATCGTCCTGTCTTTATGACCATATTCGCACCGCATTTTTCGCATATGACGTCGGATTCTTCATCTTTTATTTCTATCTTGGGGATATCCCCATCCGCATGATCCAATAGTGATTTAAAGGAAGGATAAAAATCCCTTATTACATCCTTCCAAACCCTTTCCCCCTCCTCGACACCATCAAGACGCTCCTCCATATCCGCCGTAAATTGGTAATCCACTATATCAGCGAAATAATCCGTCATCAAGTCATTGACTATAAACCCCAATTCGGTGGGTATCAACGTCCTTTTTTCCCTTTCAACATATCCCCTGGATGTGATTGTATATATGGTGGGCGCATATGTGCTGGGCCTGCCTATTCCCATATCCTCTAGGGCCCGCACCAGTGATGCTTCAGTAAAGCGGGGAGGTGGCTGGGTGAAATGTTGATTTGGTGTCCATTTTTCCAGAATCACCTTTTCCCCCGCCTTTAGATCGGGCAAATCTATATCCTTCTCCTCCTTACCATCGTCACGGCCTTCCTCATAGATAATGGAATAACCCTGAAAGACCTTGCGTGATCCGTTGGCCCTAAAGATATAGTCCCTTCCCTTAATATTAATGGTCATGGTTTCAAAGATAGCCGGTGTCATCTGACTGGCCAAAAATCTTTGATAGATTAATTTGTAGAGACGATATTGATCTCTTTTTAAAGAATCCTTTATGGAATCAGGATCCCTCAGTATGCTAGTTGGCCTTATTGCTTCGTGAGCATCCTGGGCACCTTTTCTACCCCTGTACTGGTTGGGTTTATCCGGCCTAAATTTCTTCCCGTATTTTGATAGTATATATTCTAGCGCCTCTGTTTGGGCACCTTCCGATATTCTGGTAGAGTCCGTCCTTATATAGGTGACGACGCCTACAGAGCCCTCCCCCTTTATATCGATACCCTCATAGAGCTGTTGGGCCAACAGCATTGTTTTTTGAGCTGTAAACCTCAACTTTCTGGATGCCTCCTGCTGCAGAGTACTGGTAGTAAAGGGTGGGGATGGGTTTCGTCTTTTATTACCCCTTTTGACCTCTTGGACAGCAAAATCGGCGCCTTTTAGGTCCTGCATTATTTTATCAACTTGTTTTTGCTCATTGAGCGCCAGTTTTTTGCCGTTCTTCCCATAAAAATTGGCCTCAAACACCTGCTTATCCCCATCTTTATAAAAGGTGCCTATAAGGGACCAATACTCTTCAGGAACAAAGCCCTGAATCTCCCTTTCCCTATCACAGATTATCCTAGTTGCCACGGATTGTACCCGGCCTGCACTTAATCCCTTACGTATCTTTCTCCATAAAAGCGGACTTATCTGATATCCCACTATACGATCTAAAATCCTACGCGCCTGTTGGGCATCCACCAGATCCTTATCTATGGGTCTAGGCTTTTTGACAGCCTCCTTAACGGCCGTACCGGTTATCTCATTAAATTCAATCCTGCAGGGGCTGTCGGCCTCTATCTTCAGGATGTGGGCCAGATGCCATGATATGGCCTCGCCTTCCCTGTCAGGGTCTGTGGCCAGGAGTATTTTTTTCGCTGTCTTTGCCTCCTTCCTCAACTTGCTGAGGATTTCCCCTTTGCCCCTTATTGTGATATATTTTGGTTCAAAGTCGTTTTCAACATCCACGCCCAATTGGCTCTTGGGCAGGTCCCTAACATGCCCCATAGATGCCTCGACCTTATAATTCCTCCCTAAAAACTTTTTGATGGTTTTCGCCTTTGCTGGTGATTCAACGATTACCAGATTTTGTGCCATTCTATAACCTCCATTGGTATTAAGCATCCCAGCTTTTAATAAATATTTTGCCTGGCATTTGTTTTACTATCCCCTTAACCTCGAGCATTGTCAAAACCGCATTCAATTTGTGTATCTCCATTTTTGTGTCTCTTGCTAACTCCTCCAAATGCCGCTCCCCTTCTTGGAGTGCATTATACACCTGGGATTCAAAAAAATCAAGCTGGACGGATCCCGGCGCTTCCCCCGGATCTGCAAGGCTTATTCCCAAATCCTCCAGTATATCCCGAATGTCGGTTATCAATTTTGCGCCTTCCTTTAGGATCTTGTTCGTACCCACCGTTTGGGGCACGTTTATATTTCCCGGCAAGGCGTAAACATCCCTACCCTGCTCCAAAGCAAAATCAACGGTGATAAGTGCACCGCTCCTCAGCCCCGCCTCAATCACCAGTACTCCATCGGCCATTCCGCTGATAACACGGTTTCTGGCAGGGAAGTTCCCTGGTAATGGACTGGTCCCGGGCGGGTATTCGGTTATTATCGTGCCTTTCTCTTCCATGGTCTGAAATAGTTTACGGTTCTCCGGCGGATAAACCCTGTCTATACCGCAACCTAATACCCCTATGGTCTTTCCGCCAGCCTTTAAAGCCCCGTAATGGGACATGGCATCTATGCCTCTGGCTAGGCCGCTCACTACGGTAACACCTGCCTCAGCTAACTGGAATCCGAATCTTTCTGACATTTGCCTTCCATAGCCCGTGGACCTTCTGGAACCTACGATGGCCAACGCAGGGTTATTGTCATCAATTGGCAAGCCTTTGCAGTAGAGAATAGGGGGTGGATCAAATATTTCCTTTAATAAACCGGGATATTCCCCATCCAGCAGGGTGACAATCCTATAATCCGAAGAATTGGAACTCTCATAGATCTTATCCAAGATCCTGTTCTGTCTTTGATTTGCAATTTCATTGACAACACTAGGGCCTAGATGGGGGATTAGCTTTAACAGCTCCCCTTTTGGTGCAGCCCATACCCCATGGGCCCCGGAAAAGTGTTCCACCAGAAAATGAAACCGTTTAGCCCCGACACCGGGGATCTGCGATAACCATATCCAATATATTCTTTCGTCAATTTGTTTCAAGTATATCCCCCCTGCTTTAAAGCATACGTATATTATTAGCAATAATTAACCATAGCGCTTAGCGCCAATACTGCCTGTCCAATGACCTGTATTGTATAGCCTCTGCTATATGGCCGGCCTCTACATTGTCCGATCCTTCAAGGTCTGCTATAGTCCTTGAAACTTTAAGAATTCTATCATACGCCCTGGCACTCAATCTCATTGAGACAAAAGCCCTTTCCAGAAGGGTATTTCCCAATTCGTCCGTCTTGCAAAATGTTCTGATCTGCCTAGGCTTTAATTGTGAATTGTAGTATATCCCGTCTTTTTTATAGCGGTTGACCTGGATTTCCCTCGCTCGGTTAACCCTCTCGCGAATATCAGATGATGATTCGGCTTTTTCATCTCCACTTATCTTTTGAAAGGATAAACTGGGCACCTCAATATGTATGTCAAATCTGTCAAGGAGCGGCCCGGATATCCTGGCAAGGTATCTGCGAATCTGATTGGGCGTACAGGTGCACTCGTGGCCAGAGTCACCTAGAAATCCGCATGGACAAGGATTAAGGCTGGCTACCAACATAAATTTACAGGGGAAAAGGGCGGAACCCTGAGCCCTGGAAATTGTAATCTCCCCATCTTCCAGGGGTTGTCTCAAAACTTCCAAGACATCCTTTTTAAATTCAAGAAGTTCATCCAAGAATAGGACACCATGGTGGGCTAGGCTAATCTGTCCCGGCGCGGGTATTCTGCCTCCGCCTACAAGGGCAGAACTCGAAATCGTATGATGTGGGGACATAAAAGGGCGAGAACCTATAATCCCTTCCTTTTCCTTTAACATGCCCGCTACACTATAGACCTTTGTTATCTCAAGAGCCTCGTTATAGGCTAGATCTGGAAGGATGGTGGGCAATCGCTTCGCTAACATGGTTTTACCGGAACCCGGTGGTCCCATAAGAATAATATTGTGGCCCCCCGCGGCGGCGACTTCCAAAGCCCTCTTTGCGGCATCTTGGCCCTTGACATCGAAAAAATCATCTGTAAATGATGGCTTAAATCCGGCATCGTGGGAACATGTCTTTTGGTATTCCGTAAGACCAGCCTTTCCCCTAAAGCATTCCACTAATTCGGCCAATGTCTTGTAGGGATATACTGCTACTTCAGATACATTACTGGCTTCCTCGGCATTTTCATAGGGCAGTACAACGGCTTCGTTCTCTTCCCTAATGGACAAAAGCATGGGAAGCACGCCGCTTATGGGCTTAAGTGTGCCATCAAGGGACAATTCACCCAAGAATACTGGATCGGGCTTAGTCATAACGGGGATCTGGCCGGTTGCTGTAAGGATTCCAATTGCTATGGCTAAGTCAAATGCAGGCCCTTCCTTCTTGGTGTCTGCAGGGGCCATATTTACTGTGATCCTTTTGATGGGAAACTCAAACCCACTATTTTTAATGGCAGCACGCACCCTCTCCTTTGATTCGCGGATGGATAAGTCCGGCAAACCAACTATATCGAATACGGGCAATCCATTGGATATATCCACTTCTACATCGATCATGTATCCCTCTACACCGAATATCCCGGCACTTTTTACCTTAGCCAGCATTCCGTCGCCTCCTTAAGGCTTAATTTCTTGCTAAAACCTGTGATCAAAGCCCGGCTAACACCTACATTATCACATATTCTACAATTATTCCGGATTTCCTGCTCTCCGATGAAAAAGCCTGTCTTTCTTGACAAGAAAAGCATTTTTACGTATTATGTGGATAGTTAAGACTACTATTATATAGCTGGCAGTTTGCTTGGCGATAAACATATTCATCAGGTCCGAAATATCGAAAAGCATTCGCATGATTCATGTACTACAATGGTGCCACGGATTAGCTGCTCCTAAGGTCGGTTTCCCCTCCCGCTCCATATAGCGGTGCGGACTGGGGCCTCTACCTAAAATCCGGCATAATCGAACATCAATCCCAAGTTTCATCCTAGACTTTACTACGAATATGACGAAATTATTTTGGTTATTATGGGGTATCAACCCTATCCCCATTGCTAGATAGGAGGCATATACTATGGACAATTATTATTCCAGATTAACTGATTTCTACGGCAACACATCGCCTAGGGAGCTTATTCATAAATATGGAAGCCCCCTGTATGTGTATAACGAGTCAATCCTGAGACAAAGATGCAGGGAAATGGCCTCATTGGTTTCCTATCCCCGCTTTACTGTCAATTACTCCTGCAAGGCCAACACCAATTTAGAGCTCCTTAAGATCATACACCAGGAGGGAATCCATGCAGACGCCATTTCTCCCGGCGAGGTTCATGTATTACAAAAGGCGGGGTATAGACCTGAAGAAATCTTTTATATAAGCAACAACATTTCCAGAGAAGAGATGAGGACGGTTACAGACATGGGCATTATTATCAGCATAGATTCCTTATCTCAATTGGAACAGCTCGGCGAAGTGAATCCGGGCGGCAATGTAGCCATTCGGTTAAACCCCGGCCTCGGCGTAGGCCATCACAAGAAGGTAATAACTGCCGGCGATGATACCAAGTTTGGTATAGACCTGGAACTAATCCCCGAAGTAAAGGATATAGCCAACAGATATGACCTAAAAATTGTGGGTCTTAATCAGCATTTGGGATCCCTGTTTATGAAGGGGGATATCTTTGTTGAAGGTGCAAAACTATTGCTGGCTGCCGCCAAAGGATTCCACGATTTGGATTTTATAGACATAGGCGGCGGATTTGGCATACCCTACCGAAAGCAGGACAATGAACCGCGACTTGAATTAAATGAATTTGGGGACAATCTTTCCGCGGTTCTAAGCGATTGGGCGAAGGAATACGGCAAACAGGTAGAATTTATAATCGAGC
>DASRNX010000080.1:0-15926 GCA_035647175.1 Clostridia bacterium | reverse complement strand
GGACAATACCATGGTAATGGCCGCAGTCAAGGTGGTCTTGCCATGGTCAACGTGCCCTATGGTTCCTATATTTACATGGGGCTTTGTTCTTTCAAATTTTGCTTTCGCCATTTTCCTTCTTCCTCCTTAATTAATGTGCTCTTAGGATCTCTATTTAGCTACAATCTTTTCGGCTATACTCTTTGGGACTTCCTCATAATGGGATAGATGCATGGTGTAAACGCCTCTTCCCTGGCTCTTGGACCGAAGGTCTGTAGCATAGCCAAACATCTCCGATAAGGGTACATATGATGTTATCACCTGTACTCCGGATTTGGCTTCCATGCCTTCGATTCTGCCGCGCCTGGAATTAATATCCCCCATTACGTCGCCCATATATTCTTCGGGCACCGTAACCTCTACCTTCATGGTGGGCTCCATAAGGACCGGGTTTGCCTTTCTCATAGCATCCTTAAACGCTATAGAACCCGCTATTTTAAACGCCATTTCCGATGAGTCCACCTCATGGTAGGATCCGTCATACAATGTTGCCTTAATATCCACTACGGGATATCCGCCCAAAATGCCGCTGGCCATGGCATCTTGTATCCCCTGATCTACAGGCGCAACATATTCTCTCGGGACCACTCCGCCGACGATCTTGTTTACAAACTCGTAACCGCTTCCGGCCTCTAAGGGTTCTACCTCCAGCCATACATGGCCGTATTGACCCCTTCCTCCTGACTGACGAACAAATCGTCCTTCGGACTTGACCGCCTTGCGTATTGTTTCTCTGTAGGCAACCTGGGGTTTTCCCACATTGGCCTCTACCTTAAATTCTCTGAGCAACCTGTCTACTATGATCTCCAGATGAAGCTCACCCATGCCGGCGATGATAGTCTGCCCTGTTTCCCCGTCTGTATAGGTCCTAAACGTTGGGTCTTCCTCTGCCAGCTTTTGAAGCGCTACCCCCATCTTATCCTGGCCGACCTTGGTTTTAGGCTCTATAGCCACTTGGATTACGGGGTCGGGGAATTCCATGGACTCTAAAATAACCGGTTCGACCTCAAGGCATAGGGTATCTCCTGTCGTTGTATCCCTAAGGCCTATGGCGGCCGCAATATCTCCCGAATATACTTCATCGACTTCCTCGCGATGGTTCGCGTGCATAAGTAGGATTCTTCCGATTCTCTCTCGCTTCCCCTTTGTGGAGTTATAAACATAAGAGCCCGATTTTAATGTACCGGAGTATACCCGGAAAAAAGCGAGCTTCCCGACAAAGGGATCCGTCATGATCTTAAAGGCCAACGCGCTAAAGGGCTCTTCGTCGGAGGAATGCCTTTCTGTTTCCTCGTCCGTCCCCGGTATCGTACCTTTAATTGCTGCCACCTCCAAAGGTGACGGCATATACTCTATAACCGCATCCAATAGCGGCTGTACGCCCTTATTCTTATAGGACGAACCGCACAATACCGGAATCATATCTACGGAAACCGTTGCCTTTCTGATCCCCGCCTTGATCTCATCAGGGGTCAATTCCTCACCCTCAAGGTATTTCATCATGAGATCCTCATCGTTTTCGGCTACGGCCTCAATTAAGATATCCCTGTATTCTTGTACCAGGTCCGCCATATCCTCCGGTATATCGGTTTCTTCGCTATGGGTGCCTAAGTCGTCCGTGTAGTAAATAGCCCTTCTCTCTACAAGATCGATTATGCCCTTAAAATAGTCTTCCTTGCCGATGGGGATCTGTAATGGAACAGCGTTTGCCCCAAGGCGTTCCTTCATCATTTCGACTACATTAAAATAATCTGCACCTATTATGTCCATCTTATTTATATAAGCAATTCTGGGCACTCGATACTTATCCGCTTGACGCCATACGGTCTCCGATTGGGGCTCTACACCGCCTTTTGCACAAAATATTGCCACCGAGCCGTCCAATACGCGCAGCGACCGTTCAACTTCCACGGTAAAGTCCACATGCCCGGGCGTATCTATAATGTTGATACGGTATCCCTTCCATTGTGCGGTTGTAGCGGCTGAGGTGATGGTTATACCCCGTTCCTGCTCTTGGGCCATCCAGTCCATAGTAGCCGAACCCTCATGGGTTTCGCCCATCTTATGAACCCTTCCGGTGTAGAACAAAATCCGCTCTGACGTTGTTGTCTTACCAGCATCAATGTGTGCCATAATTCCTATGTTTCTGGTGTTTTCCAGCGAAAATTGCCTAGGCATCTCTTTGCCTCCTTTCAGTTGACGATTCACTAAAATAATGGGACTTTTTAGTCCCAGGTTAATAATTGGCCAGTGGCTTTATAGGTTACCAACGATAATGAGCAAAGGCTCTGTTAGCTTCTGCCATCTTATGGGTATCTTCTTTCCTTCTCACTGCACCACCCATGTTATTAGCTGCATCCATAATCTCAGATGCCAGTCTATCTATCATGGTTCTCTCTCCGCGGTTGCGGGCAAAACTTACCAGCCAGCGAAGGCCCAAGGTTTGTCTTCTTTCTGTTCTAACTTCCATGGGCACCTGATAGGTAGCACCACCCACCCTGCGGGCTTTTACCTCAAGCACCGGCATTATATTGTTCATAGCCTGTTCAAAAACCTCAATAGGCTCGTTACCTGTTTTGTCTCTGATAATATCGAAGGCCCCGTAACAAATTCGTTGAGCTATCCCTCTTTTACCGTCCAGCATAACCTGGTTTATCAGCTTGGTTACAACTTTACTGCCATATAATGGATCGGGCAACACATCTCTTTTGGGCACATGACCTTTTCTTGGCATATACTTCCCTCCTTCTGTACAGGACTACTTAAAATGATTACTTTCTGGGCTTCTTGGCACCATATTTGGATCTGGCTTGCTGACGGTCGGTAACTCCGGCCGTATCTAAAGCGCCGCGTACTATATGATAACGTACCCCGGGTAGGTCCGGAACCCTCCCTCCGCGAATAAGCACCACAGAGTGCTCCTGTAGATTATGTCCGATTCCCGGTATATAGGCTGTGACTTCCATTCCGTTGGACAGCCTTACCCTTGCAAGCTTTCTAAGAGCAGAGTTGGGCTTTTTAGGTGTACGGGTACTGACAGCGGTACAAACCCCCCTCTTTTGGGGACTACCCTTAAGTGCGGGTGCGTCGGATTTGTGTCCGATGCTTTTTCTGCCTTTTCTTATTAACTGACTAATCGTAGGCATTATGCCACCTCCTTTCAAAATAATAGGTTTAAAGCTGCTCTAATCTAAAACTTCAAGGATGGCGGCTGTTGCAGCGCCAACACTTATACCGCAGGCTTCACCCAGCTCCTTCATGGAATCTACCATAATGATGTCGATATCATGCCTTTGACACTCATGCCTTATCTTCTGGGATATATAGTCGTCGATATCCCCGGCTAGAAAGACTTTTAAAGCCAATCCCCCTTGAACTGCTTTAAGGGTTTGCTTCATACCCACAGTCTTGTTTGAAGCCTCCCTCAGGCCCTCTAACATGTTTTTCAACTCCTAAATATCTAATTCAGGGTGCCCGTCAAATTGCGCACTCAAACATTCTATCATTGTACAAATCCAATGTCAATAATTATTATTTAAAGCATTGCCGGAATAAAGCCGAGCCGGCCGGGGAGGTTAGGGGTTTTAATTAAGGCGCCGCATCTGTCGGCACATGTAAGTAACGCTGTCAAATCCGGTACTTCCGTAATGGTTATTGAACCCAGTGCTTACGTAATGACTGGTGAACGCAATACCACGTAATGACTATTGAACGCTCCTTCCAACATAGATTTGGAGAAAACTAAGGCTTATTCCATTTGAAAAGCCTATCGCTTCCAATCCGGCGTCCTGCCGGTGGAATCGGTTTAAGGCGTCCTGCCTTAAACTACGGCTTTTCTGCATTCCATAAGCCAAGTTTTCTTTGCCAAATCAATGAAGTCATCCACTTTTCAATAGTTCATTACTCCTGTAGTAACATCACTGTAGGGTTCAACCTCCAATTTCTAACCCCTTAGGAGTCTTCCATTCGGGCTGTTGGAATCCGCCTCCACAAATCCATCCTCCCTAGCAACAGCCCCATGAGATCGGGCTTCTAGCTTCTAACCTCCAACCTCCAACTTCCTAAGCCTGTAAAACCGGTTCTTCCTCTTCTATATCCACGGGAATTATTTCCTCGGGTTCTTCTTCGGTATAAACCTCTATATCTTTGTATCTGCTCATGCCCGTCCCTGCGGGGATCAGCTTCCCTATAATCACGTTTTCCTTAAGGCCTACCAAGGGATCGGATTTACCCTTTATGGAAGCCTCGGTAAGAACCCTGGTCGTCTCCTGGAACGAGGCCGCAGACAGGAAGGATTCCGTGGCAAGGGAGGCCTTGGTTATACCCAGGAGCACTCTCTTGGCGAAGGCCGGTTGGCCGCCTTCCTCTACTACCTTGTCGTTCTCTCTTTCAAACTCGAAAATGTCTATGAGTCCACCCGGCAACATATCGGTGTCCCCCGCATCCTCGATTCTTACCTTTTTAAGCATTTGCCTTACGATAACTTCAATATGCTTATCGTTTATATCAACGCCCTGCATCCTGTAAACCTTTTGAACCTCATGGAGGAGATAGCTTTGAACTCCCTTGACCCCTCTGATCTTTAGGATGTCATGGGGGTTTATGGATCCTTCCGTAAGCTCATCTCCGGCCTCAACCTGCTGGTCCTCTACCACGCTTATACGGGAACCATAGGGTATGGTATAGTTCTTGGTATCCCCATCCGCGCCCATGATGGACACTTCCCTTTTTTTCTTGGTTTCGTTGATCTTAACGATACCGGATATTTCCGAAATAACCGCCAATCCCTTAGGCTTTCGGGCCTCAAACAGCTCCTCTACCCTGGGAAGACCCTGGGTAATATCTGCCCCGGCTATTCCGCCTGTATGGAAGGTTCTCATGGTGAGCTGGGTCCCGGGTTCGCCGATGGATTGGGCTGCGATAATACCCACGGCTTCGCCGATGTTCACCGGTTCGCCGGAAGCCATATTGCTGCCGTAGCACTTGGCGCATACGCCGTGCTCCGTCCTGCAAGTAAGAACGGAACGAATATTCGCCTTAGTGATACCCGCCCTGACTATCTCCTCGGCTAAGTCATGGTCGATCCTCTCGTTGGCCATGGCTATAATTTCCCCGGTCTCGGGGTGATTTATATCCTCGGCCACATATCTGCCCGTTATTCTGTCTATGAATGGCTCGATAACTTCATCGGCATCCTTTATCTCGTCTACCAAGATTCCCTGGGGTTTTTGCCCTGTCTTTGCGAAGCAATCCCCTTCCCTTACTATTACATCCTGGCTGACATCAACCAGCCTTCGGGTAAGGTAGCCGGAATCCGCAGTCCTGAGGGCCGTATCCGCCAGACCTTTACGTGCGCCGTGGGTGGAAATAAAGAACTCCAGCACCGTAAGCCCCTCGCGAAAGTTCGCCCTGATGGGAAGCTCGATGATCTTTCCGGTGGGGTTGGCCATAAGCCCACGCATTCCCGCCAACTGTCGTATCTGGTTGATGCTGCCCCTGGCACCGGAATTTGCCATCATATATATGGGGTTAAAGTGATCTAAACTGCCCATTAGGGCATCTGTCACATCATCTATGGTCTTGTTCCAGGTATTTATAACCCTTTCATAACGCTCGGTATCCGAGATAAGACCCCTTCTGTATTGTCTGTCTACGCCCAGGACCAATTGGTCTGCTTTCTCTAAAAGGCCCTGCTTTTCTTCGGGAATCACTATGTCCGAAACGCTGACGGTGACGGCACCTATGGTAGAATAGTGGAACCCTAAGTCCTTGAGCTTATCCAGTACGATGCTGGTTCCGGAAGTTCCATACTTTCTGTAACACCTGTCTACAATCCTACCGATAACCTTTTTGTCCACCACTTCGTTTACTTCCAACTCAAATAACTCATCGGGGTTCGTTCTGTCCCTGAACCCCAAATCCTGGGGGATAGCCTCATTAAAGATAACCCTTCCCGCCGTTACGTCTATTAGCCTCGCCTCTTTTTTCCCGTCGATCTCCCTTTCCACCCTCATCTTGATGGGGGCGTGAAGATCAATGACCCCGGCTCCATAGGCCATTATAACCTCGTCGGGGGAAATAAATAACTTACCCTTGCCCTTCGAATCTTCCTTCAGGCTGGTTAAATAGTATATCCCTATAACCATATCCTGGGTAGGACTCACTACGGGTCGGCCGTCTGAAGGCTTTAGGATGTTGTTGGTAGACAGCATCAAAAACCTTGCCTCCGATTGTGCTTCCACGGACAGGGGCACATGGACGGCCATCTGATCACCGTCAAAGTCCGCATTGTAGGCGCTACATACCAATGGATGGAGCTTTATTGCCCGGCCTTCCACCAATACAGGCTCAAAGGCTTGTATTCCCAGCCTGTGGAGTGTAGGAGCGCGGTTTAAAAGGACTGGATGTTCCGTAATTGCTTCCTCAAGTACATCCCATACCTCGGCCTTTACCTTCTCTACCATCCTCTTGGCGCTCTTTATATTATGGGCAAGCCCCTTTTCTACCAGTCTCTTCATCACAAAGGGCTTAAAGAGTTCCAGAGCCATCTCCTTGGGGAGTCCGCATTGGTACATCTTTAGTTCTGGGCCCACCACGATTACGGAGCGTCCTGAATAGTCGACCCTTTTCCCTAGAAGGTTTTGCCTAAACCTACCCTGCTTACCCTTTAGCATATCGCTGAGGGATTTTAGGGGTCTGTTTCCGGGACCTGTTACGGGCCTGCCCCTCCTGCCATTATCTATAAGGGCGTCAACGGCCTCTTGAAGCATCCGTTTCTCGTTTCTGACAATGATATCCGGAGCAGCCAGATCCAACAGCCTCTTTAGGCGGTTGTTTCTGTTTATAACCCTTCTGTATAGGTCATTGAGGTCGGAGGTAGCAAACCGTCCGCCGTCCAGCTGCACCATAGGCCTTAATTCCGGCGGGATTACCGGAATTACGTCTAAGATTATCCATTCCGGCCTGTTACCGGATTTTCGGAAGGCTTCTACTACTTCCAGTCGCCTAACCACCCTTATGCGCTTTTGGCCTGTGGCGGTCTTAAGTTCCTCCTTCAGCTCCCTTGACATCTTATCAAGATCAAGGCCCTCGAGGATCTCCTTTATGGCTCCGGCGCCCATTCCCGCCTTAAATTCGTTGCCAAACTTGTCATAATTCTCGCGATACTCCCTATCGGTTAAAAGCTGGAGCTTTAGGAGAGAAGTTTCCCCGGGATCTATGACTATATAGGCGGCAAAATACAGGACCTTTTCCAAAGACCTTGGAGATATGTCTAAAATAAGCCCCATCCTGCTGGGAATCCCCTTAAAGTACCAGATATGGGAAACCGACGCAGCCAGTTCTATATGGCCCATCCTCTCTCTGCGGACCTTTGAACGGGTTACCTCTACACCGCATCTGTCACAGATTATACCCTTGTATCTTACCCTTTTATATTTACCGCAATGGCATTCCCAATCCTTTTGGGGGCCAAATATCTTCTCACAAAAAAGTCCATCCTTTTCTGGTTTCAAGGTCCTGTAGTTAATGGTCTCAGGTTTTTTTACCTCACCCCTGGACCATTCCCTGATCTTGTCCGGCGAGGCTAAACCAATTTGGATTGAATCAAAGTTATTCAATTCAAACAAGGACTCTCTCTCCCTTCCTATTCTATATCGTCATCGTCGTCGTCTGTATCCGTCAACTCATCCAGATCGTTAAAGAGGGTATCGCTCAGGTCCGGAATGTCTATAATGGAATCTAAATCAAAGTCCTCCAGATCCTCTTCCCCGTCTTCTTCCTCTGTCGTCTCGCGTCCCTCGATGTTGACGTCCAGCTCGTCGTATTCATCGCTATAATCTTCCAGAATCTCTATCTCCCGGCTCTCCTCCGAGAGCACCTTTACATCCAAGGCCAGGCTCTGGAGCTCTTTTATAAGCACCTTGAAGGATTCCGGCACCCCGGGTTCCGGTATATTCTCGCCCTTGACTATGGCCTCGTAGGTCTTTACCCTGCCCACCACGTCATCGGACTTAACGGTCAATATCTCTTGCAGAGTATGAGCGGCACCATAGGCTTCCAGAGCCCATACCTCCATCTCGCCAAACCGCTGACCGCCGAACTGGGCCTTACCGCCCAGGGGCTGCTGGGTTACCAATGAATACGGTCCCGTAGACCTTGCATGAATCTTATCATCCACTAAGTGTGCCAGCTTCAAAATATACATATACCCTACGGTAATTTCGCTGTCGAAGGGTTCGCCGGTGCGACCGTCGTACAGGGTTACCTTCCCGTTTCTTTGAAGTCCGGCCTGTTCCAAGATGTCCATAATATCCACTTCGTTGGCGCCATCGAATACCGGGGTGACGATCTCCCACCCCAGGGCTTTCGCAGCCATACCCAAGTGAGCTTCCAGCACCTGTCCTATATTCATACGGGAGGGCACACCCAATGGGTTTAGCACTATCTCAAGGGGTGTTCCGTCGGGCAGGAAGGGCATATCCTCCTCGGGAAGAATCCTTGAAATAACTCCCTTGTTCCCGTGCCGCCCCGCCATCTTATCCCCTACGGAGATCTTTCTCTTTTGGGCAACATAGACCCTAACCAGTTCATTTACCCCTGGGGGCAGTTCGTCACCGTTTTCCCTGGTAAAGACCTTGACATCTACAACTATTCCGCCCTCACCATGGGGAACCCTAAGGGAGGTATCCCTGACTTCCCGTGCCTTCTCACCAAAAATTGCCCTAAGGAGTCTCTCCTCAGCGGTGAGCTCGGTTTCCCCCTTGGGGGTTACCTTTCCTACCAATATATCGTTGGCCCTTACTTCGGCCCCAATCCGAATAATTCCCCTCTCATCAAGATCGCTTAGGGCTTCCTCCCCGGTGTTGGGGATATCCCTGGTTATCTCCTCGGGGCCCAGCTTGGTGTCTCTGGCATCGGATTCATATTCTTCTATATGGATAGACGTATAAACGTCGTCTTTAACCAATTTTTCACTTATGAGGATAGCATCCTCGAAATTATAGCCTTCCCAGGTCATAAATCCCATAAGGACGTTTTTGCCAAGGGCTATCTCCCCATTATCCGTGGAGGCTCCGTCGGCAATGATTTGGCCTTTTTTTACCTCTTCCCCAATTTCAACTATGGGTTTTTGATTGATACAGGTACCCTGGTTGGATCTCTTAAACTTATGGAGCTTGTAGTCCGTGACTTCACCCTTATGGTTTCTGATATGGATGGATGTAGCCGAGAGCCTGATGACCGTTCCGTCTTCCACGGCTATGAGAACCACCCCGGAATCCCTTGCGGCCTTATATTCCATACCTGTACCTACGATGGGGGCCTCTGTTCTTACAAGGGGAACCCCCTGACGCTGCATATTGGCGCCCATCAGGGCTCTGTTGGCATCGTCATTTTCCAAGAAGGGGATCATAGCGGTGGCCACCGAGACGACCTGTTTGGGGGACACATCCATAAATTCAACGTTGTTCCTGTCCACCTCATAGATATCATCTTTGACCCTGGCCATAACCCTTTCGTCTACAAAGTGACCGTTATCATCTAAGGGTTCGTTACCCTGGGCTATAGTAAATTCGTCCTCTTCATCGGCGGTAAGATAGATTATCTCATCGGTTACAATATTCTTTTCTTTATCTACTCTCCTATAGGGAGCCTCGATAAACCCGTACTCGTTTATTCTGGCATAGGTACTCAGGGAACCTATAAGCCCGATATTGGGCCCCTCCGGAGTCTCTATGGGACACATGCGCCCGTAGTGGGAGTGATGAACGTCCCGAACCTCAAAGCCCGCTCTCTCACGGCTTAAACCGCCGGGCCCCAACGCGCTGAGACGGCGTTTATGGGTGAGTTCAGCCAACGGGTTGGTCTGATCCATAAATTGGGATAATTGACTGCTGCCGAAAAACTCCTTGATAGAGGCAGTTACCGGCCTGATATTGATGAGAGCCTGAGGAGTGATGATATCCACATCCTGGATGGTCATCCTCTCCTTAACCACCCTCTCCATCCTGGAAAGACCTATCCGGAACTGATTTTGAAGGAGTTCCCCTACGGAACGAAGTCTTCTATTGCCTAGGTGGTCTATGTCGTCAACATGCCCCACGCTGTGCAGAAGGTAGATGATGTAATTGATAGCCGCTGCGATGTCGTCTACAATGACATGCTTGGGTATCAGCCTGTTGATATTCTCCACCAGCGCATCCTTCAGTTCCTTCTCGTCAAGGTCTTGTTCTAAAATTTCCCTTAATGTGGGATAATGCACATGCTCATTAATCCCAATCTCTTCGAGATCGAGATCTAAATGATACTTGGCATCAACAAAGTTGTTACCCAAAATGTGAGCAGTCTTATCCTCGTCTAAATCAAGCACCACCTGATTTATACCCATATTTTGTATTTCCCAGGCCTTTTCGTAGCTGATTCTCTCACCCTTTTGGGCCAAGATTTCCCCTGTCTCAGTGTTGATAATATCATCTGCACTCTTTCGCCCTGCTATTCTGGATGCCAAGGCAAGCTTTTTATTGAATTTATATCTTCCAAAACGGGCCAAATCATACCGCTTGTCATCAAAGAACAACAAGTTGAAGAGCTGCCTGGCGCTCTCTATGGTCGGGGGTTCCCCGGGCCTGAGGCGCTTATAGATCTCCAACAATCCCTCTTCATGGGAAGTGGTATTATCCTTATCCAAGGTTTTAAGTAATCTTTCGTCCTCTCCCATGATAGCCTTGATTTGGGCATCTGTACCGATACCCAACGCCCTTAGAAGGACGGTTATGGGCAGTTTTCGGGTGCGATCAACCCTCACATACAGGATCTCATTGGAGTCGGTTTCAAATTCAAGCCAAGCACCCCTGTTGGGAATAACTGTAGCCGAATATAGATTCTTCCCGGTCTTATCTATTATATCTGAATAATATATGCCGGGGGATCTTACCAACTGACTGACGATTACACGCTCAGCTCCGTTTATAATAAAAGTTCCTTGATCAGTCATCAACGGGAAATCTCCCATGAAGACTTCCTGCTCCTTGACCTCCCCGGTCTCCCTGTTGATGAGCCTGACCTGAACCTTTAGCGGTGCCGAAAATGTAACGTCCCTTTCTTTGCACTCTTCTACGGAATATTTGGGATTATCACCCAGCTGATAGTCCACAAATTCTAACACCAAGTTTTCCGTATAGTCGGAGATAGGAGAAATGTCGTTAAACACCTCTCTTAGACCTTCTTTCAGAAACCACCAAAATGATCGCTTCTGTACCTCTATGAGGTTGGGCATCTCCAGAACCTCGTCAATTCTGGAATAACTCATACGAGTCTTTTTTCCCATCTTAACCGGATGTACCATGCAACAACTCACCCCTTAAGAATTTATAACCATTGCTGATAATTCAAATGTTTTAAAACATTAACTGGTCGGTTATCTCATTGATAATATCTGAATATTAAAAGCCCCTTGACCCAAGACCCATTGGGCAAAATTGCCAAGGAGCATTATTGTTTATTATTGCCATAATATATAGTCTTTATTCCCCATGATTAAACAATAAACCTTTATCATTATTTCCGATATATTTTTACCACAAACAGGCAGAAATACATACATTAATGCAATTTAATATGATACCATAACACATATTTCCTGTCAAGCATGTTTTTTATTTTGGGTGTATAATCTAAATTTGAAAAATAATATCCCAATCACTTAAACTAAATTTATCGGTATGAAAATTGTAGTGGAATCTGCTTAAGGCGTCCTTGTTTTTTGTATGGGTAGATGATTCTGGGGAATGAACATAAAGAAAAAAGGACTAGTAATAGTCCTTCATTCTAAAATGTCTTTGGTAAGCTTATTTAATTTCGATCTTTGCTCCGACTTCTTCAAGCTTGGCCTTTATCTCTTCTGCCTCTTCTTTGCTGACGCCTTCCTTAACAGCCTTTGGAGCGCTGTCGACTACGTCTTTAGCTTCCTTTAGACCAAGACCGGTGATCTCTCTAACAACCTTGATAACCTTTATCTTTTGGGCGCCGATTTCGGCCAGAACAGCATCAAATTCTGTTTGCTCTTCTTCTTCAGCGGCAGCGGGTCCTGCAGCAGGCCCTGCAGCAACAGCCATAGGTGCAGCCGCGCTGACTCCAAATTCCTCTTCAAGTTCCTTTACCAGTTCAGCCAATTCTAGGACTGTCATGCCCTTAATTGCTTCCATAATTTGATTTTTATCCATCTTTATAAACCTCCGTTTTTACTATAATTTGTTTAATTTAAAATCTTTAAGCCTCTTTTTGTTCTTTAATCGCATTAAGAGCAAAGGCCAGCGCCCGAACAGGACCGCTGAGCACCCCAACAAGGTTGGCAATGGGAGCATTTATGCTGCCCAATAGCTTAGCAATAAGCTCCTCCCTAGATGGAAGTTCTGCTAATGCCTTAACTCCGTCAATATCGATTACCTTACCGTCTACAACTCCGCCCTTAAACTCAATTTTCCTATATTTTCTAATGGCCTCTGTCAGGATCTTGGCAGGGGCGACGGGGTCTTCCTCACTAAAAGCAATTGCTGTAGGCCCTTCAAGATAAGGTATTAGCCCCTCTAAACCCATCTCTTTAGCCGCAATCTCGGTTAACGTGTTCTTGTATACCTTATAGTCGACACCGGCCTCGCGGAAATTTCCTCTAAGCTCGGTTACCTCCTGTACATTTAACCCCTTATAATCCACTAAAATAGCACTGCTGGATTTTGTAAATTTCTCCTTGAGCTCCTGTACAACTAGGCCTTTTTGTTTTCTCATAGACATAGCCGGTCACACCTCCTCTTGAATCACATTAAAATACCCTCTCTCCGTTCGGCATAAAACCAGATGGCAAGAGGGCAGTTATCCTGTTTGCTCTTCCACCTCGGCGGGCTCATGGTTTAAACCGCAATAAAAGTAATTGCAGTGCCTGCTGTCTACGGCAAGAAAGGTATAAGCTATTTAATTCATTAAAAGTCTACTATAGAATTTTGTGGTTGTCAATCTAAAAACCCTAAAATAAACTTGGATTTACTTTAATTCCCGGACCCATGGTACTGGAGAGCACTACGCTTCTTAGATAGGTACCCTTAGATGAAGCGGGTTTTGCCTTTACAATGGCATCCATAAGCACCGAAAAGTTCTCGCTTATCTTTTCCGTGTCAAAAGAAACCTTACCAATAGGGACATGTATGATCCCCATTCTATCAACCCGGTACTCAACCTTACCGGCCTTGATATCCTGAACCGCTTTTTCTACATCCATGGTTACCGTACCGGATTTGGGATTGGGCATCAATCCTCTGGGACCTAGAACCCGTCCCAGGCGACCTACTACACTCATCATATCAGGAGTTGCAACACAGATATCAAAATCCAACCAGTTTTCATTCTGAATTTTTTCAGCCAGATCCTCTGCACCGACAAAATCAGCACCTGCCCCTTCGGCCTCCCTGGCTTTGTCTCCCTTTGCAAACACCAAAACCCTAACGGATCGACCTGTCCCATGGGGAAGCACAACAGCTCCCCTGACTTGCTGATCCGCATGCCTGGGGTTTACGCCTAATCTAACGCAAGCTTCTATAGTTTCATCAAATTTAGCCTTAGCGGTCTGTTTAAGCAATTCAATGCTTTCCTGGGTATCATATAATTTTGTACGATCCACCAGTTCAAGGCTATCTTGATACTTTTTACCTCTTCTCATTTTATTGCCTCCTTGTGGTACAAGCGAAAGTATTACCTTTCTCCCACATAATAATTAATTAGCTATATGTTTTACGACAAACATTTTACATTGGTATATAGGTGTCGTAAAACATTATCCTTAACTCGTATGTTACGGAAAATACATTATTTTAACGTAAAATCGGATAATTTTACCGGTTTTACATTGAAAGGTCTTTTTCGTAACATATATATCATCAAATAAATAACCGGCCAGTTGAGGTTTTAAAAGAATTGAATTATCAACGTTGTGCCCTAATATATTGGATGATGTAGTTTTAAACCTTATTGTGAATACCCTATTTCACAACAATTCCCATGCTCCTGGCGGTTCCTTCAACCATGCTCATTGCGGCTTCTACGCTGGCGGCATTCAAATCAGGCATCTTAAGCTCAGCAATTTCTTTGACCTGTTCCCGGGTCACGGTAGCAACCTTCTCTAAATTGGGTTGACCTGAAGCCAATTCAATACCGGCAGCCTTCTTAAGCAGGACAGCAGCCGGGGGAGTCTTTGTAATAAAAGTAAAAGAGCGATCTTGATAAACTGAAATAACTACGGGAATGGTAAGACCCGCTTGACTTGCAGTTTTTTCATTAAATTCCTTACAAAACCCCATTATGTTAACGCCGTGTTGACCCAAAGCCGGGCCTACGGGTGGAGCGGGAGTTGCCTTCCCTGCCGGGATCTGAAGTTTTATAAGTCCGGTAACCTTCTTTGCCATATTAGCACCTCCTCAAGTAGTGTAGTTATGGATAAACAATGATGTCTTCCATCAAATTCTCTGTATCTGATGATACTCCAAATCGATTGGGGTGTCTCTTCCAAACATGGATACAGATACCCGTACCTTTTGTTTTTCGGGATGTATCTCTTCGATAACTCCGATAAAGTTTTCCAAGGGTCCTGATATAACCCGGATGTTATCACCAACTTCAGCCTTTAGCTCTACTGGAACATCTTCCACACCCAGTTTTCTTATCTCGTCATCGGTAAGGGGGATGGGCTTAGAACCCGGTCCTACAAAACCGGTAACACCCCGAGTATTACGAATTACATACCAGGATTCATCCGTCATGATCATCTTTACTATTACATAACCCGGAAACATCTTCCGCATGACAGATTTTCTCTTGCCATCTTTGACCTCGACCTGTTCTTCCATGGGAACTGTGACCTCAAAGATCAGATCTTCTAGGCCTCGGTTCTCCACCATCTTTTCGAGATTAGCCTTTACCTTATTCTCATATCCGGAATAAGTGTGGACCACGTACCATTGCCCCTGGTCCTTTTCATTTTCAGACATAACCTGAGAGCCAAGCTTTTCTTCCTGACCCCTACCTCCTTAATCAAGAAATCAGTGTAAACAGTTTCCCCAGTCCAAAATCTATGATCCCAATAGCGGCAGCAAAGATCAGAATCAAAACCACTACGATAATAGTATAATTTGTAAGTTCCTTAAGATTTGGCCAAGATACCTTTTTTACCTCGGATATGACCTCTCGGAAAAACTTTTTTATTCCTTTTCTTGGCTTCCTTGTTTTTGCTGCTGCCCTGGCTGTGGATTTGCCCTTTGACATAATGATTCACATCCTTATTCTAAGCCATATTGATCGATGTTATACCAAGTCTTCCCAATGGATGGATATCTTCTATCGGGTTTCCCTATGCATTGTATGACCCTTGCAGAACTTGCAATATTTCCTCATTTCGAGACGGTCAGCATTGTTTCGCCTATTCTTCATGGTGTTATAGTTGCGCTGCTTACAATCCGTACAAGCCAATGTTATCTTTACTCTCACACAGAACACCTACCTTACGTGTAAATACCTAATTAATTTATCATATATGGTCATTGGTGTCAACAAATTTCTGCCCGTCCATTGCGGCAGGTTTTTGAAGCACCGTCTGACCGGACGCCTTTTTGACGACATTCAAATAAGAGACTGGCAGATATGGCCAGTCTCTTAGGTCGTCTGATCAAAATAGCATTTGGACGATTATAGGTCGTCCCACTCTGTCAATATTTACTTTGCAACGCTGGCTACAACGCCGGCACCCACGGTCCTGCCGCCTTCACGGATAGCGAACCTTAGGCCCTCTTCAATGGCGATGGGGGTGATAAGTTCCACTTCCATGTCGATGTTGTCCCCGGGCATTA
>DASRNX010000079.1:0-7847 GCA_035647175.1 Clostridia bacterium | reverse complement strand
TTATTATTGCGGCCATAGGCTAAAAAAAGATGATAAATCCATTCTTGGGGTTAGGGGTGACGGGGCAGATATTCATAATCAGACTACAAAGCCCGAAGAACCGACAAAGCCTGTGGAACATGAAATTACCATAGAGGAACCTTGCACTGAAGCCCCGGCAAATGATAAACACAACCATGATTACAGCAATTTATTTGGAGATAATGACCTGTTTCGAGCCAGTGATGCATTTACGGGAGGCAGTATGCCGGAAATAGACCTTGGCACACAGATACCCCTCCGGAGATATCAAAAAGATAAGCGACAAGCCGGGTCTGGAAGGCTCTTGAAAGTAGTCTTCCCCGTCTTAACCCTGATATTAGGACTTCTGGCTGTATTCTACTGGATGAGCCAGACTGGTCGGAGATTCCCAGGGACTAATAATCTTCCCCAGACCATTGCTGTGTCTACATCGGTAGAACAGATAACCAAAGACGATGAAAAGGCGTACAGAATAGTCTTTAATACTGTCAATGGTAAGGAAATTAGTTTTTTAAACGACATTAAGGCCGTAGAAAATGGACGTGCAGAGTTCATAATTGATGAAGCAGGGCTTTATGGCTATAGTCCCCAACTAGATGAGGAGGGAAGTTACCAGGTCTATCTGGATGCAACTGTATCGGCTCCTAACCTGCCAGAGACCATGGAAAGGGTATCTATAGCCCTCTCCGAACCGTATAATTATGCCCCCTTTACATTATTGATGCCATCCTCTTCAGAGACAGAATTTCAAGGGGATAGCTCGAAGGTTTCATTTAGGATTCAACCCGATTCAAATGTCTTAATCAATGGAGAAGATTTTTCTGAAACCGTGTCAAAGGATGGCAGGTTTGAAATGGAATTTCATCTTCCCCCCAAACAGGATGAACTGGTGTTGGATATCCGGGTCTCTACCCCGGGATATTTGGATAATATTCAACAAATCATCCTTAGAAGGGCACATTTAGATGTCACCCTCAGTATCAACGAAACCTCGCCGATACTATCCGATGAACAATGGGTGAAAATAACCGGCGTTATCCATCCTGAGGCGAGCCTGGAAACTGATGTCGAAATATTCGAGGAACCGGATATAGACAGCAGTACCGGCGCTTTCTCAGCCTATATAAAAGCTGATCGCCCGGGGTATACCCCCTGTACATTAACCGCGAAACTGGGGGATAAAGAATCCTCCATAGAAATTATAGTGGACAGAAAAACCACAGTCGACGCGTACACTTCAACAGCTTGGAAACCGGATTATATAAAGCTGCAGCAAGATGATCAGCTCAACAACGGGAGGCATTTTGTGTTCAGCGGTAATGTAGTCGAGATAATAGAGTCAGGCCATAAAAACGTCTTCACTGTAAGCGAACCCCAGTCGGACCGACTCTATCACGTGGAATTTTGGGGTAGTTTCGATTTTAATCCCGGCGAAGAGATTAGGGTTTTCGGAAATCGATGGGGCAACAAGGAAGGCCTCCCCCGATTTTTAGCAAAATACATATACCGCTGACTAGGGATTATTGAATATCCCCGCTGAGTATTGAGAAAAAAAGCCAGATATTAACTGGCTTTTTATCCCTGCAATTGTTGGAGCTTGATTGGGGCTATGAAGGTCTTTCCATTACGCCATATGGTGAATTCTATAATATCTCCGACCTTATGTTTGTTGATACCCTTTCTCAGTTCCTCAATATCCTCTATGGTACTATCCTCTACGCCTATTATTATATCCTTGGGCAACAGGCCCGCCGTATCGGCTGCACCGTTAGGTGCAATCTCTATTATGCCCACTCCCTTAGGATAACCATAGGTCTCCCTCAACTCATCCGTTATCTCTCTGATAATTACTCCTATCCCCGGCCGCTGAATGCTTCCGCTCTTTATCAATTCCTCGGCTAAGGGGACGAACACATTGGTTGGTATGGCAAATCCCAGCCCCTCCGCATATGTCTTCAAAGTGTTCATACCTATAATCTCACCGTTAGAATTTACAAGGGCCCCGCCGCTGTTGCCCGGATTGATAGCCGCATCGGTCTGAATCATAGTAAATTGATGCTGTCCAAAGTTTATCTCCCTATCAACGGCACTAATGACCCCAACCGTAACGGTCCCTGCCAATGTATGTCCCAAGGGATTACCGATGGCTATAGCCAGTTCACCTTGTCGAACCTTTTCGGAATCCCCGATCTTTGCCACGGTAAGATCCGGCTCGTCGATTTTGATTACCGCAACATCGGTGATTGAATCGCTTCCGATTAGGGTTGCCTTTACTTCCTTGCCCCCCTTTAGAATAACGACCAATTCGCTTGCATTGTCAATAACATGGTTATTTGTCACTATATATCCATCTTCACTTATGATTATTCCGGAGCCATAACCTTCCCTCTCCCTTTCGGTGGTTCCGCCCCAGAAGGGATCCGTCTGTGTTATTATACTTTTATTGGTTATCCCTACAATAGCAGGACCCACCTTTTCGGCTATTTCTATCACCGGGTTATCCGATTTAATGAACAGATCCCCTTTTGCCCCCAGGGCCGGTATGGGATCCGGGTTTGATTCCGGTTCGTCTATATCCTTTTCCGGCACAGCTTTATCATGTAAGGTAATGCCGATATCCTGGCCTCCTGTATCCCTTATGGTTTTGCCGATACCGGGTATATAGTACATGCCAAGGGCTCCTATTAACAAAAATACTAACGCCACCGCCGTATACTTCCAAAATCCACCCCTTCTCGGATGAGACCCTTCTTCAAATCCATAAAAATCATTCATAAACTTCACCTCCGACTCTTTATGCATATATTATAAACTTGTTTTTTGAAGAGAATATGAACTGTGTGTAAACAATTTCTAAATGCTATTTATCATAGCTATCCGTCCGGTGCTTAGGAACCAGCCTCCAGTGAGAATATAAAAGCAGTTCCCTGTCCCTCCTTACTGTGCACCCAGATCCCCTGGTGATGCTCATCCACTATCTTCTTTACTATGGATAAACCCAGCCCGGTCCCTCGCTCCGTACCGCTGCGGGATTTTTCCACTTGATAGAACCTGTCCCATATACTCTTGACTTCGTCCTTGGGTATCCCTGGCCCCTGATCTTGGATCTTTACAAAGACCTTGCTTCCGGTCTTCCAGGTCTTGATAAGGAGTACACCCCCACGTCGATTGAATTTTATCGCATTGTCAAGGAGATTAATAATCACCTGCTTGATACGGTCTATATCGGCGTTTACCAAGCACCTATCCTCCTGAAAATCTACTCTGATATCCATTTCCATGGCATTAATCCTATCCTCCTGGGCTATCAAAAGGAGTCTTATCTGCTCGTTGATATCAAATCCCGTAATATTTAATGGAAATTGTCCCGATTCTATCTGTGACAGATCCAACAGTTCATTTATAAGCTTGTTAAGCCGCTGGGTCTCCTCCAGAGCTATACCCAGATACTTTTTCTGCTCCCTTGGGTTGAAGGTCTCGTCCAATATCCCCTGAATATACCCCCTGATGGAAGTTAGGGGGGACCTAAGCTCATGGGATACATTTGCTACAAAGCTCCTTCTCATATCCTCCAGCCTCTCAAGGGAATCAGCCATGGCATTAAAACTGATGGCCAGCTGCCCGGTTTCATCCCTATTGGACACCTTAACCCTCCGATCATAATTACCGCCGGCAATTTGTCTGGAGACTTCATTCATATGACTCAAGGGTTTGGATATCCTCCTGGAAATCCAATACAAGAGCACGACGGACAGGGTTGCAGAAAAAATAACAGCCTTCCAGATATCCCCATACAGCCGATATAGTATCAGGTCGATTTCCTCAACGGGGGTATGGAAGAATATGGCCCCCTTAATCTTCTGATCCAGTTCAAGCGGCACCCCGATGGTTAATACAGGTACCGAAAAGCGCTCCCCGAACTTTCCTATATTTTTAATCATATTGCCCTTTAAAACGTTGATTATCTCGTCCTTGGAAAAAGGGGTTACCTCAATTTCCTCATTTATTCCCTGGGGTGTATATTGAAATTGTAGGAGACCTATATCCCCGACAACCCTTACCACCCAAATGCTAGTCTTATCATACCTAGTTATCCCGTCACTTATAAGCTGCAGGTATTCCCGAGAAACCCACCCCTTATCATATAATTCATAGTGCCGGTTAAGCTCCCTGGCCTCACGAATTAATTCTCCCTCGGTAGATTTTAGGGTGTGTTTTTGTAAAGCACCTGATAAGAACAGTCCCAAGGTTATTAAAGTCACAAGCATAATTATGAAATAGGTGACCATCAGGCGTGAAAATAAAGATCGAAACATCATTTCACCTCAAATTTATAGCCTACACCCCATACTGTTTTTATCCCCCAACTGCTCTCATCCAAAGCCAATTTCTCCCTCAGCCTTTTTACATGCACATCAACGGTTCTGGAATCCCCATAAAAATCGTAACCCCATACCTGCTCCAATAATTGTTCCCTGGTGAAGACCTTGTTGGGGTTTGATGCCAAGAAATATAACAGCTCCAGTTCCTTTGGGGGACATTCAATATCCTTTCCCATAAATGTTAGGGTGTAATCGGTGAGATTGATGGTAAGGTTAGGATACGATATCAATTCTTCGTCATCCTTTGGGCCCTTGGATCTTCTGAGTACGGCCTTAACCCTGGCCACTAACTCTTTAGGATCAAAGGGTTTTACCATATAATCATCCGCTCCTAGTTCAAGTCCCAGAACCTTATCAAAGGTTTCCCCTTTAGCAGTAAGCATTATGATGGGGATCTGACTTGTCCTTCGGATGCTCTTGCATACATCCCAACCATCCATCTTAGGCAACATTATATCCAGTATTATAAGGTGGGGTGGATTCTTTCTAAACCCTTCCAGTCCCGATATCCCATCCGCATAATATTCAGTTTCATAACCTTCCTTTTCAAGATACAGTTGTATTAACTGGCCGATATTAGGATCGTCGTCCACAACCATAACCCTCACACCTTGGTTACTCATATTTATCAATCCCTTTCACAAATATGGCTATCTAAGATTAATTATATCGTCAAAAGCGTGTTTTGAAAAGCCAAAGCCGCCCATTCAAAATCAATTGAAAATAGAGGTTGGCCGCAGATGCCCCTATGATGAGGAATGAGATTGCGGGCGGCTATATCATCCCTGCAAATTTTGCGAAATCCACATATAAAAAAGAGGGTTAATTGGATTTTTGTAGAATTATAGATTATAACGAGGAAGAAAGATGTCTCCCGCTTCTATAAGTGGCGAATCCCGATTAGTAAAACAAGCGGTGGGTATAAATCACTCGCCTCGTTGAAACCTGTGTTGCAATTGCCAATGCAATTGCTTCCGATGTTTTAAAGTAATCATTTTATTGCGTTTTCCATTGTAGCCCAGTTTCACCCCAGAGACATCATGATGCGGAACCGTACACAATATCCAAAGCTTTAATATCCCGTTCAAATTTGGTATTGTATACAACCTTGATTCGTCTTGTCATCTGGATATCAACCATATCTTAAGAAATGGGAGGACTCTCAATGCGGAATAAAGCGGAACATAATACAAAGCGTGACCTTTCTAAAAATAAAAGGGCAACCCAATCCAACGGTGTAAAGCGATCAAAAATACATAGCATTAGGCTTAAGCTGGTTGCCTCGTTTTTATCATTGATTCTGGCTATTATAATATTGGGTATTGCATCCCATGGGCTGGCTTCAAGAAAGATAGAAGATATAACCCAAAATTTCACTGTCCAAACCATGGATCAAACTAAAAGGTATCTGGACCTAATTTTTGATGAGGTCGATGGCATATCCACCCAGTTTTTCTTCGATGCCCCAATACAGGATTATTATCTGCAGTATTTTCTCCTAAAAAAGGATGGCTCCATAGATCATAAGGATGAAATCATGAGGACGGATATCCAAAAGTCTCTCAACAGCACGGTATCGGCCTATGAATTTATCAATAGTATTATCATACTGACCGACGAGAAGACATCCTTTACCACATGTAATACCCCATTTGATGAGGTAGATTGGTCCCAGATAGAAACCATGGACTGGTATATCCAGGCTATGGAGAACCAGGGGAAAGGCTCATGGATTGGGGATCACAGCGAAATTGATGTATTGTTTTCCTCAAGTGGTCATAGGGATTATGCCTTTTCATATGTACGAGAATTCAAGCACGTGGAGAGCTCCTCCAAATTGGGGATCCTTATTGTAGATATCGATAAAAGAGCCGTTGAAAACCTCCTCTCAGGCATACAGATAGGAAAATCCGGTGAGATGCACTTGATAACACCTAGCGGAGACGATTTAACCCCGGGAATCCAACAGACCACCGATGAGGATCAGGCCGAAGAGCAATTAACCTTTACCCAACAACCTATTTTTGATCAAATTCTAGAAAGTGATAAGGAAAGCGATCATATATATGGGGAATACATGGGTTCCGAGCACCTGGTAATGTACAATAAGGTAGAAGGAACCGGTTTTATCCTGGTCTCCCTTATTCCGAAATCGGAATTATTAGAGGAAACCCGGCAGATTCAGCAATACACCGTTGTAATGGTCCTCGGCGCAGGCCTTTTCGCCCTATTTCTCGGTTTATATATCTCAACCAACATGGGGCGTACCATCAACCGTTTGGTTGACGTAGCCAGCCTTGCCGCAGAGGGGGATTTAACCCTCGAGCCTAAGTCCAGGCGGAAAGATGAACTGGGGATCCTTACCTCAAGCATTAGGATGATGATGGCAAGCACAAGACAGCTAATCGAAAGGGCTACTTTAATCTCGCAAAGGGTACTTGACACCTCTTCTACCGTAGCGAGCACCTCCGAGGAAGTATCTGAATCTTCCAATGATATCACAAGGGCTATTCAGGAGATTTCCCAGGGCGCTACGGAACAGGCCATGGAAGCGGAGAAGGGTGTAATCACTATGGAACAGTTAGCTTCTACTATCAATCTTGTAATGGATGATGCCCGGACCATCGGCGATGTCTCTAAGGATACCATGGGGCTTACTCAACAGGGGCTATCCTCAATTAATAACCTAAATGAGAAATCCACCGAAACGGCGGAGATCACTAAAAATATTATTGGGTCTATACAGGAATTAAATCAGCATTCGCTCTCCATTAATAAAATAATAAAGGTTATAGATGGAATAGCCGATCAGACCAATCTCTTGGCGCTAAATGCCGCCATAGAGGCTGCCCGCGCCGGTGATATGGGATCGGGGTTTGCCGTAGTAGCAAATGAGGTCAAAAAATTAGCTGAACAATCCATTAAATCCACCAACGAAATAGCGGCGATAATAAAAACTACTCAGGAACGGACAGCTGTCACCGTACAATACGCAAAGACCGCCGGCGATATTGTCGAAACTCAAAATGAGGCCGTTAGGGCTGCGGTATCGGTTTTTGATAGGATATCATCATCCATGGATACCCTTTCTCACCTTATAAATGAAATCCTTATTAGAATTACCGAAGTAGATTCTAATAAAAACCAGGCGATAGAGTCCATGCAAAACATTTCCGCAGTATCGGAAGAGGCCGCAGCGTCGGTCCAAGAAGTGACTGCATCCACTGAGGAGCAATTGGCCGGTATTGAAGAGTTAACAGCATTCGCACAGGAGCTCAACGATGTAGCGAGCCAATTAAATGGTGCCATCAACAGGTTTCAGGTATAAAAGCACCACGGGATGGATCTTTATAGCTATTGTATTTTTGATGGTTTGATGTCAGGGGGATGCCGACTGCCGGTAATCCAGAATACCCAATATTACCATAATGGGCATCATTAATA
>DASRNX010000078.1:0-3695 GCA_035647175.1 Clostridia bacterium | reverse complement strand
ATATTTATTAACTTATGTAGAAACTATAAAAGCATTAAGTCTTAAAAAATTCCTATAATTTTTTAGGCATTTAAAGTGCGGTGTACAGTTTTTTCTATACAGGGGCCAGAAACTATATTATTTTTATCAAATTGTAGCAAGGAGGTAGTGTAATTTGAAAAACAGAATACGGGTATTATTAAGCGTCTTATTATTAATCAGCACCATTGCACTTTTCGGTTGTACTACTAATAGGCGCCCCATTACCCCGGCACCCGGGCAGACCAGGACGGTCCCGGGCCCGACCAGGGTAACGCCGCCTACGACCCCCGCACCCGGTATCCAAAGACCGGTCCCGGCTCCCACCAGGGTAACGCCCCGCACCACCAACCCTAACGATCCGGGAACCGTCACTCCGGGCACTAACGGAATCATGACCCCCGGAGGACCGGGAACCATGACGCCGGGGACACCCCGAACGACAACCCCCGGACCGACGACCCCTGGAACGGTACGACGGCCCTCAACAACCAACACCGCAGGCGACAGGGCTAAGGCCATAGCCAGGGATGTAGCCAAGGAGAAGAACATCCAATCGGCAAGCTGTGTTGTGACAGGCGATACGGCATTGGTGGGATTGCAGTTTGAAAAACAGTATAAGGGTAAGGTAACGGATGCCATCAAAAAATCAGTGGACAGGCGGGTTAAGAAATTGGAATCCACCATCAAAAAGGTTGTTGTTACCGCAGACCCCGACCTTCTGAGCAGGATTAAGACCATGGCCAAGGATATAGAAGGCGGCAAACCCTTATCGGGATTCACCAACGAGATAGAAGAAATAGTCAGAAGGATCAACCCCTTCTAGGGCATCAAAAGCATCAGCCGAAGCATAAAAAGGTGAGCACAGGGACAAACCCTCGTTGCTCACCTTTTTAATCCTATAAATTCTAATATCATCAAAACATCTTCAATTGCTGGTGATCCTCATTGTCCCTATCTTCAGCGGATTTATCTTCAAACCTTCTGATGGAGAAGCTATAATCCATTTTAGGCTTTAGAATATCCTCAATATACTTTATATCGGCACCCTTATCCAGCCATGGTTCAATATCCCTATCCCCTATTATAAGGGGCATACGGTTATGTATACTCCTTATAGCTGTATCAGCTTTTGCGGTGATTATAACAAAAGTCATCTGCTCCATTAAGCCGTTTTCATCCAGGGATACCTTATAAATTCCCCCAAGGGAAATAAGGTCCATATCGTGAACACCTATCCCATGCCTTACCTTCCTCTTTCCGCCTTCATCCTTCCATTCGTAATATAGGTTAGCAGGGATAACGCATCTAGCGGTATAGAAGGAGTTTTTAAACATAGGTCTTTGCATAATGGTCTCTGAACGGGCATTTATTACTATACCCTTTTTAAACCCATAGGGAAATCCCCATTTGGCCGAGGCGATGGTTCTTTCCCCATCTTCAAATACGATGGGGGCATTTGTAGAAGGGAATATCTCTCCGGACTTGTAATCCGTATTTCTATTTTTCTGTATCTTATATGTCCTAATTATCTCCCTTATCTCCGTATCCAGCAGAAACCTTCCGCACATATAAATGCCCCCCTTCTAATAAATCTATTTTACCAAAACAATTCTATGACACCTATGGATCTGCGCCGGATAGCTTTCGGCTATCTGCCCGTCATAGTGGATCTTAACCTTATCCCCTTCGTCTATATCCTGGATGGTTATATCTTTACCCTCATCATCTATTATGGTCGCATCCCCGATGGATACTGATATCTTATCTGCGGAGTTTAATTCAGAAGAACCTTCGTCAGGTTCAACCAATATATAGGATTCGCCCTTTTCTATAACTGTAGCGATAAATGAGAACTGTTCCTTTCCCTTAGAATCACCGCACCCTGCTATGATGCCAAAGGCTAACAGGGCGCATAGAAATAAAACCATATATCTTTTCATAGTATAAATCCTCCCTACCCTATCAGACGGAGGATAAGGCCATTTGTTGCATTCGATAATTCGATTAGCGAAACATAGGCAATTATTAGCTGTCCCATACTTAAACATACCGCTACCTATTAGTTAAAGATATCCACGGCTCAGTAAATTGGATTAAAAGTTTGGCAAGAATGCGCCTAATTCCTTAAGGCGGGATTGTAATAACCTTACATCAATGTCTCTAGTATCCGTTTCCTGCTCTGCTGCTATAGCCGCCGCAACACCTGCCGCCTGGCCTGTAATATAGCATCCCGGCATAACTCGTATAGAGGATTGGATATATCGATCACAGCTTACGCATCGTCCTGCTACCAGTACATTTTCTAGGCTCTTAGGTGTTAAAATCCTGTAGGGAATTCCATAGCTTTCCCCGTCCTTATACCTCAGGTTATAGAATTCCTTCTCAAATTTTTTAAAACCTTCTTCTGAGGTATCTGAAGGATGGATATCTACCGGATAGGAATATCTACCTATCTCATCATGGAAATCGGATTTATTCATAAAATCATCTAGGACCATGACATAATCCCCTATAATACGCCTGCTCTCCCGGATACCTAATAAGGCCCCAGTGGCTGCCAATTCTATGCCTTCGAAACCGTCTAAATATTCCCTGTAGTATCTTTCAAATTCCGTCAATGATTTTCTACCCCATATCAAAGATTTCGTTAGAGAGCGTTCGTCCGTAGCATCCACATCATATGTATGACCAATATTGCCGCCGCCTAGAGTCTTACCCGTACGCCACATACCGGACAAGTGACGATCCTCATACGTAAATATGTTGTCTTCTATCGCTTCATTTAGTCTTCTATTATCGGGCCTTTTGACTTTATCCCAGTTGATATTAGACCAAATGCTACAAAGGGTACCTGCCATCATCTCCCCGTTCTCATCACCCTTTTCATATTCTGCCCCGGCCCAAGCGCATAGATCGCCGTCTCCGGTACCGTCAATATATACCTTTGCTTTTACAACAAACATTCCGCTTTTAGCTGCAAAAACAACAAAGTTAACACGTCCATCATCAGCATCAACGGCTACCATATGTGTATGCAGGGCAAAATTAACACCCGCTTCAGTTACAATATCATCGTATACCCTCTTTAATGCCTCTACCTTAATGGAATATTCCGACCCTTCTATCTTCCCGCCGTACTCCCACATTTTATTTAGGATTTCCTCACCTATACCGCCCGCTAAAAAGTTTTCACCATCAGTAAACTGCATAAAGGCAGGGACTAATCCGCTGGTGCCCATACCCCCTAGGCAGGATGTAGCCTCTGCTAAAAAAACTTTAGCTCCCTGTCTGGACGCAGAGACTGCAGCAGCCACCCCCGATGGGCCGCCTCCAACAACCAAAACGTCTACCTCGTGCCGTACTTCTAGATTCCTTTCGAAAGCAACATTTCTCATATTTAAGCACCCCCATGGTATTTTAGTATGAATTTGTCATAGGATCGTTTTATGTAGTTGTTTTGTTACTTGAATAGCAATGTCTTTATGGTCCAACATTTTTATGAACTTTTGTTTGGATAACTCCGGGTCTTTTAATTAGATGTCGTACCTAAGTGAAGATAAGTGACTTGTCTTTATTGTATATCCAATTTTACTATACTTTCCAGCATAATTCAATAAAACTGAAGGGATTTACTTTGATTGTAAATCCTCTTGACATACATCATGTAATAATTA
>DASRNX010000077.1:0-2535 GCA_035647175.1 Clostridia bacterium | reverse complement strand
GGGTACAGCCTTCGCCATATTCAAAGGATACGGGCAGTCTCATCCCGTAGGTATTGAAATAATATTTTTCATCCAGCTCTTGTACGTCCTTATAATCCATATAATCCACCTTAAAAGCCTCCTTTTGTAACCATAGTTCCTATCCCCTTGTGGGTGAATATCTCCAGCAGTATGGGATGGGGGATGGTGCCGTTTAGTATATGGGTCCTATTAACGCCCTGCTCGATACCCTTTATACAGCCTAACACCTTGGGTATCATGCCTCCCGTGATGATTCCCTTGTCCATAAGTTCATATATTTCCGGTACAGAGATAACCGAGATTAAGGATTCATCATCTTTTGGGTCTAAGTATATACCGTCAATATCCGTAAGGAAGATAAGCTTTTCCGCCTTTAGGGCGGCGGCTATCTCCCCGGCGGCCGTATCCGCATTTATGTTATAGCTTTGGCCCCTGTTATCGGTCCCGATGGGGGCGATGACGGGGATATATTCGTCCCGGGCCAGTATCTCAACTATCTTGGAGTTGATTTTTTTAATCTCACCTACATACCCCAAGTCCACGCTGTCTATTGAAACCTTTTTTTCCACTTCGATGAGGTTCCCGTCCTTACCGCAGAGCCCGATTGCCTTACCGCCTAGGCTGTTGAGCTGGGAGACTATATCCTTGTTTATAGAACCTGCCAAGACCATCTCCACCACGTCTATGGCATCCTCGGTAGTGACCCTAAGGCCCTTATGAAATTCCGATTTTATGTTCATTATATCCAGGGTCTCATTTATCTTTGGACCGCCGCCGTGAACCACTACGGGATTGACGCCTACGTATTTTAAAAGGGTTATATCCTGCATGATGGTCTTTATTATTTCCTCGTGGACCATGGCATTTCCGCCATACTTTATGACCACGGTCTTACCGCTGAGCTTTTGTATATAGGGAAGGGCCTCAACAAGTATGTTTGCTTTGTGTATAAGATTATTCATAACAGTCCTCATTTCAAAAATTGATTCGGTTTCACAATACCTCTCCGGAAGCGGGGCTTTTCATGGGCTTAGTTGTCCGGTTTTAATCGGATTAAAACCTTGCAAGGGGTATCTTTTACAGGTACCAGCCGATTTTGGGGAGGCCTAAATCCTCATCCAGGTCAAACATAATATTCATATTCTGTATTGCCTGGCCGCCGGCACCCTTTATAAGGTTGTCGATGGCCGAAACCAGGATGATCCTATTGGTCCTTGCATCTAAAGCAAAGCCAATATGACACCCGTTAGAGCCGTTTACAAACTTTACTTCCGGCAGCTTACCCTCGGGGTATAGGTATACAAAGGGCGCATCATCGTAGAAATCCCTGTATATCTCGTATACATCATGAAAGGACAGAGAACCCTTAAGGCCAGCATAGATTGTGCTCAATATCCCACGCTTTATGGGCAAAAGGTGGGGGGTAAAGGAAAGGGTTACATCTCCCCCTGCCAGAAGCCCCAACTCCTGCTCTATTTCGGAGGTATGTCTATGGGCGGCCACCTTGTAGGCTTTGACGTTTTCATGGGTTTCAGAAAAATTAAGTTCCACGGAACTTGCCCGCCCCGCACCGGTGGCACCCGACTTGGCATCGATAACTATGGAGTTATTATGGATGAGGTCATGGTGTATCAACGGGGCTAGGGGCAGTATGGAACCGGTAGGATAGCAACCGGGATTGCCTATGAGCCTATTGCCCCTTATCTCCTCCTTGTGGAGCTCGGGAAGGCCATAAGCGGATTTATTTAAAAGCAGGGGATTAGGGTGCTCATATCCATACCATTTTTCAAAGATATTTGGGGAGATGTAGCGAAAATCCCCGCTGAGGTCAATGATCTTAACCCCTTTTTTATATAAATCCGGAATTATCTCGGAAGATGCTCCGTGGGGAAGACATGTGAAGACTAAATCCACGTCCTTCGTTATTTTCTCTATCTCAACCTTTGTAAGAGGAATATCATAGGAGTTCATAAAATGGGGATACACCTCCCCCAAGGTCTTACCTGCATAACTATGCGAGGTCATATTGCATATTTTAACTTCTGGGTGAGAGGAGAGGAGCCTTATAAGCTCTATCCCTGCATATCCGGTGACGCCCAGTACGCTTACATTGATCATTTTGTAAAAGCCCCCTTTAAAAATGCGGATAAATACTATACACGTTGCGAAAAAGGCTTTCTATCCCCTAGAATAGGAGTATAAATATAGCCAATTGCTAATAATTATACAACAGGGCGAATATAAATGCAAGGGCCAATTTGTAGTTATGAATTTTGGGTTTCCGTATTAATTGATTCGCCTTATCCATCCTCTATTTTTAGGGGACAGCGAGAATATGAAACAATTTTTTGGGGCAGCGGGAAAACAAAACAATCAAAATAGGGTTTGGGGGAACTGATATGAATCATTGGGGAAATAAGGGAAGGAAAATAAAGGGGGGATATCATAATCTAAAAACATGCCACTACACAGGTGATCATATAGAATGAAGGCCATAGACTGTCGAAAAAAGGC
>DASRNX010000076.1:0-4707 GCA_035647175.1 Clostridia bacterium | reverse complement strand
GCCGTTGCACCCAAGAGGCCTATGGCGCCTGTAGTAAGGGATAGTACTAGAGAGCCCAAGGCCTCGGGGATTAAAAAATGAACGATTATCTGCAGCGGAGTCGCCCCCATGGATACCGCAGTCTCAATAATTCCCTCCCCTACTTCCAGTAGTGATCCCTCCACCAAACGGGTTAAAAAAGGCACGATATAAAAGATCAGGGGCACCAGGGCTGCCTTGGTCCCTATACGGGTGCCTATGATCGCCTTTGTAAAGGGCATTATAGCTACCAGCAGGATAATAAAGGGGATGGAACGCAAGGCGTTGACCAAATAATTCAAGCTGCCGTACACAAATCGGTTTTCCAGGACCCCGTTATTTCGGGTCAAAGCTAACAGGATGCCAAGGGGTATTCCCAGTAAAGATCCCAAGAGCAGTCCCCAAAATAGCATGTAAAGGGTTTGCCCTGCGGCCAGGGCCATTTGCTCAGGCGTAATGCCCAGATATTTTAGTATCATATGTATTCACCTCCTGTAGCTCTGACAGACTAATCCTTTCAACGGAAACCCCCGCATCGGCAATAAAGGCCTGTACGGCATTGAGCTCCTCTGCTGTGCCAAATAATCTTATAATCATTACGCTAAACACCGTTTCCTGCAATTCCCGAACCGTAGCAAATAAAATGCTGTTTTCTGGGTGGGTGTGGACTAAAATAATTAATAGAAAGAATAACCGTGAAATATTAAATCATAGATGTATTTTCCGGGCCCCGGTTATAACACGAGCCTCAGTTATAACATTGGAAGCAATCGCACTGGCAATTGCGGCGCTGCCCTATAGTCATATTGGAGCCATGGGTACATCTCAATCGCCATAAATCACATTGACAATCATTTGGGGTTGCTTTAGTATACATATTAATAATCGAATGACAGGGAGTCCTATCCGGTGTCATAGCAGGGCCTGTCCCATGATATGAGATTCGGCTAACCGACATTCTGGAAACGGAGGGATTATAGTGGGCTTTAATTTTGACGAGGTCATCGACAGAAGAAATACCAACTCTATAAAATATGACTTTATGAGAGAGAGGGGAAAGGCAGAGGATCTGATCCCCTTGTGGGTCGCTGATATGGATTTTAAGGTCCCTGATGAAGTCACCATGGCATTGGCAAGGGCCGTGGAACACGGCATCTTTGGCTACTCCGACAGCAGAGCGGATTATTTTAATGCAGTACATAGGTGGCATAAGGACCGGTTTAATTACGATATTAAAGAGGAATGGCTGGTTAAATCACCGGGAATAGTCTTTGCCCTGGCTACCGCTATAAAAGCTTTTACGGAAAAAGGGGACGGGGTCATCATCCAGCAGCCAGTGTATTACCCCTTTTCAGGAATGATCCTAAATAATGAAAGAAGGGTCGTTAATAATCCCCTTATATACAAGGATGGCAAATATTATATGGACTTTGACGATTTTGAAGAGAAGGTCATAAGAGAAAATGTCAAGCTATTTATACTTTGCAGCCCTCATAATCCAATAGGCAGGGTATGGACCGAGGAGGAGCTGGTACGCCTTGGGGATATCTGCTTAAGGCATAATGTAATAGTTGTCTCTGATGAAATCCACGCAGATTTTATATACGGAAATAATAAGCACAGCATCTTTTCCGGCATCAGGCCAGAATATCTTAATAATACCGTGCTATGCACCTCACCCAGCAAGACCTTCAATATGCCGGGGCTACAGGTATCCAATATTTTCATAGCAAATAAAAAACTGAGGCTTAAGTTCTCAAATGAAATAAGAAAAACTGGGTATAGCCATTTAAACACCCTGGGCCTTGTGGCCTGCACAGCTGCCTACGAACATGGTGCCCCGTGGCTGGAGGCGTTAAAAGACTACCTATGGGAAAACGTAAGGTTTGTAGGGGATTTTCTCAGCAGCCAGATACCCCGGGTTAAACTGGTGGAACCCGAGGGTACCTACCTCTTGTGGCTGGATTTTTCGGCCCTAGGGTTAGGTGATGATGAATTGGAAGAACTGATAGAAAAAAAGGCAGGGCTGTGGCTGAACCCCGGCAGGGCCTTCGGGACAGGGGGCCAGGGGTTTCAAAGGCTTAATATTGCGTGTCCTCGCCAGGTATTGGACCGGGCCTTAGCGCAATTAAAGCAGGCGATAGATTCATAACGCCCGCTTCATTAAAATGTGTACGCTTGCTTCCGACGTTTTAATGTACCCCTAATATCGGTTTATAGGAAACCCCCATTCCTGAATGGATGGGGGCTTCCCTGGGTTTCTATATAGCATTATACCCATCTTCTACTTTTTTGACGGTCTCATAGATTTCCCTGTTAACCGGCACATCTATATTGTGCTTGTCTGCCAATCTAATGACGGTACCTGAAAATAACTCGACTTCTGATTTTCTTTTTTGCAAGCCATCCTGTCTCATGGACGGCATCCCACTGGGATTCATATTATCTACCAGCTCAATATAGTCATCAAAATCCTTTTGGTTTATGTTGATATTCTCCATATTAGCCAGGGTTATTACTTCCTGCATGGCATCTTGCATCAGATCCCGCGCTCTGCCTGGTTTTTGAACTGTCCCATAATTCCCCTCATAAATCATGACCGATTGATTCAATCCGACGTTGAGCATGAACTTACCCCAAATCCTGCGCATTATATCCTCTTCCAGAACATAAGGCATTTCGATCTTACGGAATAAATCCAATACTGCTTCTAACTTGTCCTTCTTATCTTCATTTTCTTCATCTAGCCCCAGACAGATATTCCCGAATTGCATATACTTAACCTTATTTCCGATCTTTGTCGTATCCATACCTTGAACGGTGCAATGGATTATCTTATCCATTCCATATTCCCTGCCTATTACATCCTCGCTGGAGATGCCGTTTAGAACAGATATGATAATGGTGTTTTCCGATATTTGATTTCGTACGGTATGAATTGCCTCCTCCAGCCCCGTGGCTTTCACCGCAAAGATAAGTAAATCCGTGGGTTCCCCCTGCGTCTCTTCGTCAACTACCGTAAAATCACACCTTCGCCCGTTACAGAATACGCCTTCTTTTTTATATTTGTTAATCCTTTCCCTATTGGCTACAAACCCCACATGTTCTTTCCCAAGTTTCTCGGTCAAAAAATCCCCATACATTACCCCTAATGCTCCCATTCCTACGATTGTTATCTTTTCAATTTTCATAGATGGTAGTCCTCCTTTTTCTGGTGCCTTATCTGATACCTAAATTAGTGCATTGCTTTTCATATTTTCGACTGGTCTTTAGGCTCTATACTCTGAATTTATTTTTTGAATCATTGGATTTAGGTCCTTCAGCTACGATAATTGTTACCCTAATATTATTTTACCAATCAAAGTCTTTTACGAGCGTTTGGTAAGATCATTTGTAGGTCTCTGAACCAAAAGCTTCGTTGGAATCCTTGGGCGCCTCTTCCCTATCCGTATCGGTATAAGTGCGAACCGGTGATGTAACGGTTATTGTATAGCTTTCGAAGAATGAATCCCTTCCCTGCCTTTGGCCCAAGCGATGTTCCGCCCGGTTTCTCCAGTCACTTATGGCCTCTTCACTTTCCCATACGGACAGGCTAAGTAGCTTTCTATTGTCCACGATGCTTGAAAATCGTTCTGCCCTTATAAAGCCCTTATTCTTCATAAGGCTCTCCCTAAGCCCGGCTGCGAGGCTCAGGTACTCGTCCATATGCTCCTGGTTAACTACCACTTCAAAAATAACATAAAACATACTTTTAATCTCCCTTTCACCGATATACTATCAGAACAATTATATCAATAATAACCGAATTATGTACTTTATATTTGCAAAAAAAGTAGTTTTGTTTCACAATTACCCATGGACAACCGACTAAATTATCATTTTTCTGATTGGTTTGTTGATTGGGATGCAATACAATGGTATAATATAGTAAACCAATTATATATACAAAGTAAAGGGGGATACTATTCATGAAAAGCGATGAGAGGTTAATAGAAACGCTAAATTCTTTGTTAGCCGATGAGCTGGCAGCCATCAATCAATATATTGTACATGCTGAGATGTGTGAGGACTGGGGATATGGAAAACTCCACGAAAAACTCGAAAAACGGGCAATTGACGAAATGAAGCACGCAGAGAAACTTATTGGTAGGATTTTGTTTCTGGGAGGCAACCCCGTTGTAACCAGCTTGAGCAATATCAATATTGGCAAGGAAGTCCCGGCCCAGGTAGAGAATGATCGTGTCTCAGAACTGGCAGCTATCAAGGCATATAATAGGGCAATCACATTAGCAGGTGAACTAGAGGATCATGCCACAAGGGATATACTGATACAAATACTTAACGATGAGGATCGCCATATGGACGAAATTGAAGAGCTGCAGGACCAAATTGAGCATATGTCCCTTCCGATTTTCCTAACTACCCAAGTCGGTTAGATAATACAAATTACAACCCACACGAAAGAAAGCCACCGGGATATTTCCTTCGGTGGCTTTTCTATAGCTATCAACAATTCTTCTAGTCTTTTTATTATCTTCCAATCACTAGATCCTTGTAGTGACAATGGCTCCCTTCGAGGATGGACATACCCACCTGGCCTGTCAAATAAGGAGATTTTGTATCTGTATAGACAATCAATTCTTGATCTCCTTCGGTAATATTAATTTCGGGACCCTTTACTCGGACCTT
>DASRNX010000075.1:0-4272 GCA_035647175.1 Clostridia bacterium | reverse complement strand
AAGGTCCGAGTAAAGGGTCCCGAAATTAATATTACCGAAGGAGATCAAGAATTGATTGTCTATACAGATACAAAATCTCCTTATTTGACAGGCCAGGTGGGTATGTCCATCCTCGAAGGGAGCCATTGTCACTACAAGGATTTAGTGATTGGAGTATTATAAAAAGAGCAAAGGATATCAACTTATTGTAGCGGATTATTTGGATTAGGGGAGATTGCAATGAGAACAAATACACCGAATGAATACGTTTTTGGACAAGGTCAGAGCAGCCTTACGGTATTTGCTGAAAGGGAAGGAACCCCATATCTCAGAAACTTAGTGGGCATGGAGTGTGGGAACTACTACAGAGGAGCCGTGGACGAGGATCTGTTAGATGAGATTTTCTATCTAAACACGAATAGGGGGTATTTTACCCCAAGAAATTCAAACCTAATACGATCAGAATTTAGCGAAGATGAAATCTTCTTTGAATGGAGTATACCCTGCGGTAATTTATCCCTAACAAGCACCTGGACTTTTCATAAGGCTAGCGGTGTCTGGCGTAGACAGGATTCCTTACATAACGCAGGGAATGAAGGTATATATATCTTAAGCTCTGGATCAAGGTTTATATTCTCACCAGGTGCGTACGAACTATATAGCCAAGGCAGCAGGTGGTGCGGTGAAAATCAGGGAGTATGGCAGGATATTAACCATGCCACCCTGGTTCTATCCAGTAAAGGGGGGAGGACAAACCAGGGCAATAGCCCCTTTGTAATGCTGAGAGATAACGAAAACGGTAGGTCCATATCATTTCATATAATTCCTAGAGGGGATTGGTTAATAAGAATTTCGTCCCATGTATCCACCAATGATCGCCCCCCATATATAATCGCCGAGCTGGGGCATAGCGATGCCAATCTTAATCTAAGACTAAAGCCGGGCCAAAATATCAGGCTTCCGGATATATTATTCTATGGGACGGATCATAGCCAAGACTGGTATGATGCCGGCAAATTTCATAGCTACCTTTTGGAAAACAGCCCTCAAAATAGGAAGGGTATTACGCCCATAATATACAATACATGGTTTGATCAATTTGAATTCCTTGATGTGGAAAGGCTCAGAATGCAGTTAGCCGGAGCTAAAGAAATAGGATGCGAAGTTTTTGCTGTGGATGCTGGATGGTATGGAGCAGGTGAAGCCCCCTGGGCGCAGCAGGTTGGTGATTGGCGAGAAAAACGAGCAGGAGCTTTTTATGGGGAAATGAGAGGGTTCGCTGAGGAAGTAAGGGAGGCAGGCCTGGGTTTTGGAATTTGGATGGAGCCGGAAAGGATAAGCAAGGAGGCCCCTATATTCAAGGAAAGCCCCAAGCTATTTGCCCGGGGGGAGGATGGTTTTTATTATCCAAAGCTATGGGAAGACGAAGCCTACGCATATACAAAGGACGAGATCCGCAGGCTCATAGAGGATTATGATCTAGCGTGGATAAAAATAGACTATAATTTTAGTTTCGGTGTTGATGATACAGGTTCCAATTTTCTCCTGTACTATAGCGCATGGAATGATCTATTTGATGAGTTAAGACAAGAGTATCCCCGGGTGTTCTTCGAAGGTTGTGCCAGCGGAGGTATGAGATTCGAGTTAAACAGCATGGAAAGATTTGATTGCCATTTTCTAAGCGATAGCGTAGATCCCATCGATGTCTTGCGAATATCCCAAGGGGCTTTGCTTAAATATCTGCCGGGGAATATTGGCAAATGGGCGGTACTCAGAGGCTATAGTAATACCATCCCCAAATATGGATTGCCTATTGAAAAGGCACCTCATTCCATTGTTGCTCCCTCAGGTTCCGGGTGGGACAATTGTTATGTCGCTAATGTGGATTTTATATTAAGGGTGGCAATGTGCGGAGTTTTAGGGGTAAGCGGGGATCTGACCACTTTGCCCGAAGAAATACTGGAGAGAATAAAATGGAATATATCCATATATAAAAAATGGAGGGACTTAATAAGAAATTCTATAGCCTATATGCTAGAGCCTCCAAGGTTGCAGCATGATAGAGGAGGTTGGGTGGCTATTCAGCTTATGGACAGGAGCGGGGATGAGGGGCTGTTATTCGTCTATAGATTGAATGATGGGTGCGACACTAAAACATACAGGCTAAAGGCACTTAATGGAGATGACCTCTATATCATATATGATGCCGATAACCCCGAAGCTATACTGGAGTCATCAAAAGGGGCCGCATTGATGGGAGTCGGTACGAAATTTAGCGTTGATACAAAGAATAGTGCGAAAGTCTATATCATTAAAAAGACCCGATAGGCTGGCCGAACTATATAAAAAACTGTTGGCAGTTATAGAAAAGCCACCGAAGAAAAGTATCCCGGTGGCTTTCTTTCGTGTGGGTTGTAATTTGTATTGTCTAACCGACATCCCCAGTCCTCGCACATCTCAGCATGTACCCCATACTCCGCTGAATGTACCTTGGAAATTTAAGATTTAAAATATCGTCTTTAAAAACGCTAACTACCCCCCTTGATAAAGGTGTCATCGGGGATTTTTAGGTACCTTAGAATCTTTTTAATTGATTCATTAAGGGGCCTTGCATAACTCCTTTCCCAAGGTCTATCCGGGTAACATATAACCCGAATCATAACAGCGTAGAAAACATCATATATGACACGCTGTGTAGGACGATTCATCTTGGTCTTTCTGGGCCCAATAATGTAGTCATCGTCCTGCATTAATCCGCGCCTTACAACGTACTCCGCCAGTGACAGCATAAGTATGCAGATGAGCATCAGGTAAGAAAATGCCTCTATACGATCAGGCGATTCAAGGAAGATTGAATTGACAAATTGCGGTGATTTCAATTGCTGAAACTTCTTTTCTACGCTATCTTGGGTTTTGTATTCCCTAAGCAATGCCTCGCCAGTCATCCCAAGATCATTGGAACATAGTACGAAACAGCAAGCCTTATTAATGGCTTTCGTTGTTTTTTCTTGATTTAGAACAGGGCTAAGCTCTACAAAATAGCGGTATCCTAGTATTTTGTTATCTTCACCTTTTGCAGGGCGACCACGCCTGCGGCGTTCTTCTCGTCGGTATCAAGGATATCTACTGCTTCTTCCATACTTTCTTTGGCGATAAGAACATTATCGGGGATACGGGTTATGAGCCTTATACCTTTTTCCGTGGATAGATCCAAATTCTCCTTGGAAAATAGGGCGCTGTCTGCAATGTAGTAAAAGTTACCTTTGTCTACACTTAAATTATGAAGGGTATCATCTAAGGCGCTAATGGTATCTGTGTTGTAGGTTTTGTCATATTTGTTCCCAGAAAGAACAGTTGCATCTACTACCAGACCATTGGCACAGCCAATACCAAATTTAATTTGTTTTTTATCTTCCCTTCTATCTTTGCTATGGCCAAAGTCCATTTTTATGACCCCTTCTGTACCTTCATAGGTTTCATACAGGCCCCACATGACCTTGGAAGTGGTGTCAAAATTGATGTTTGTAACCTGTATGCCATACAGTGTAATGGCTTTGCCCGCAATTTGTGAAAATATCTTCTTACAGCCAGCTCCGTGGAGAAGGTCAAGGAAACCACCAAAGCGGTCATCGTTAATTTGCTCTAGTTTTATCGGATGATGGAACAGACCCTCTAGATCTCTGTACTGGTAATATTCGTGTAGCCTTGATAAAGGCATATGATCATCGCACATATTAACCATCATCATCATCGCATCGACACCATAAGGGATATCCGGGGGGCGGCCATTAACTGAGCCAAGTGTTTTATTGATTATTTCAGGTACTCCTAAAGATTCACATAAGGGCACGATAAAGCCCTCTTTCCCTATCGTATAGGTCTCAACAATGTTTGGATCCACCATAGCGTTTTCCTCCCAAAACTTTTCACTTTAAGGAGGTATTCGACATAAATCTTGAAAACCCTTTTGGCAATTAATTGCATGTAAAATACAGATTTACCAATTTTAGTTCAGCGGAGTATGGGATTTAAATAGAAAGCTGAATATTCATTAAAAATTAGCTACTCTCACTCTATGATATAGCTATTCCCGCTCCTCCAAGCTCGTCCTATTAATTAGTAAGCTGTTATTGTTCAAGGCAATAGCAGCTCTTTTATATGCCAAGGTAGCACGAATTTAATCGAAGGGAGGGATATTTGTATGAATGAGATTAGGAACCTTAGCAAAAAGCGTGTTGGAGATGTAAGCGAAGATGAGCGAATGTTCGTGATACAAATTAAAGATTGCATTAC
>DASRNX010000074.1:0-27168 GCA_035647175.1 Clostridia bacterium | reverse complement strand
CCCATAAATCATAAGAAGAAACACAGGGGGATGCACACAGGGGGACGGTTCCGCTGTGCACACCTTATTCATTTACAACAATGAGTAAATATCATTGAGAAAGAATAGCGGTGAGTGTATAATGGAATGGGATACATATCCTTTGTCCTTAGATGGGACAGAATGACCGGCGTAATATCCGGAACCTTGGGAATGTTCCAAGGCAAAGAACATATTTAACAATAGCTATCTATAAAACAAGTTCGATCAGGGCTCGGATAATGCCCGAGATTTATTAGGCTCCTCAAGAACACTCGTGACTTAAGTCGTGAGATGAATTGGAGAATCCCATAAAAGTAGCGTTGTGCCCTTAACAGGGCTATACGGTAGAGGCGAACTGGACACGCCTGTACGTATCAAAGTGGCTTAGCTGCTATGAACGTAAATGAGTTCTTATGAACTCTAGAACCCCGTGACTTTAGTCATGGGAGGTTCAGAACATATATAGCAAGTGACAGTCATATGAGAATTTTGCAGAAAGAGGTAATCAAATGGAACTTGATAAAATTAGGAGCATGGCGCAGCGTATAAAGGATAACATCAAAAAGGTTATCGTGGGTAAAGACGAAGTAATTGATCAACTCTTGATTGCCCTCATCTCTTCGGGACATGTATTATTGGAGGATGTACCGGGAACAGGCAAGACCCTTCTTGCTAAATCTCTTTCCAAATCCCTAGATTGTACCTTTAAAAGGGTACAGTTTACCCCGGATCTACTTCCCAGTGATTTAAGCGGGATAAACTTTTATAATCAAAAAACCGGGGAATTCGAATTTCGGCCCGGTCCGATTTTTACCAACATACTCCTCGGTGATGAAATAAACAGGGCCACACCAAGAACCCAATCCAGCCTTTTAGAATCCATGGAAGAGAAACAGGTGACGGTGGATGGGGAAACCAGATCTTTAGAGCGTCCCTTCATGGTGCTTGCGACTCAAAACCCCGTAGAGACCCAGGGGACCTTTCCCCTACCCGAGGCGCAATTGGATAGGTTTCTTTTAAAAGTAGATATGGGTTACCCCAGTACCGATGAGGGTGTGGAGATACTGAAAAGATTCAAGGAAAGGGATCCCTTTATAGATATCGGTCCCGTAGCCCAAAGTGATGAAATCATCGCCGCCCAGCATAGCTATGCCCGGGTATTTGTAAGTGATGATATATTGCGATATATCGTTAGGATAGTTGAGGTAACAAGACAACACGGTGATATCATGCTTGGGGTCAGCCCAAGGGGAAGCCAGGCACTACTAAAGGCAGCCCAGGTCTATGCAATTTTGCAGGGAAGGGATTATGTGTCCCCGGACGATATTAAGAAGATCGCAAAGCCCGTATTAGGGCACAGGATAATATTGCGCAATGTCTTGGGGATGAGGGAAGGACAGTTGGACGATATAATCCACCAAATCTTTAAAGCCGTACCCGTACCAAGCGAAAAGATCCCGTCTAAGGACGAGGCGGTATTATGAGCATACAATGGATAATATTTGTCACCCTTATAGTGGTTTCGGTCCAGGCATGGATAACCGATAGGTTTATGCTAAGGGGGATAGGATACAATAGATATTTTAATGTTAACAGCGCTTTTGAGGGCCAGGAAATTGAGATGGTTGAAAGGATCAGTAACAGAAAGTTGCTTCCTGTACCCTGGCTGAGGATCGAATCTAAGATCAGTGAAAACCTTGAGTTTCAAAGACAATTTAACTTAGATATTAAGCACCAGCAATTTCATAAAAGCCTGTTCAGCCTCATGCCCTATACCGCCATCAATCGAAGACATCAAATTAGATGCAGAAAAAGGGGATGCTATAGGTTGAATTCAGCCGCATTAACCTGTGGGGATCTGTTCGGCTTTCGCGATGTTTCAAGGGTATTTGAATTGGACGCCGAGCTTATGGTATATCCAAGGCTGATGCGCCTTGATGAGATACCCTTTCTATCACGAAGCTGGATGGGAGATGTAGTGGTAAAGAGGTGGATAGTGGACGATCCCTTTATGTATTCCGGGGTTCGGGAATACTCTGCAGGAGATCCCCTAAACGATATCAACTGGAAGGCTACAGCCCGTACAGGCAGGCTCCAGGTTCATAAGAAGGATTACACCGCAGATCCAAGGATTATGGTCTACTTGAATATGGATATTAGCGAGGATATGTGGGGGCCCATTACCGAACCCCAACGCATAGAGAAGGGAGTCTCTTATGCGGCATCCATCGTTAGGCATGCCATATCCCAGGGGATAGATACGGGATTTGGCAGCAACGGATATACCATTGACGAGCCTGGGCTACCTATAAGGGTTTTCCCGAGAAATGGGGAGGAACATTTATTGTTCTTGTTTGAGACTATGGCCAAACTCGTAATAGATAGGGGCGTCACCTTTCACACCTTTTTAGAGGAGGACATTAAAGAGCGGTCATCGGGGACATTTTCAGGATCTATTGACTATTTGTTCATAACTTCCTTCGTAACAGAGCGTATGAAAAGTCAGATAAAACAATTAGAGGATATGGGCAATTCCGTAGAAATATTGCGGCTCAGGGATCCTGAGGGAGGGGTAGGCAATGATTAAGGGTAGAATAGGGACGCTAAAAAGCATAATGACAAAATGGCTCCAGGGGTTATTGGAGCTCATCACCTTTTTCCCGATATTGTTGACCGTTGGGATTTTGTTAATTCCAAAGGAAATCTGGATTTGGATGGTTGATTTATCTGCCATTTATCTCATAGGGCTTATTCTCGGGGGGTACCTCTTGAAAAAGCCGAGATACATTCATTTTTTTGTGGGGATATTAATAAATTCACTGTCGGCATTTTTATTGTTCGGAAATCTCTATGCCATGATATTGTTCTTTTTGTCCGGGATGGTCATCTTTGATCGGGGCGTACGGTTTCGAGGCACCAAATGGGGCGATATGTTCCCCAATATGGCCTTATGGATAGGCTTGACGCTTTATCTATTGGGGGGTTCTATATATAGTTTGACTCCAGCATTAAAACCATATTTTAAACTATTGGCATGGACCGGGTTTGTATACACCATAATTGTGCTGTTTGTAATCAACACCGAGCAATTAAAGACAGCATCCCAGCCCGTTGACGGGACTGTTCCAATCTTTTCTTCAACTGTCCTTAGAAATAATAGGATTCTGATTCTGCTGTCAATTGCCCTGGTAATGTTCATAAGCTATTTCAATGATTTGAAGGATGGCTGCGTGTGGTTGGCCCGAAAGGTAGGACAGGGCTTCTTAGCTATTATTTTGTTTTTACCAAACCTGCTTGGTACCCCGGGCCCCGGCATGGGCGGGTTACCGGGACAGGGTCCTATGGAGATCATCCCGGATATCGAGGCGACAGAGCCTTCGATGTTCGCTGTAGTATTGGAAAAGGCATTAATGTTTCTAGCCGCCGCTGCTTTTTTGGTATTGCTATGGTTTGCGCTCAGGGTTGTGTTTAGGCTTTTGAAGAAAGCCTACAGAAGACTGTTGGAATTTCTCAAGGGGTTTGTATTGTTTCAGGAAAGCGGCGGATTTATCGATGAAAAGGAAAGACTCATAGGACTTAAGGATATTGGCAGGGATTACCGGAATAAATTTCAGGATTGGCTCAAGGGTATCTTGGAAAAGGAGCCAAAATGGGACGAACTTCAAAACAATCACCAGCGGATAAGGTTTTTATATAGAAATCTGCTGTTAAGATGTTTGTCCGGAGGGTACACCCATAAAAACTACTTAACCCCCAGAGAAACGGCTGCGGATATCCTGGATTGGGACGAGAAGGAAAGCCCCGAAATAGCGGATCTATCCCAGGCATATGACGAGACCAGGTATGGAGAAAAAAAGATAGAGGACAGTAGGGTCCGCGGTCTTGCCGAAAAGTTCCTAAGAAAACAAAGATAACATAAAACATCACCCAATGGATCAGGTGGGCGGAAGACGCCCGTGGTCATATATGATGCAGAAATTGGAAAAACATTGGGTTAGTCTACAGACGGGGACGGGTATAAGTAAAGACAGAGGGGGTCTCGGAGATATATGTGCAGGAGGATTTTAGTTGTAGACGATGAAAAGGAGATAAGCGAGCTGGTCAGGGATTACTTAGAGGCGGCAGGATATCAGGTAATCCTGGCATTCGACGGCCATGGAGCCCTCAGATGCTGGAAAGATCACAGGCCCCATATGGCTATCTTAGACATTATGCTCCCCATGATAGATGGAATGGAAGTCTGCAAAAGGATACGAATGGAATCTAATATACCCATTCTGATGCTGAGCGCTAAGAAAAGCGAGGAGGATAAGATAATCGGTCTTGACTTGGGCGCCGATGATTATATCACAAAGCCCTTTAGCCCTAAGGAATTGGTGGCCAGGGTCAATGCCCATTTCAGACGGATATCCCAAATCGCCAAGCATGGGAATGCACAGAAATTGGAGGACCCATTAATATTTAAGGATCTTGTAATAGATTTTAAGGGGCATGGCCTAAGAGTTGGGGATAAGGAGATCCTCTTGTCTGCCAAGGAATTGGAGGTTCTAAAGTTCTTTACCTTGAACCCCAATAAGGTCCTGACCAGGGAGGAAATCTATGACTATGTATGGGGATACCAGGAATATGGCGATATAAATACCGTAGCTGTCCATATAAGGAGGTTGAGGGAAAAGATGGAGGAAGATCCCTCGAAGCCCAGGTTCATTCAAACCGTATGGGGGGTAGGCTACAAATTCGCAGGTGAACAACCGTGAAGCTGGGGATGCGCACCAAACTTATAATAGCTTTTGTGTTGGTGGTCATAGGACCGATTGCAAATACCTTTATTATGATGGCCATGGCTATAACAAAATTGAACCATGATCCGGAGATTGTCAAGTTCAATAGCCTGAATAAAAACTTCCAAAGGGTTATAAGTAATGTGGAGGAGAATTTCAAAATAATAGATGATTACGATGCTTTTGATGGGATTTTAAGGCCCATTTTAGAGGAATTCGACGGTAGTGTCAGGGTAATGGACGCTACGGGAGATCTCCTCTATGATTCCAGGGGATCAAAAGACGGCCTAATGGATGATTCTTTAGGGGCGGATGCCGGTTTGTTTAGCCTGACGAGGTATTCTTATTCCACCGAAATAGAAAACGGCGATGAAATAGCCGGAAAAATTATAATCGATTATGATATTAACCTGATGCCCACCCAAATAGCCCGAAAGGTTTCATATCATTTTAGATTGAGCTATATACTGGGCTTGGGATCTATATTTCTATTCATATCGTTGTTTACCCGGATTATATCCAGAAGCGTTTTAGTGCCGTTGAATGAATTGAATAGCGCCACCAGAAGTATAGCCAAAGGGGACCTGGATTTCGTTATAAAATACAAGAGAAACAATGAATTAGGCCGATTCTGTCAGGCCTTTGATATGATGCGTGACAAGCTGAAGGCATCCATAGACCAGCGGATTGCTTCGGAAAGACGGCAGAAAGAGATGATCGGGGTAATCTCCCATGATCTGCGTACTCCTATCTCATCAATAAAAGGATACGTCGAGGCCCTGCAGGACGGTATGGCCCACGATGAGGAGCAATTCCAAAGGTATCTCAAGGTGATACATGATAAGACCCATAGGTTGGATGCGCTGATTGACGATCTTTTTCAATTCTCCCAGATGGAATTGGGGAATTTGAAGATGAACTTAGAGATAATGGACAGCAGTGTCATGCTGGAGGGGATAATAAATTCCGTCTCTGTGGATTGGCGAGGTGGGACCACGGAGACAGTGATAAAAAGGCCCTTTCCGTCGGTGCAGATTAGGGTAGATGCAAAAAGAATCGCCCAGGTTATGGACAATATAATGCAAAATGCCATCAAGTATGGGGGAGATTTTGGAGTAATAGAGGTGATGGCAGCTGTGGTCGACGACCATCTGGTTATATCCGTCTCCGATAACGGCATAGGAATAGCTGTGGGAGACCTTCCCCATATCTTCGAACTATTCTACAGAGGAGAAAAATCCCGGTCAAGAAATTACGGAGGAACCGGATTGGGCCTTACAATATGCAAAAATATTGTTGAACAACATGGCGGTAAGATTTGGGCAGAGAGCGTTTTAGGGGAGGGTACCACTATATCCTTTACCCTTCCAATGGTGTAATAGAAGGAAATATAAATTATGGATGGAGGGAAAACATGATTATTCTGAAAAACGGGAGATATCTATCTGCAGAAGGGAAGTTTGTAAAGGGGGATATCCATATCGAAGATGGGAAAATAAAATCCATCAACGAGCAGGATGGGTCTTTAGATTCGGGTTCTGTAGGGACAGGAGCCCACATATATGACTTGGAAGATAAAAGGGTTATTCCTGGGCTCATCGATATGCACACCCACGGGGCAATAGGCTATGATGTCAGCATCGCTACTCCCGAGGAAATCTGCCAGCTTACCAGATACTATTCCGACAGGGGGATAACCTCCTTTTTTCCGACTACTATAACCGCGGCAAGAGGGGATATAAAGTCTGCCCTGCGCAATATCAAGGCAGCATCTAAGATGGATTGCGGTGGTGCTTCAATCGAGGGGGTGCACATTGAAGGCCCTTTTATTAATGCGGCGAAAAAAGGGGCCCATGACCCGAATTGGATTACTACACCGAAAAAATCTGACTATGATGAATACCGCGAAATAATGGGGGATCTGAGAATCCATTTGACCGTTGCTCCCGAAATAGAAGGTGGCCTGGAGTTTATAGATTATGTAGTAAAAAATGACGCAACGGTAGGAATCGGGCATACCGATACCGATTATAATAGGGCTTTGGAGGGGATTAGGGCAGGTGCATCCATATTCACCCACCTATTTAACGCAATGGTAGGAATACACCATCGTAACCCTGGTACAGTAGGCGCCGCCCTGACTGGGGATGCTTTCGTTGAGATCATAGGCGATGGAATGCATATTCATCCGGCGGTGGTGAATATCGCAATCAACGCGAAGGGGCCTAAAGGGGTGGTCCTGGTTACGGATTCTATGCATGCTGCTGGCCTCGATTGGGGGGAATATGATTTCGGCGGGTTTAAGATCCTGATAGAGGGGGGGGTGGCCAAACACGAAGACGGAACATTGGCAGGGAGCATAATCAGCCTTATGGATGCGGTAAAGAACGCTATGGAATTTAGCGGTGTTTCCCTAGAGGATGCTGTGGCCATGGCGACCATAAATCCTGCCAGGGTGCTGGGGCTTGACGATAAGCTGGGCTCAATTGAGCTTGGCAAGAGGGGAGATTTGGTGGTGTTAGACGAGGATTTAAAGGCGCATATGGTGTTTTGTAGGGGTGAGCGGGTAAAATAATCATTATTGTCTGTTGAGATATGTCTAGCAATTATTAAAACCAGGGGTGATAAACATGACTAAGATTCCCAGGCCTGAATATCCAAGACCTCAATTTGTAAGGGAAAATAGTTGGATCAATCTAAACGGGGAATGGGATTTTTCCTTCGAAGAAGATATCTTTGATAGGAAGATAACGGTGCCCTACGCCTATCAGACAAAATTGTCCGGTATAAATATACAGGATTTTCACGATATAGTCTGGTACAGGAAGAACTTTGACCTTCCAAAACAAACGGAGGGTCAAAGGATTATCCTTCATTTTGGCGCTGTTGATTACGAAAGTGATGTCTGGGTCAACGGTCAACATGCCGTTAACCATATCGGCGGGCACATCGGATTTAGTGTGGAGATAACAGACCTTATCAGGGACGGGAAAAATGAAATTATCCTAAGGGCCAAAGACGATACACTGGATCTGGAGATGCCTAGGGGAAAGCAATATTGGAAAGAGAGGTCCGAGGGAATATTTTATACCAGGACCACGGGTATATGGCAAACGGTATGGATTGAGGCGGTACCCCATAGCTACTTAAAGAGGGTATGGATGACCCCTGATCTGGATGACAGCGCCTTGGATATCGAGTATGAAATAGAAGGATCCATCAGGGATAAATTATTAAAAGCCATTATAGGCTACAAGGGCATAAAGATAGCCGAATATGGCCTGCAAGAAGTGAGGAACAGGGGGATCTTTAGAGCTGCTATAGACCGGCAGACCTTACTTGAGGCAGGTCTCCATGAGGACATGCAATGGACCCCGGAAAACCCCAGATTGTTTGATATTAATTTCTATATTTGCGAAGATGATAAGGTCATAGATGAAGTGAGTTCCTATTTTGGGATGCGCAAGGTGTCCATAGTTGACGGTAAATTCATGCTAAATAATAGGCCGTATTACCAGAAGTTGGTCCTGGATCAGGGCTATTGGGGGGATTCCCTCTTAACCGCACCGGACGACGGGGATTTTGTTAAGGATATTCATCTGGCTAAGGAAATGGGCTTTAACGGTGCAAGGAAGCACCAAAAGATAGAGGATCCTAGATATTTTTATTGGGCTGATAAGCTGGGCTTTTTGGTATGGGGAGAGATGGCAGCTAACTATGTCTATTCCCGCCGTGCCGTAAAGCGCCTCACCCACGAATGGATGGGGGAAATATTCAGGGACTATAATCATCCCTCTATAGTCGCCTGGACCCCCATCAACGAGTCATGGGGAGTACCGAATATACTGAACAAAAGGGATGAGCAAAGCCTCAGCGCAGCTCTGGTGTACTTGACCAAGTCCCTAGATCAAAGCAGGCCTGTTATATCCAATGACGGATGGGAGCATACCTGTACCGACCTCTTGACAATCCATGACTATTGCCCGGATAAAGGGGTCCTCATGGACAGGTATAGCACCTTAGAGAGCATTCTCGATTGTATGCCGGCGGGTAAGCGCATGTTTGCCCAGGGCTGGGAATACCAAGGGCAACCTATCCTGCTAACTGAGTTTGGGGGCATATCCTATAGGACCGGAGATTGGGAAGGCTGGGGCTATTCCAATGCTAGTTCCGGGGAAGATTATGCTAAGAGGTATTATGAGGTAGTTTCCGCTGTGCTGGAATCCCGGCTCATACAGGGGTTTTGCTATACCCAATTGACGGATATAGAGCAGGAGATCAACGGGCTTTTGACCTACGACCGTAAACCCAAGATTGATATTGATATAATTAGGCAAATAAATGAAGGGAAATTAAAACTCTAGCCCGTTGTGATAATTAGCGGTCTGCCTTATTGGCGGATCATCTCCTTTGAAATATTCAATAAAGGGCGATGGGGATTCAGTCCGCCTATCGCCCTTTAATTTAATTTTTGGACCAACCCCGATAACTTATGGTATAATAAATGCGATTATTGTGATAAAACCTTGTAGGTTTTATTTGATGCATTTATGAAAACGGTATTTTGATTTGATGAACATAATAGAAAATTGAGGGTTATCCATAATAAAGGGAGGATTGTTTTATGTCTAAATATACTAGGGAAGATATAAAGAGGATATGCAAAGAGGAGAAGGTGAAGTTTATCCGACTCCAATTTACGGATATCTTTGGAACTATGAAGAATGTGGCTATTACAGTCCAACAATTGGATAAAGCCTTAAATAATCAAATGATGTTTGACGGTTCTTCTATAGAGGGATTTGTTAGGATCGAGGAATCGGACATGTATCTATACCCTGATCCCGATTCTTTTGTAATATTTCCCTGGAGCGGTGGGGAAGAAAAGGCGGCCAGGCTCATCTGTGACGTGTACAATGCGGATGGAACACCCTTCGAGGGTTGCCCCAGAAACACCCTAAAAAGGGCCTTAAAGGAAGCGGGGGATATGGGGTATAGGATGTGCGTAGGCCCGGAAGCGGAATTCTTTCTGTTTCATATAGACGAGGAAGGCAAACCTACCACCAACACCCACGATAATGCGGGATATTTCGATTTGGGACCCGTGGATTTGGGGGAGAGCGCCCGCCAGGAGATGTGTTTGACCTTGGAGCAGATGGGATTTGAGATTGAAGCCTCGCACCATGAACTAGCCCCGGGACAGCATGAGATAGACTTTAAATACGACGATGCCCTGGCTACTGCAGATAATGTAATGACCTTTAAAATGGTGGTGAGGATAATCGCCCAACGCCACGGACTCCATGCCACCTTTATGCCAAAGCCGGTATACGGGATAGCCGGGTCTGGAATGCATCTTAACCAATCCCTATTTAGCGGCGAAGATAACTCATTCTTTGATCCCAACGGGGAGATGGAATTAAGCGATGCGGCCATGTACTATATAGGTGGGCTTATGAAACACGCCCCCGCTATTACAGCTATAACCAACCCCTTGGTCAATTCCTATAAAAGGCTGGTATCAGGATATGAGGCACCGGTCTACATCGCTTGGTCAGGCCAGAACAGAAGTCCCCTTATCCGGATTCCGGCAAATCGGGGCATAGGTACAAGGGTGGAATTGAGAAGCCCCGATCCCGCATGCAACCCCTATCTGGCGTTGGCTGTCGCACTAAAGGCAGGGCTTGAGGGGATAAAAAACAGGGTACTACCCCCGGATCCCGTCAACTGTAATATCTATGATATGACAGAGCAGGAAAGGCTGGACGGACATATCCCACGCTTGCCCAGCAATCTGTCCAATGCTATTCGGGCCTTAAAGGAAGATGAGGTCATCCAACAGGCCTTGGGTCAGCATATCTACAGCCGGTATATAGAGGCTAAAAAGATAGAATGGGATGAATATAAGATCCAGGTAACCCCTTGGGAACTGAAAAGATATCTCAGCAAGTTTTGATTGAAGGATGGAGCAGCCTGCAAGTGCCCGCATTATTGGCGCTTGGGGCTGCTTTTTGATTTACTTTTTCAGACAATTTTGAATAAACCCGGGATTGCTGGTATAATGGTAATAGTCCCTGTTTAGACGAGACATCAGATTTTACTGTTCTACAGGAGATGACACGGACTATATACTAAAGCAGAGGGGAATTAATCGATGAGCATAATCAATAAACAGGTAACCCATGAGATATTCGGTAAAGGAAATGTGGTTAAATATGATGATGCATATATTAAGATAAAGTTTGCATCGGGGGACAAAAAATTTGTTTTCCCAGATGCGTTTGAATCATATCTAACCCTGGTAGACAAGAGAGCGGCTAATTTGGTAAATAAGAAGCTGGAAGAGCAGGAAAAGGAACGAAGGGAAGAAGCGTTAAGGCTGAAAGAACAAGAGGCTCTGGAACGAAAAAAACGACTTCTCCTCGAACAGGAGCAACGCCTACGGGATCGGAAAATTCATCCCAGCTCCCAATCCGTTTTCTGGTGCAGGCCTGAAGAGCAAGAGAAGATATTTGCAGAGTGGGAGGTCTTTGCCGGAGCGATAAAGAGCGGGGAAAGAAAGGGAGAGCCCAGGCGATATGCCAGGATGACTCAAAATAGCGCATGCCTCATAACGCGCAGAGATACTGATATGAAGGAAGAGGATAGGCGTATCACGGGCATATTTATGGCGGATAGAGGTTTCGATGGCAGAAAATGTGAAGACGGATACATTCCCGCCCATCCAAATTACAGAATTCATCTGTCAGAGGCGGAATCTAAAAGAATGCTTTTTTGGAATTACTATTCAGATGAAAGGTATCCCCAGAGGATGATATGGAATTCGGGAAGACAGAGATACTTTAAGAACGTATTGACGGCACAGATTCTGCGAGATATCGTTTCATTGAGGAAAGAACAAAAAGATGAGGAAAGCGGTCAGCACTTCCTTGAATATTTTTGCAGACACAATCTAATAGACATAGAAGACTTGCCAGAACCCAGCGGTACCTTAATGCGGGGCTAACACGGATTCTAAAGAAAAGGTATTTCTAGGCGAATCGGCTGTAAGACTTTTACCCGCCAATTTTTGGGATTGTATGTGAGATCATATAGAAAGAAGGGGATGGGTATGTCAAAACCCCTTATTGGGATAACCTGCGATTATGATATGGAAAAGAAGATCTCCCAAGTTTATATCGGCTACTATCAGGCTATACTCCAATCCGGCGGGTTGCCATTTTTGATTCCAAGGATCGATGAGGGCGACATACAGGAGGTCCTTGGTCTATTGGGCGGGGTTGTATTTACAGGTGGGGGAGACGTAGATCCCGCATATTTTGGTGAACCCCCAAATCCGAGGCTTGGGACTATAAACCCCTACAGGGACAGTCTGGAGATCCCGTTGTGTAGGGAAGCTATGGGCCGTGACATACCGGTATTGGCAATTTGCCGTGGGATACAGCTTATGAATATCGCCATGGGGGGAAGCATATATCAGGATTTGGAAAGCCAATGGGACCTTGGACCTCTCCAAAAGCATACCCAGCTCGCTCCTGAATGGTACGGAAGTCATGCAGTGGAGCTAACCAAGGGCTCGAGGCTGGCGGGGCTCCTCAAGAGTGGAAGGCTTAACACCAATAGTTTCCATCACCAAGCTATAAAGGATCCGGCAGATTGTTTTATCGTAACGGCAAGGTGCGATGACGGTGTAGTTGAAGGAATAGAATCGCCTTTTCATATGTTCGCCGTGGGTGTACAATGGCATCCTGAGAGGATGTGGGAAAAGGATGGGAGAATGCTGTGCCTGTTCAAGGGGATGGTAGAGGCGTCAAAGAATAGGAGTCTTGGACGCTAGGGTCTTGGAGCAGAATACCTGTCGTCTCGGGAACGGATATGTAGCGGGAGGGAGTGTTCTAAAGGTATGCTAGATGATATCATCGCTTGGTTAAACCAATGGACTGTCGACCATTACTTAGCCATAGGCTATAGGATACTTAGGGTAATCCTCATATGGGCGGCAGCTGTTTTTTTTATAAGGCTCGGAAGATTCTTAATAAACGGGTTCTTTGAGAGCCGGGCCAAGGGCAGATTCCATGTTAATAAAAAGAAGAATGACACCCTCAGGGCGTTGGTCCAGAGTATCTTGAGATACGTAATTTACTTCATCGGGTTTTTGATGATCATGGACGAAATAGGCATTGAGACCACATCCATTATAGCGACTGCGGGCATAGGGGGCTTGGCTATCGGATTTGGCGCTCAGAGTCTGGTCAGAGATGTTATAACCGGTTTTTTTATAATATTTGAAGATCAATACAGCGTAGGGGATTTTATAAAGATCGAGGATATAACCGGGACCGTGGAGGAAATAGGGCTCAGGATTACCAAGATTAGAGGGTTTAAGGGGGATATAAACATTATCCCAAATGGACAAATATTTATGGTCACAAACTATTCCAGGGGGAATTCTGCGGTGATAGTGGACGTGACCATAGCATATGAGGCCGATATTGATAGGGCTATCGCGGTTATAGATAAAGTGATAGAGAAGTACGCTGCGGCAAACACGGATATCGTGGAGATCCCAAGGGCTGTCGGTATCGTAGAGATGGATAGCATAGGGCTTACCCTCAGGGTGGTGGGTAGAACGTTGCCTATGAAGCATTGGGGGGTAGAGCGGGATCTCAGAAAGGCTATAAAAGTCGCCTTGGAGGAAAACAAAATCGAGATTCCATATCCCAGGCTGGTAGTAATCAATAGGGATTAGGGAAGGGCTAATGGGAGGAGGCATAGTATTGACAAGACAGTTTTATGTAGGGGACATTATAGAGACAAAGAAAAAGCATCCCTGTGGAAACAGTCAATGGGAGGTCACCCGGGTGGGTGCAGATATGAAGATGAAGTGCTTAAGGTGCGGGCGCATTGTCATGTTGGATAGGGAGAGCTTTGAAAAGAGGGTAAAAAGGGTTATTGAGCAAAAAGGACAGGAATAACTGCTAAAAAGAAAAAAAGGCTATTGACAAGAGTTTCTGGGGATGCTATGATAATTAGCAAATCTAAAAATCGGAGTAGCCAGAAGGAAGTGTATCTAGGGTTCCGCCGTACCTTACGGGACTGTGACCGAGCGATACAAGATGCTAACATTTAGCATTACACCGTGGGTAAAAAAGACCCGGCGGCAGGTTTCTTCTGAAGAAGAGGTCTGTTGTCGGGCATTCTTATACTTTTTTTATAGACTCGACGACGACATCTTGGATATTATTAAATAAATTCTATGACGGAGATAGAAGATCCCCTAAGGCCATCTTCAGTGAGCCGGTGGTTAGTGCGAACCGGCGGGCAATTGGATTGAATGCTCACTCCTGAGAAGCAGACTTGAAAGAGATTGGATCTCGATTAGGGTTTGACGTGAGGTCACGTTACAGGCCGGGGTTTGATAGAACCTGTGAAGGCCTGTGCCGTGAGGTACAGATAAAGCCGGGTGGTAACGCGAAGGTAACCCTTCGTCCCTGCAAATGTAGGGGCGAAGGTTTTTTTATTTCGTAGTATGGTAGGAGGTGCAAGACATATGCAAATGACAGGTGCAGAAGCGGTAGTTAGGGCCTTGGAGTTGGAAGGGGTGAATATAATTTTCGGATACCCCGGTGGAGCCGTAACCCATATCTATGATGCGTTCAGCAGATCCAAAATTCATCACGTACTGGTTCGAAACGAGCAGGCGGCAGCCCATGGGGCCAGCGGTTATGCCAGGGCTACGGGAAAGGTGGGGGTGTGTATATCCACCTCAGGTCCAGGGGCCACCAATATGATAACGGGGATTGCCACGGCGTATATGGATTCCATTCCAATAGTGGCTATTACCGGGCAGGTGCCGCTGTCTATGGTAGGCAGGGATGTGTTTCAGGAAGCGGACATAACAGGGGCTACGGAGCCCTTTACAAAGTATAGCTACCTGGTAAAAAATCCGGAGGACCTTCCACGAATTTTCAAGGAGGCCTTTTACATAGCCTCCACGGGACGGCCCGGCCCGGTCCTAATCGATATACCCAAGGATATAGCCATGGCCCCTTTGGATTTTGAATACCCCGACGAAGTAAATTTAAGGGGATATAAGCCGACCTACAGGGGACATCCCGGACAGGTAAAGAGGATGGTCAAGGCTATCGAGGAGAGCCGTAGGCCCCTTATATGTGTGGGCGGCGGCGCTGTTTCCAGCGATGCAACTGCCGAGATCATGGAGCTGGCGGAGAGAATTAAGGCGCCGGTAGCATCCACTCTGATGGGCATAGGGGCCTTTCCGGGGGATCACCGTCTATCCTTAGGATTCTTGGGCCAACACGGCATTTATGCAGCTAATAGGGCGGTGGAAGAAGCGGATCTTCTGATTTTGCTGGGCGCCAGGATGGGGGATAGGGCTACGGGTAAGACCCAAGAGTTCGCCCAAAGGGCAAAGGTTATCCATGTAGATATCGACCCGGCGGAGATAGGCAAGAATATAGGCGTAAATATTCCCATCGTGGGGGATATAAAGACCACCTTGGGAGAGCTGCTAAAAAAGGATATTGACAGACATGATTGGGGCTGGCTATCCACAGTCAGGGCATGGAAACAAAAACATGAGGGTGTAGGGGATTGCCTGAAGGGACTCAACCCTATGGAAGTAATTAAAAAGCTCTCGGGTATGGTCCCGGAAAACACCGTATTGGTAACGGACGTAGGGCAGCACCAGATATGGGCGGGAAGATACTATAAGACCAGAAAGCCCAGGGGTTTTCTTACTTCCGGAGGACTGGGTACCATGGGATACGGGCTGCCGGCGGCCCTGGGGGCCAAGCTTGGGCGTAGGGACAGTGAAGTGGTCCTTATCATAGGTGACGGGGGCCTACAGATGAACTTGGCGGAACTGGCGACATTGGTGCAGGAGGGAGCCGGGGTCAAGATAATGATACTCAACAACGGTTACTTGGGTATGGTCAGGGAAATCCAGGAGGAAATCCATGAAGCAAGATACTACCAAACCCGTATGGAAGGTAACCCGGATTTTATAAAACTGGCTCAGGCCTACGGGATTAAGGGATTTAGGGTAGAAAGCCAAGAAAGAATCGAATGGGGAATTAGAAAGCTGCTCAATTGGGACGGACCTATTATCGGAGAATTTGTTATAGATCCCACGGCTAATGTAATTCCCATCTTAGGAGGGAAAGATGATGAAGCACATATTAGGGGTATTGGTTGAAAACCACCCGGGGGTTTTATCTAAGGTTTCCGGACTTTTCAGCAGAAGGGGATTTAACATCTACAGCCTGGCTGTGGGCATGACGGAGGATGCTACCGTCTCCAGGATTACCATCGTCGTAGAGGGAGACTCCTATATTGTAGAGCAGGTAACCAAACAGCTTAACAAGTTAATCGATGTTATAAAGGTATCCGATATTGGAAACGATTCGGTGACTAGGGAACTGGCTCTGATTAAGGTCAAGGCTAATCCTAAGACTAGGCATGAGATCGTCGAAATAATTAACATATTTAGGGCCCAGGTAGTGGATATTACAAAAAACCATCTCACCGTGGAGATAACCGGGGACAGCGAAAAAATTACTGCCCTGGAGGACATGCTAAAGGACTATGGCATAGAGGAGATGGTGCGCACCGGAGCTATCGCCATAAACCGAGGCAAAAGGATGTTAAAATATGGGGATAAGAATAAAGGAGGACATGAAAATGGCAATAATGTACTATGATCAAGATGCGAATATGGAATTATTGGCAGGCAAAAGGGTAGCCGTAATAGGCTATGGAAGCCAGGGCCATGCCCACGCCCTAAACCTAAAGGAGAGCGGGGTCGATGTCAGGGTAGGATTATACAAGGGGAGCAGATCCTGGGAAGAGGCGGAAAAGGCCGGGCTTAGGGTACTTGAGGCGGGTGAGGCGGCGGGTGAAGCGGACTATATAATGATACTCACCCCGGACGAGACCCAGGCCGGAATATACAAGGAAAGCATTGAACCTAATCTAAAAGAGGGTGACGGACTTATCTTTGCCCACGGCTTCAATATCCACTTCGGACAGATCATACCGCCCGATAACGTGGACGTATTTATGGTGGCCCCTAAAGGACCGGGGCACACCGTGCGCAGCCAATACCAGGAAGGAAAAGGAGTCCCCTGCCTCGTAGCCGTGCATCAGGATTACTCCGGCAGAGCCAAGGACTTTGCCCTGGCCTACGCCAAGGGTATCGGGGGAACCAGGGCCGGGGTTCTTGAGACCACCTTCAAAGAGGAGACGGAGACGGACCTGTTCGGAGAGCAGGCGGTCCTGTGCGGCGGTATCTCAGAGCTTATAAAAGCCGGATTCGAAACCTTGGTAGAGGCGGGATATCAGCCTGAAAGCGCCTATTTTGAATGTCTCCATGAAATGAAGCTGATAGTGGACCTCATGAATCAGGGGGGCCTGTCCTTTATGAGGTATTCCATAAGCAATACAGCGGAATACGGGGATTATTCCGTAGGAAGACGGATCATCACCGAAGACACCCGTGAGGAGATGAAAAATGTTTTAGGGGAAATTCAGGACGGAACCTTCGCTAAAAACTGGATCCTGGAGAACCAAGCCAATCAAGTCTCCTTAAAGGCTACCAGAAAGAAGGAACAGGACCATATCATCGAAAGGGTTGGAAAAGAGCTCAGAAAGATGATGCCCTGGATTGAAGAGAAATAAAGATTAGGGGGAGAGATCAATGACCAAAAGGGTCTATATATTCGATACCACTTTGAGGGATGGTGAGCAATCACCGGGTATCAGCCTTAACGTTCATGAGAAAGTGGAGATAGCGGCTCAACTGGAGCGCTTAGGGGTGGATGCTATAGAGGCGGGTTTTCCCGTAGCATCTAAGGGGGACTTTGAAGCGGTAAAGGCCATAGCTCAAAGCATCAGAAAGCCCATTATAGTGGGGTTGGCTCGGGCGGTGAAGGGGGACATCGAAAGGGCATGGGAGGCTTTAAAGTATGCGGCTCGCCCGCGGATTCATACCTTTATAGCCACCTCGGATATCCATATGGAATATAAGCTGAAGATGAAACCGGAAGAGGTACTTAAGCAGGTGAAAGATGCGGTAACCTTCGCCAAGTCCCTTTGCGAGGATGTGGAATTCTCTGCAGAAGACGGTTCAAGGTCCCGACCGGAGTTTTTATACAGGGTAATAGAAACGGCTATAGGGGCCGGTGCAACCACTATAAACATCCCGGATACCGTAGGATATGGAACGCCCCAAGAATTTGGGGAACTCATCGCATCCATTATGGAAAACGTTAAGGGTATAGAGGATGTCGTACTCAGCGTTCATTGTCATAATGATTTGGGAATGGGGGTTTCCAATTCCCTGGCAGCCATTGAGAATGGGGCCACCCAAGTGGAATGCACTATAAATGGCTTGGGCGAGAGAGCCGGAAATGCCGCCTTGGAGGAGATCGTTATGGCCCTTAAGACACGGAAGGGTTTTTATGGATGTGAAACCGGGATCGAAACCGAGGAACTCTATAGGACTAGTCGCTTGGTGAGCCATCTCACAGGCGTTCAGATACAGCCCAACAAGGCAATCATAGGAGCCAATGCTTTTGCCCATGAATCCGGAATCCATCAGCACGGCATGCTCAGCAACAGGGAGACCTATGAGATTATGACCCCGGAATCCGTCGGATTTAGGCAGAGCGAGATGGTGCTCGGTAAACACTCGGGGCGCCACGCCTTTGAAGAAAAGCTTGGGGACATGGGTTATACCCACCTAGATACCGAAAAGATCAACGAGGCCTTCAGCAAGTTCAAGGACCTAGCGGATAAGAAAAAAATCGTTACGGACCGGGATATTGAGGCTCTCCTCAGCGAAAAGGTCATACAGGTACCCGCCGTATATGAACTCGAATACTTCCATATATCCAGCGGAAACTCCACCATATCCACCTCTACGGTGAGGCTTAAGGTGGATGACGGGCTCATCCAGGAGGCGGCTTGCGGCGACGGCCCCATAGACGCTACCTTCAGGGCCATTGACAGAGCCGCAGGTATCGAGGTGAATCTTAAGGACTATTATCTGAGAGCCGTTACCAGCGGTAAGGATGCTCTTGGGGAGGTAACCGTAAAGGTGAGCAGAAACGGTGATATCTTTGTGGGCCGGGGGATCAGCACCGATGTTATTGAGGCCAGCGCCAAGGGATACGTAAATGCCATCAACAAGATGCTTTATGAAACTGAAATGGAGTGAATAATAATTGGGAATTTAATGAATAAAGAAAAGGTTTTCATCTATGATACTACCCTGAGGGACGGGGCACAGGCGGAGGGAATATCCTTTACCGTAAATGATAAGCTTCGGATTGCCAGAAGGCTTGACAGCCTGGGGGTGGATTATATTGAGGCGGGGAACCCGGGCTCGAACCCCAAGGATTTAGAATTTTTCCAAAGGATGAAAAAAAGGCCCCTAAAGCATGCCAGACTTGCGGCTTTCGGGAGCACCCGAAGACCGGGTATAAAGGCCCAAGACGATGCCAATGTCAAGGCCCTGTTAACGGCGGACACACCAGCCGTGGCGATATTCGGAAAGAGTTGGGATTTTCATGTCACGGAGATTATCAGGACATCTCTAAAAGAGAATCTTAATATGATATATGATACCGTTTCCTTCCTCAAAAGCCATGGTAAAGAGGTGATCTTCGATGCCGAGCACTTTTATGACGGATATAAGGCCAATAGTGAGTATGCCATGGGGGCATTGGAAGCGGCGGCGAAGGCAGGGGCGGACTGGTTGGTGCTCTGCGATACCAACGGGGGATGCTTTCCCTTGGAGATCACTGAAATAACAAGTGAGGTCCTAAAAAAATTCACCATACCCATCGGTATCCATTGCCATAATGATGGTGGTATGGCGGAAGCGAATTCCATCATGGCGGTGGAGCAGGGTGTAGTGCAGGTCCAGGGGACCTTCAATGGATATGGGGAGCGCTGCGGTAATGCCAACCTCTCCGTTATCATACCCAACCTCCAGCTAAAGAGGGATAAAACCTGTATAAAGGACGAGGGACTCAAGGAGCTCAGTTCCGCCTGCCGCTATATAAGTGAACTGGCAAACCTCCCCTATAACGAAAGACAACCCTATGTGGGGAACAGCGCTTTCGCTCACAAGGGCGGTATGCACATAGACGGGGTCATGAAAAACCAACATTCCTTTGAACATATAGCGCCGGAACTTGTGGGGAACGAGCGGAGGATCCTGATGTCCGAGGTTTCCGGAAGGAGCACCATCTTAAAAAGGATTCAGGACGTAGCGCCCTGGGTAAATAAAGACTCAGAGGAAACCATCCTAGTTATGGATAGGCTGAAGCAATTGGAGCATGACGGCTATCAGTTCGAAGGGGCGGAAAGCTCTTTTGAATTGGTAGTAAAACGGGCCCTCGGGAAGGCCAAAACCTTTTTCGAGGTGAAGGATTTTAGGGTGCTGTGCGAGGAGCATTGGCAAAACGATTATAGCGCCTCGGCCATCGTGAAGGTAAAGGTAGACGGCAGCGAAGAGATTATAGCAGCTGAGGGTGATGGCCCGGTCAATGCCTTGGATAAGGCCCTTCGTAAAGCCTTGGAAATATTTTATCCCCAGCTTAAGAGGATGCGCCTGACGGATTATAAGGTCCGGGTGCTGGATACCACCAAAGCCACGGCTGCCAAGGTTAGGGTCCATATAGAATCCACGGATGGACGTAAGGTATGGGGTACGGTGGGTTTGTCTACCAATATAATAGAGGCCAGCTGGGATGCACTGGTGGATTCTATAGAGTACTTTCTTTATCTAAACGGAAATGCCGAAGGCGAGGACATCGGTAATGGTTATGGGCAATAACTAACCCGACGTTTTTATATTATTAATGAAAAGGAGTGGGGACTATGGGAATGACCATGACACAAAAGATACTGGCCGCCCATGCAGGCCTTGACAGGGTAGAGGCTGGTCAGCTCATCATGGCCAACTTGGATTTGGTGCTGGGAAACGATATAACAAGCCCTGTAGCTATCAAGGAGTTTAATAAGATTGGGGTAGGCGAAGTGTTCGACAAGAGCAAAGTCGCAATAGTGCCGGACCACTTTACCCCCAACAAGGATATAAAGTCGGCGGAGCAGGCCAAATTCATCCGCGAATTTGCTGGGGACAAGGAAATAGAAAACTATTTCGAGATAGGCGAGATGGGGATTGAGCATGCCCTCATCCCAGAAAAGGGGCTGGTGGTAGGCGGCGACGTGGTAATCGGGGCTGATTCCCATACCTGTACCTACGGGGCATTGGGCGCATTTTCCACCGGAGTAGGCAGCACCGATATGGCTGCCGGTATGGCCGATGGCCGGGCCTGGTTCAAGGTTCCGGAGGCCATAAAGATAGTCCTTACGGGAAGCCTGCCTAAATGGGTCAGCGGAAAGGATGTAATTCTCCATATAATCGGCATGATAGGGGTAGACGGCGCCCTCTACGAGTCCATGGAGTATACAGGACCGGGGGTCGCCAGCCTATCCATGGACGATAGGTTTACCATGGCTAATATGGCAATCGAAGCCGGAGCGAAAAACGGCATCTTTGAGATCGATGATAAGACCATAGCCTATATGAAGGAGCATTCCGCCAAGGAATATACGGTCTATAAGGCCGACGAGGATGCCGAGTATACCAGGGTTATAGAGGTGGATCTATCAGCCCTAAGGCCCACCGTAGCGTTCCCCCATCTGCCGGATAACACCCGAACCATCGATGAAGCGGGGGATGTACCCATCCATCAGGTGGTAATAGGATCCTGCACCAACGGCAGGATAGGAGATTTGAGGGTAGCGGCCAAGATACTTGAGGGACGGAGGGTCAAGAAGGGTGTAAGAACAATAATCTTCCCAGCCACCCAAAAGATTTATCTGCAGGCTATGCAAGAGGGTCTGCTTGAAATATTCGTAGAGGCCGGGGCCGCTGTAAGCACCCCCACCTGCGGGCCTTGTCTCGGCGGGCATATGGGAGTGCTGGCTGCAGGGGAACGGGCTGTGGCTACTACCAACAGAAACTTTGTAGGCAGAATGGGACATCCGGACAGTGAAGTCTATCTAGCGAGCCCTGCGATAGCGGCGGCATCAGCGATAACCGGGAAGATCTCTTCCCCGGAGGAGGTAGTTGAATCATGAAAGGAACTGTAATAAAGTACGGGGATAATGTGGATACCGATGTAATCATCCCTGCCAGATACCTCAATATCAGCGACATGAAGGAATTGGCTAAGCATTGCATGGAGGATTTGGATAAGGATTTTGTAGGTAAGGTAAAGCCCGGGGATATTATGGTGGCGGGTAAGAATTTTGGTAGCGGATCCTCCAGGGAGCACGCCCCCGGGGTGATAAAGGCCTCTGGTATCTCCTGCGTCATAGCCGAGACCTTTGCAAGGATATTTTTCCGAAACGCCATCAACATCGGACTCCCGATAATGGAAAGCCCTGAGGCGGCCAAGGACATAGAGGACGGGGATCAGGTATCCATCGATGTCTATAGCGGTGTTATAACCAATATCACTAAGAATAGGACCTATCAAGGGACCCCCTTTCCGGGGTTTATGCAGGATATAATGAGGGCCGGCGGGCTTATTAACTATGTGAAGGAAAAGGGGGAATAGCCATGAGAATTGCCTTAATTCCGGGGGACGGAATTGGTCCGGAGATCATAGCGCAGGGGCTTAAGGCGTTGGATGCGGTCTCCCGTAAATATGACGTTGAATTTACCTTTGTGGAAACTCTCATGGGGGGGGCGGCTATAGACAAAACCGGGGTGCCCCTTCCTGAGGAAACCGTAAAGGTGTGCAGGGACAGCGATGCAGTGCTCCTAGGTGCAGTGGGGGGAGAGAAGTGGGATAGCCTCCCCGGACACCTCCGTCCCGAGGCCGGGCTCCTTGGCATCAGGAAGGCTTTAGGGGTATTTGCCAACCTCCGGCCTGCCATATTATTTCCCCAGCTAAAGGAGGCTTCCTCCCTTAAGGCGGAAGTACTGGGAGACGGGCTGGATATCATGGTGGTTCGCGAGCTTACCGGCGGCCTGTACTTTGGCGAAAGGGGACGGGCAGGACAGGGTGATTCCGCAAAAGCTTGGGATACCATGGAATATAGTGTATCTGAGATAGAAAGGATAGCCAGGGTGGCATTTGAGCTGGCAGAAAGACGGAATAAAAAGCTTATGTCTGTAGATAAGGCCAATGTTCTGGAGAGCTCCAGGCTGTGGAGAGAGGTTGTGGGGGCGATTGCCTCGGATTATCCGGAAATAGAGCTGAGCCATATGTACGTGGATAACGCCGCCATGCAGCTTATCCGAAACCCGAAGCAATTCGATGTAATAGTCACGGAAAACATGTTTGGGGATATTTTAAGCGATGAAGCATCCATGCTTACCGGCTCTTTGGGTATGCTGCCTTCTGCAAGTCTCGGGGATAAAAATCCCGGTATCTATGAGCCAATCCACGGTTCGGCTCCGGATATCGCGGGCCGAGATAAGGCGAATCCCATAGCCACCATCATGAGCGTCGCTATGATGCTTAGGTATAGCGGGGATGTGGAAGAGGGGGCTAGGGATATAGAAAGAGCCGTCTCGTCGGTACTGGATATGGGATATAGGACCGGGGATATCATGCAGCCCGGGATGAAGGAGATCGGTACCGATTTGATGGGGGACCTTATTGCCCGGGAGATATAACTTTACGGGTTTACCCCTATCCTACAACGATATTATGGGCAGTATAATAGGTTAATTTAACCCTATACCGTTGTAAATCCATCCGAAAGATAATAGACTATGTACTATAGGCTGGAGGCCTGTAGCGTTAAAGCCATATATAGTATCCGGGGTGGTGACAATTATGAATACCGTCAGGTATAGGGTGGGATCGCGAAGAAGATATAGAATAAACGGGAAAAGATTTTATCCCCTTTTGGCTCTGTTTATTATATTAGTAATTTTAGTGATCCTCAACAGGGTTCAGGAGCAGGGCTTTTATACTAAATATAGGATCGCGGAATTTGACAGCGAACATCTGGGGGTCTACTTCGATGGGGGGGATGCTCAAGGTGTGCCCTGGTATTACCTGTTAGCCATAGATAAGGCTGAGGAGATACCCAAAGAGGAGGTAAGCCCGGGTAGATCGGAACAAATTGCCCTTCACCTGCGGGGCATCGCCTCTCCGAATGAACTGTCAAAGAAGCTCAAGGACTATAATAACGATGGGAAGTTCATAGGTAGGGTAAAGAATGAGATAAAATGCCTGGAATATATAATCGGTGTCTATGATGATAAGGTCTTCCCCATATCCGGCCATGATTATCACTATGAAGACGGTTATGGCGACGGAAGAAGCTATGGCGGGGAGCGCCGCCACGAAGGAATAGATCTGATGTGCGATGAAGGAACCCCCCTCCTGGCGGTATGCGACGGTGTGATAGAGAAAAAAGGCTGGCTGGAACTGGGGGGCTGGCGCATAGGAATAAGGGGTAATGACGGAGTTTATTACTATTATGCCCACCTGTCCCGATACGAGGATAAACTGGAGAAGGGACATAGGGTTAATAAAGGTCAGATCATAGGCTATGCCGGGGATACCGGTTATGGGAAGGAAGGCACTACCGGGCAGTTCGCTCCGCATTTACATTTTGGCATGTATGAACGGGACGGCTGGACCGGTTCCGGAGAAAAGGCTGTCAATCCATATCCCTTTTTAAGGGCATGGGAAAGATCAGGGGAAAAATAAATGCGGGGAAGCATAAAGTATTAAAACGATAAAAACAAGATTCTCCATGTTCCTAAGGGAAAGCTGAAGGACATAACCTATTGGAATAGAATGGACTGAATTGGATAGGACATATATGGATTTTTTGCTGTGGTATCCATAAGGGAGGTAACTTATGATAAGCGATAGGGTAAAAAAAGGCTATGAAAAGGCTCCCCATAGGTCCCTGTTTAAGGCCATGGGATATACAAATGAGGAGTTGGCGCTGCCCCTTATAGGGGTAGTTAATTCCCAGAACGAGGTAGTTCCGGGGCATATACATTTAGATACTATTGCCGATGCGGTTAAAAACGGAATAAGGATGGCGGGGGGTACCCCCATAGAGTTCCCTTCCATCGGGGTGTGCGACGGTATAGCCATGAACCATGTGGGCATGAATTATTCTTTGGCATCTCGTGAACTCATTGCAGACAGCATTGAGGCTATGACAATGGCCCATGGTTTTGACGGATTGGTGCTCATACCCAACTGCGATAAGATAGTGCCCGCCATGCTCATGGCAGCTGCCAGGCTGAATATACCCTGCATAGTCATAAGCGGGGGACCCATGCTGGCAGGAAAGAAACGGGGGAAGAGCCTGGACCTAAACTCGGTATTTGAGGGAGTAGGCGCTGTCAGTGCCGGGGTCATGACGGAGGAAGAGCTATATGAAATAGAAGAGGATGCCTGCCGCAGCTGCGGATCCTGCGCCGGTATGTTTACCGCCAATTCCATGAACTGTCTGACCGAGGCATTGGGGATGGGGTTGCCGGGTAACGGAACTGTCCCGGCGGTATATGCCCAGCGCATAAGGCTTGCTAAGAGGGCGGGAATGAAGATTTTAGAGCTGGTAGAAAAGAATATCTGCCCCAGGGATATCATGACGGAAAGTGCATTTCAGAATGCCCTTACGGTGGACATGGCACTTGGATGCTCTACCAATTCAGTGCTGCATTTAACGGCCATAGCCCATGAGGCGGGGGTTAAGATGAACCTGGATATCATCAACGAAGTAAGTATGAGAACCCCGAATCTATGCAAGCTGAGTCCTGCCGGGGAGCATCGCATAGAGGATCTATATGCCGCAGGCGGCGTTCAGGCTGTGATAAAGGAACTTTCAAAAGAGGACCTCATGGATCTGGATCTGATGACGGTGACGGGCCATAAGATGGGAGCCAATATAGAAGATGCGCAGGTTTTGGATTATGATGTGATCCGTCCCATAGAGGATCCCCATAGCAAGACTGGGGGCATAGCCGTATTGAGGGGAAATTTGGCACCTGACGGGGCGGTGGTAAAGCGATCTGCCGTGGCACCGGAAATGATGGTACACGAGGGCCCTGCCAGGGTTTTCGATTCGGAACAGGATGCCTTTGCCGCTATCTTGGGCAGGAAGATCCAAAAGGGTGATGTTATAGTAATCCGCTACGAGGGACCCAAGGGCGGGCCGGGTATGAAGGAGATGCTCTCGCCTACTTCCGCCATAGCGGGAATGGGTTTGGATAAGGATGTGGCGCTTTTGACCGACGGAAGATTCTCTGGTGCCACTCGGGGCGCATCCATAGGTCATATATCCCCCGAAGCCATGGAAGGCGGGCCTATAGCTGCCATACACGAGGGTGATATAATCAGCATCAACATCCCAGGGGGTTTATTGGAAGTCAGACTCAGCGCCGAAGACCTTAAATCCAGATTGGAGCAGTGGAATGCACCCGAGCCAAAGATAAAGAATGGTTACTTGGCCAGATATGCAAGAATGGTAAGCTCTGCGGATAAAGGGGCTATATTAACCTGATGCGCTGTACCGGGTGGAGATATCAACAGAATAATATATAGATTGTTCCGGGTTTTCCGTCTGATCAGGTGTCCAACCGTCGGGTGGGGAACCCGGGATTTTTATGGCGAGAAACTCCATCATCAACAGAGCAATACAGCCGGTGTCAAGGAATCTACAAGGGTAGACAAAATATTGCAAGGTTTGCGCCCATAAGCCTTTTGTGGAAGAAACTTACATGGAGTAAAGTTCATAAATAGCGGAAATTCAATTGACATTATGATAGTATACATATATAATTTACAATTATACATCATACATTATATATGTTACGGAGGCGGCCCGCCATTGTGAAATCGGTTAAATTCAGCTATTTTGTACGGGGTTAATGTGTTTTCTGTAATATGTAGACCAAGGAGAATGTTTTGCGTTATGTAAAATGCGATATGGGCTATTTATCGTGAAACATTCAGCAGTGGAATTTCAAAGTACGTGTTGTCCGGCTGCCCGAAAAGGGGAGCATGAATTTATCCTTTTGAAATATCCGTTGACCGTTTATTATTTGGTGATGCATGACTTTAGATAAGAATGATTTATTAGGCTCCTCAAGAACACTCGTGACTTAAGTCGTGAGATGAATTGGAGAATCCTATAAAAGTAGCGTTGTGCCCTTAACAGGGCTATACGGTAGAGGCGAACTGGACACGCCTGTACGTATCAAAGTAGCTTAGCTGCTATGAACGTAAATGAGTTCTTATGAACTCTAGAACCCCGTGACTTTAGTCATGGGAGGTTCAGA
>DASRNX010000073.1:0-5229 GCA_035647175.1 Clostridia bacterium | reverse complement strand
GTAATAGTATGTGGTTTGTTGCAGTATTGTTAATTATTTAACTATGTTTATTAAAAAAATATCTCTGGTCTCAGTCTTTGTCGGTTATATATAGCTGTTTAAAATTATTTTAATCTATTAACCCATATTCCCACTATATTCTTATTTATTTGCCAAACTACTTAATCCGTCTTGGTAATGTTATTATAAACCCTTGTTAAATATTTGTCAATGCTTATTTTGAAATATTTTAGACCTTTATTTAAGGTTTTATAGCCGGGGCTGTTTATCTATATTTCCGCTTTTCCGGATCTGGGTATATCAGCCAATCTTCCTGGAACAAATCCCTAATATATACGTCTTGTATTAATAGGAAGGATTATTGCCTTAAAAATTTTAGTTCTGCCCCGGCTATTAGAACAAATGACTGATTCAAACAGGACTTACTTTGAGGGTGATAATCATAAGAATGTTTTAGGAGGTATATTTATGAATAGGTATATGTGTATTCTGCTCTGTGCGGTAGTGGTTATGGGTGTATTGATCGGCTGCTCGTCCAATCCCCTCGCCAACCCTTCCCGGGTGGGCGGCATCAAAGACAGTGGCGAACCCGACATCCAAGATACTAATTTGGTATATGATTCAGAAAAGATCAGTATGGATATGATCGAGGGAACCACGGAATTTGCTTTCGATATCTTCAGACAACTGAACCGAGAAGATATGGATGGGAATATATTTATATCCCCTTTGAGTATCTCCACAGTGCTTTCCATGACCTATCAGGGGGCCGGCGGAGAAACACAAGAGTCCATGGCCGGAGTCCTTGGGTACTCCGATATAGATATAAATATCCTAAATGAAAGTTATAAGAACCTATTGCGTCTCCTTATGGATCAGGAGAAGGGAGTAAGGTTAAACATAGGAAATTCTATTTGGATCAGGGAAGGAAAACCCATTGAAGGGGATTTTCTTGCTGTCAACAAGGATATTTTCAAAGCCCGGATAGAAACGTTGGATTTTTCTAATGATCGGTCTGCAGAAAAAATCAATAAATGGGTTTCCCATGCCACAGACGGTAAAATAGAAAAGATTATTGAACCGCCCATTGCACCGGAGACTATTATGTACCTTATTAATGCCGTTTACTTCAAAGGGGACTGGACCGACAAATTCGATAAAAATAAAACCTTTGAATCCAAATTCTATGCAGGTGATGGTAGTCCCCGAGATACTATGATGATGACCCGGGAGGGGCTGATCCAATATGGACAAGGCGAAGATTATACAGCCGTGAGATTGCCCTACGGAAACGAAACTATGGCAATGTATTGTGTGCTGCCAAAGGGTGAATCCCCCATCAACGATTTTGTAGAAGGTTTGAACAGCGAAAAGTGGAGGGCAATAAGGGAAAGTACAGCCGAAATGGACGGAGTTATGCTTAATCTGCCCCGCTTTAAAATGGAATACGGAATTAAAAGCCTGAAGGAAAGCCTCACTGCCCTGGGCATGGGCAACGCCTTTACCTACGATGCCAACCTCTCAGGTATAGGTCAGGAGCTTTTTATCAGCGATGTCCTTCACAGAGCCGTAGTCGAGGTCAACGAAGAAGGCAGCGAGGCTGCAGCCGTCACGGCGGTAGATTTAAAAGAGGAAGCTGCTGCTCAGCCACACGAATTCATTGCGGACCGGCCATTCTTCTTTGCTATCATTGATGATAAAACCGGACTTATCTTGTTTATGGGGAAAGTATATGATTTGAGTTAATCCATAACTATAGAGTCGATTATTTGCCATAGCCTGACAGACCGACATCGATGAAGCGCTATAGATCACACCGGTGTAAATGAAAGAAAAGCGTATATTTTTGTTTGCTCAACACATTGTTTATTCAGGACATGTTGTGTATAATTAAGGCAACGGAAGCTATCGTATACATGGTAAACACAGGGGACGACACAAGAACACAGAAGGACCGTCCCCTTGTGTTCTTGTTCTAAAAATCATATAGGAGGATGAGCATATGAGCAACTCAGCCAAAGGTATTAACAGTTTGCCCCCGGGATGGGGAGAAAATCAACAGGCGGTAACGGAAACAAAATTGCCCCTTGCCACGCAGCTTTTTCCCGTGGCGGATATGCTTTCAAAGGATCTTCGGGGTACCCTAAAGCTGGTTAAAGAAGCCGGGTATGACGGAGTGGAGTTTGCCGGCGGGCTAAAGTACGCCGCCCAGGATGTTCGCTACGCCCTTGACGAGACCGGATTGCAGATCGTGGGTTGGCATACGCCGTGGGATTATCTGTCCCCGGACAATATCTATTCCACCATCACCTATAACAAGGTATTGGGAAATCAATTTATTATCGTTCCTTGGATGCCGGACGAGACCCTTTTAACCAGGGAGAGCTGCCTAAAATTCGCTGCGGAATTGACCTGGGTTTCCGATGTGCTGGGCATGTATGGGATGGTCACTGGTTATCATAATCATGCCACGGAGTTTAGACCTACAGACGATACCGACGAGCTGCCCTGGGACATCATCGCCCAAAACACCCCATCCAACGTCATCATGCAAAATGATATCGGAAATGGAATGGGTGGCGGCGGGGATATGATCGACATGCTGAGAAAATATCCGGGCCGTGGGGTAACCATACATATGAAACCCTATTCATCCGAAGGCCGGGACACCTTCTTTGATGATCCCAACTGCACCATCGATTGGGACGAATATTTTGAGATCGCCCGCAAGGAAGCAGGCGTCCGCTGGTACATCGTAGAATACGTCAATAACGTCCGGTTCCCCAATGATCCCATCGCCGGCCTTGCTGCATCGGCAAAATGGTTTAGGGGTCGTAACGGAAGATAGTATTTAAAAAGCACACTTACAATTCAGTATAGAGGTACTTACAATTTAATACAGGGACGCATGCAGTTTAATGTAGGATTTGGTTGGAGATATACCATAGTATACTCCCAGCCAAATCCCATACCCCTATTCTCGGTAACACAGCAAGGATAATTCAGCCACTCTGAAACCTCAAAGGGCAATTCAGCCCCTTTGAAGCTTCAAAGGATAGTCCAGCCTCTTTGAGACTCCAATTGATCGGTTATTTATTTGATGATATTCAAAGCAATTCCTATTGCCATCAATATATTAAGGATAAGGAGCTAAATAGGTGATCCAAAATAATTTTAACGATGTGCCTGCAGAAGAGAAAACAAGTGAAAAGAGATCGGAATTCCAGTTCTATAAATATGCCGCATTGAATTTTGTCTTCTATATCACAATTTCACTCGGCGGCTACGTTACGATATTTCTTCAATCCATTGGATTTGATGCGCAGCAGGTGGGAATTATTACAGCGTTAAATTCCGGAGTCGGGGCTTTTTCCTCTCCCATTTGGGGTATGTTGGGTGATAAGATACGTTCTGTAAGAAAGGTAATCAACATTATCCTCGTCATTAGCACTGTTTTGTTCGCTTTTATACCCATGTCAAAAGGGATAAATATTGGGGGAATATCCTTTTTATTCATTCTCATACCCATAACAATGTTTTTTAAGATGCCCATAATGTCCCTGGTAGATAATTGGGTACTTGAAAATTCCGTTCATGAAAGGCTCAACTATGGTGCCCTACGCGCTTTTGGCGCCCTCAGTTTTGCGATTGCCAGCCTGGCCCTCGGATACATCCTGCCCATAACCGGGGTAGAATTCACCTTTTATGCAAGTGCGGTCGTTACCATCCCGGCACTTTTAATGATCATCTACTTTAAAACCGCCAGGGATGATGTCGCGAGTAAGGGACATCTTACCCTTAAAGAAATGCAGATAAGCAAGCTGTTCAAAAACTATTATCTGATCGCTTACATTATTTTTACTGCGTTTCAGAGGATTTCTTTCCACTGTTCAATGATATTTCTTCCCTTTCTTGTGACCGCCGTAGATGGGAATATCGCCCAGATGGGCATTGTCATGGCTATAAGGGCCTTTATGGAAATACCCATGATGTTATTGTTAAAGCCCCTCAGGCGAAGACTTCCGCTGTATCATATTATTTTTATATCATCCGGTTTTTTTATAATCGAGTGCATTATGTACAGCTTCGCCAACAGCTTTGCCATGGTCGCCGCGATATCAGTGCTTCACGGAATCGGCAATGGGCTTATGCTGCCTACCAGTATCAGCTATGTCTTTTCCCTTGCCCCTGATAACCTGAAGGCTACATCCCAAACACTTCTTGGATCTACGAACTCTATTGCCGGGGTATTGGGGGGAATTCTTGGTGGGGTTCTCATAACTATATTCGGTGTAAAGCAGTTTTATTTGGTAATCGGTCTTATGATGTTAGTCACCCTTGCATTATATCTGCTTAGCTTCGTTTTTGGGGAGAAGGTCCTTGGAAAAAGTCGGCCCGGTTTGAGTATTGATTAAAAAAACGTCTATTCGATCAATGGACGTATGGCAGAGAACAATACCGGCTGGTTACTACCCGCTGGAGCGTGTATCCCAAGGCTATCGATGTTTTATTCAGTGTCCTATAGATTTGGATACTTGCGAAAATCCGGCCCATGCCGGTTTTAAATAAAAAATATCTTAGGGGGTAAAGAAAATGGAATGGAGACCTAAACAGAAACCAAAAGAAGTTCGAATCGCCTTTATAGGTACTGGTATTCAGCAGCGTTCCCATATGAGGAGCTACGAGAATATTCCCGGTGTAAAGTATGTCGCCGCATGCGATATCAATGAGGATAAGCTCAATGAATTCTGCGACGACTATAATATCGAGCACCGCTATTTAGATTACCGTGAGATGCTAAAGAGGGATGACATCGATGCCGTGGACGTTACGGTTCATAACAATTTACACCTTCCCTTGGTCGTTGAAGTACTGCGCTCCGGGAAACACTGCTACTGCGAAAAACCCATGGCAGGATCCTTTGCCGATGCCGTCACTATGTATAGGGCCAGCGAAGATTACGGCAAGATGCTACACATCCAGCTTGGGCGCATCTACGATACTGCAACCGTTGCCGCAAAGGAATACGTAGACGCCGGTAAGCTGGGCAAAATCTATCACGCCCGCTCCTATGGCTACCGTCGCCGTGGCCGTCCATATGTCGACGGATATGCGGAAAAAGAATTTGATCAGGCATGGATAGCCCAGCACGGTGCATTGTTTGATATGGGCGTTTACCATATCTCACAGCTTCTCTACCTCTTGGGCCTGCCGAAGCTTGAAAGGGTA
>DASRNX010000072.1:0-4763 GCA_035647175.1 Clostridia bacterium | reverse complement strand
GGTTATAGATAGACAAGACGAAAACAAAATTTATCCATAGGTAATAAATTTTGTAGTTGGGGTTGCCTATCTATATAATTTCGGTGGCCTAGTATATAAAATTCATATATTAGGGCACCTTATCAACTTTATTGATTGGGGTATATCAGTTAACGCGTTGTGCTAGTTCAATAGCCATTATCGACATGCTTAACTGGAATGACGTGTTAAATTATTTAAAGGGGATCGACATGGATAGAAATTATACAATATATATATTGCTGACATATAGCGGTACGTTACCCTCTAAGTTTATAAGGATGTATACTAGGGAACCCTATTCCCATGTATCTATTGCATTGGATTCGGATCTAAGGGAGTTGTATAGCTTTGGGAGGTTGAAACCGTCAAACCCCATTATTGGAGGATTCGTCAGGGAAAACATCTTGTATGGGACCTTCGGGAGATTTCCGGAGACCCAGTGTGCCCTGTATTCATTGACTATAAACAGCTATCAATACTACAGGTTGAAGGCTGAGCTAAATAAATTTTTGATGAGCGGGAAAAGATACGGGTATAATTTTCTCGGCCTGCTAGGCGTAATGGTGGGGGTACCCATCCCAAGGACTTATAAATATTTTTGTTCCCAGTTTGTTGCCACCCTTTTGACAAATAGCGGAATAGACTTTTTTCAAAAGCATCCCGCCCTAGTCTCTCCAATGGATTTTAGGATGAGCAGCAAGTTAACATTGATATATGAGGGAAAGCTGAGAGCGTATGGATCCCTAACACCCTATGGGGATGTCCTATCGGGGGTCTAGGGCGGGTGTTACGCACGTCGTGCGGGCAAAAGCAGGCTCTTTATAGCTGAAAAAATGCCGGTTATGTAAAGGCTTAGCATATAGGTAAGGATACCCACAAGTAGGGATAGGAAGAAGGACGGGGCAAGGTTTCTTGTGCCGCTGTAGAGCCATGTATAGGCAAGCCTAGATAAAGAGATGGTAAGAAGTGATGCAAGCACGGGCTTTAAAAACCATCTCGACCAGTCAATTGACAGCTTGGCAGTTTTATATACGGTAACAAATTGCATCAATAGGACTACAAGGCCGGAGAATAGAAACCCGATAATATATCCGTATATTCGCAAATCAGGGAGGGCTACCAGGAAATAAATGCTCATTACCTCTATGGTCTCTCCTATAATTGAGAACATGGCGGATTTATTTTGTTTTCCCAGCCCATTTAAGATACCGCTTAAGGTATGGCTCAGCGCATTGATTCCGGAGAAATATGCCATGAGTTCCAGTATGCTTCCGACCCCTTTTTGGTTATATAGTAAAATGCCTATGGGGTGGGCAAGGGCCGCCATGATGGCACCGAAGGGCAAAACAGCGACGATGGTTATGAATATGGCTTTAGATATTTTAGAGCGTATCCTCTCCCAGTTCTTACGTGCCAAATCCTCAGATAGATTTGGGATAATGACAACTGCCAGGGGGCTAACAAATGTAAAGGGAATAAATATGAGGGGGACCACCATTCCATTTAAAATGCCCAAAAGGCTCATGGCCTGGCTGTGGGCGAGACCGGATTTAACCAACCTTTGGGGAATTAAAATGGAGCCCACCGATGTGCTCAGGGAAGAAACCAAGCGAATTAAGGTTACGGGACCGCTGATTTTTAGTATATCCCCCACGGGGGAAGGGGACCTAATCCTATTTCTTGATAGCGGTATGGTATTGCGATATCTATGGCAGCTATGGCTTAAAAACAGCAGGGATGACAATTCCCCTAAAACGATAGCTATGGCTACGGCAGTTACCTGGAGGGAAACCTCTAAATGTTTGACCTTTTCAATGAGATATAACACCAACACCATGGTGATTATCTCCTCCACTAATTCCGACAATGCGGGGGGATAAAAGTTTTTGACTCCATAGAAGTATCCCTTGAAGACGGAGCTGATGGACATCATTATTATTGCGGGATATAGGGCAAGTAGCGGTCCATATGCCCGCGGTTCCATTAAAAGATCCTTTGCAATGTAATTAACATTGGGAATTAAAAACATACAGACAAATAAGGATAGGGATATTACCAATCCAAGGCTGGTGAAGAGAATATTGCGCTCGCCATGATAATCCCCTACGGCCCTTTTTTGGGCTACCAGCCGGGATACAGCTATGGGAATGCCCGCCGATATCAACGCCAAGGAGGTATATAGGATAGGCATTACCAGCTGTAATACGCCCATACCCTCGGGCCCTATTATTCTGCTCAGCAATACGCGATACACAAATCCCAGCAGCCGTATTAATATATTTGACAGGGTGAGGATGAAGGTACCCTTTATAATAGTATTTTTATCCACAAAACCACCCCTTCTGTATGTGAATATAGTATTCATGGATATGGGAAAATAGAAGTCCATAGATAAGCCGGGGAGCCGGTAACGGGGGGCGGAGCCCAGCTGGACATGACCATTATTAGTTTGTCTTTGGACATATAGTGTATTACAATGGGATTTACAGCTTCTAATCATAGGGGCGGTAGATAATGGCACCAGATTATTTGTACTACACGCTAATCCATCGCATTGGGGCGGGTGATTTGTACCCACCGCCTTGTTTTACTAATGGGAACTCGCCGCTTATAGAAGCGGGAGACATCATGCCGACTCGTTACAACATCGGCAGCAAATGTAAATGCATGGGGACATTTTGCGATAACTAAAACAAGATATAAGATGGATCATAAAACATATATTTGGAGGTCATACATGAATTGGTATGCAATATTTGTTGAGACCGGACGCGAGGCAGAGGTGCAAAAGTTCATAGAGCTCCTGTTTCCGGACGAAGAGATTCGTACCCTGGTTCCCAAAAGGAAGCTCATAGAGCGCAGACAGGGAAAGACCTATGAGAGCATCAAAAACTTGATACCCGGGTATGTTTTGACTCACACAAAGATGAGCGCCGAGCTATATTATGGACTGAGAGCTCTTCCCTCAGTGTACAGGATTTTAAAGGACGATTGCGAACCTATTCCCATAAGGAAGGATGAAGTGGATATGATACTCGGTCTGACCCAAGGCGGAGAAGTCATTGAATTATCGGATATCTACAAGGAAGGGAACCATATCAAGGTCCTAAGCGGTCCGCTCATGGGCATGGAAGGGATAATCGAAAAATTTGACCATAGGAAAAAAAGGGTCAAGGTATGTCTGGAGTTTTTGGGTGAGTATAAAAGGGTGGACTTAGGCGCAAATATGATCAGACCGCAGGAATTTGGAAAAACGAATAAGAATGTAAAAGGCCGGAAGCCTCAATAATGGCTTGCCGGCCTTTGCATCTTCACATTAAAATGAAACCTTTTCTTCCAGGTATTTTTCTACCTCATCTATGGGTAACCTGATCTGATCCATAGTATCCCGATCACGAATAGTAACACAATTGTCCTCTAGGGTATCAAAGTCGATAGTTATACAATAAGGGGTCCCAATCTCGTCCTGGCGACGATATCTCCTGCCTATGCTGCTGGATTCATCATAGTCAACCGAGAATTTCTTGCTTAGGCTGCTGTATACTTCCAGGGCCTGATCCTTGAGCTTCTTTGACAACGGCAACACAGCGGCCTTATAAGGGGCGAGATATGGGTGTAATCTCAATACTACCCTAGTATCTCCGCCTTCCAATTCCTCCTCGCAGTACGCGGCGCATAGGAAGGTGAGGACCATCCTGTCTACGCCCACCGAAGGCTCTACACAATAGGGAATATAGCGCTCGTTGGTAACAGGGTCTATATATGTGAAGTTTTCTCCGGAGTGTTCACCGTGCTGCTTTAAATCAAAATCCGTTCTATTGGCTACACCCCAAAGCTCGCCCCACCCAAAGGGGAATAGATATTCAAAATCCGTGGTCGCCTTGCTATAATGGGATAATTCCTCCTGGCTATGATCCCTAGTTCGGAGCTTGTCTTCCGGAACGCCCAGCTTAAGGAGCCAGTCCTTACAAAAATCCTTCCAGTAACGGAACCACTCCATATCCTCTCCCGGTTTACAAAAGAATTCCAGCTCTGCTTGTTCAAATTCCCTGGTCCTGAAGATGAAGTTTCCCGGGGTGATTTCATTTCTAAAGGATTTTCCAATTTGTCCTATACCGAAAGGTATTTTTTTGCGGGATGAACGAAGCACGTTCCTAAAGTTGACGAAGATACCCTGGGCCGTCTCAGGCCTTAAAAACAGCTCGGATTGGGAATCTTCGGTAACCCCTTGAAAGGTCTTGAACATAAGATTAAAATATCTTATATCGGTAAAGTTATGCTTGCCGCATTGGGGGCATGGTATGCTGTTATTTCGAACGAAATCTTCCAATTTTTCAACATCCCATCCGTCCGTTTGGGGATTATCATCGCCCTGCTCCTTCATAAAATCTTCCACCAGATTATCTGCTCGGAACCTGGCTTTACATTCCCTGCAATCCATTAACGGATCGGCAAAACCGGCGACATGGCCAGACACTTCCCAGGTCTTAGGGTTCATAAGGATAGCTGCATCCATGCCCACGTTATAGGGGCTCTCCTGGATAAACTTTTTCCACCATGCGCTTTTCACATTATTCTTCAATTCTATACCCAGGGGCCCATAATCCCAGGTGTTGGCTAGCCCGCCGTAAATCTCCGATCCGGGGAAGATATAACCCCGGCCCTTGCACAGGGCAACGATTTTGTCCATGCTGACTTCCTTTGCCAATTCTCATTCCTCCTAAAAATTTAAAATAAAAAAG